>CAMLRA010000082.1 GCA_946482325.1 uncultured Chromatiaceae bacterium | reverse complement strand
ATAACGACCGAAGAAATGCTGACGCACGTATGCGCCGTCTTTGGATTTGTAAGTCTGATAATCACCATCGATGGTTTCATTCATCAGCTGCAGCAGTTTGCCTGTGGTGTCTTTGGCCAGCAGCTTGTCCCAGCCACTGCCCCATACCACTTTGATCACGTTCCAGCCGGCGCCGCGGAATAAACCTTCCAGTTCCTGGATGATTTTGCCGTTGCCCATCACCGGACCGTCTAAACGCTGCAGGTTACAGTTGACCAGGAAACACAGATTATCCAGTTTTTCCCGCGCCGCGAATGACAGCGAGCCACGGCTTTCCGGTTCGTCCATCTCACCGTCACCGAGGAAAGCGTATACACGCTGGGCGCTGGTATCTTTCAGGCCACGGCCGTGTAAATACTTCAGGAACCGCGCCTGATAAATTGACGTGATTGGACCTAAGCCCATAGACACAGTCGGGAACTGCCAGAATTCCGGCATCAGTTTCGGGTGTGGGTAAGACGATAAACCTTCACCACCGACTTCCTGGCGGAAGTTGTCCAGCTGGTCTGCGGTTAAGCGGCCTTCAACAAAAGCACGGGCATAAATACCCGGTGAAATATGGCCCTGGTAATAGACTAAATCGCCGCCGTCTTTTTCGTTCGGCGCGCGGAAGAAGTGGTTAAAACAGGTCTCGTAGAATGCAGCAGCAGACTGGTAAGAGGCCATGTGGCCGCCCAGTTCCAGCTCTTTTTTCGAGGCGCGCAGCACGATCATGATGGCGTTCCAGCGAATGACCGAGCGGATCTTTTTCTCCAGATTCACGTCACCCGGATAAGCCGGTTCCTGTTGCGGCGGAATAGTGTTGATATAGTTGGTGGTAACGCCGGTTGGCATGTCGACACCTTCCAGCCGCGCCTGTTCCAGCACCTGCTCGAGCAGGAATTGCGCCCGCTCGACACCTTCGGTGCGTACTACGGATTCCAGCGCTTCCAACCACTCCTGGGTTTCGAGCACGTCGACGTCAAGCTTATTGACTTCAGACATATCAATTTTCCTTTCAAACCGTCCTGCCGCGCAGGACCTTGCTGTTATTGTTCTGCTGTGCTGTTTCAGTTCTGTTGCGAACGACGCAGCGAGCGTTCAAGTCGTGAGCGTTCCCGGTCGGCTTCCAGCAAAGCCTCTTCAATAAAGGCCAGATGGCTGTTGCTGGCTTGCCGGGCTTGTTCCGGCTCACCATTGATCACCGCTTCCATTAACCGTTGCCGATGTGAATTCAGCTGGCCCACAATGCCGTCCTTCTGCTGCAGAATTTCCAGGTTCAACCGGATATTCTGCTCCACCAGCGGCGTTAAGCCGCGCACCAGATGCAAAAGCACCACATTATGGGATGCTTCTGCCACTGCTGAATAAAAGCGTCCAACCGCAGCGGCCTCGGCATTGATGTCATGCTGTTGCTGCGCCAGACAAATCTCGTCGTAGCGTTGTTTAATCTGACTGAAATCGTTGGCGGTACCACGCAGCGCGGCGTAATAGGCGCAAATGCCTTCTAAAGCGTGACGAAATTCCAGTAAATCAAATTGGGATTCAGGGTGGCGGCCAATCAGTTCAAATAACGGATCTGTGAGGCCACCGACTAAGGTGTCGCAAACAAAAGTGCCACCGCCTTGTTTGCGGCTGACCAGCCCTTTGGCTTCGAGCTTTTGCAGCGCTTCGCGCACCGAAGGCCGCGACACTTCAAATTGTTCGGCCAGTTCACGTTCGGTCGGTAATTTTTGGCCAGGCGCAAAACTGCCCTCGAGCAACATTTGCTCCAGCTGTCCGACAATTTGATCCGACAATTTTGCCGGTTTGATTTTCAGTGCGTTTTTCATGGCTTCAACAGCGTAGCAAAGCGCCGCTGTTTGTCATTCCTGTCCAGAGCTGTTGTTCTTGTCGGTGCTGAGGTGTCAACACCGTGTAAATTGGTAAGACCATTTTACTTTGTTGCGCATCAAATTAGCAGAAAAGGCCTGCACTGTAAATCAGTGCAAGCTGTGGCGATGGATTTTTGCGCAGAATAATTAGAGCTAAAACTCTAGAAAAAGCAGAAGGATAAGAAAAAACGGAATTGGTCAGACCATTGATGATGTTGAGGTCAGGTCTTGCACCGGGCATCATTGATGAACCAAGCAAGACCTGACCCCAAATCTGTTAACTCAACCAGCCGCTTAACGTTAAGATTGCAATCAACGCCAGGAAAAACAGCACGTTGCGTTTAGCGAGCGCCACGGCACTGACCGCAGCATCCGGTGTATTCAGCAGCTCTTCCGGCACGGGCTCAGCAGCCTGGCTCAAATCAGCCAGTAAAGCCGGAGCACTCATGTGTAAGGCACCTGCATGCTGCAATAAGACTGCAGATGTGCGGCTGAAGTCCCCGACCAGCGCGAGACCCAAACCAAATAAACGTACCGGCAGCCAGTCGGCCCAGTGCAGCAGATCATCGGCAAAACGCTGCCACTGCTCATCGGCGACTGTTGCAGCCTTCATAGACTCAGAGACCGGACTATCTTCAGCCACAGCCATGGCCGTTTCTTCTGTGCTGCTCTTCGCAACAACAGCAGGCTCAGACAGCTGGCGCAAACAGGCATAAGCCACAGCGCCAAAGGCGCCCAGCAACGCATACCAGAACAACACGGCCGCGTAGTAACGGAAGTTAAGCCAAATCAACTGCTGGCCATAACTGAGTTCCGGCGCGCCTTGTGCAATGCGGATTTGTTGCATCGCCAAAAAAGCAGCTTCCTGATCATCGCGCTGCGCCGCATTTAAAAATTGTTTGTAAGTTTGCCGGTAAGACCAGCTGCCGATGCACAGCAGCAGCACCAGCGTATTCAGCACCAACTGCAGCAACCAGAACTGCACACTATATATAAGCAAAGACACCAGTAAGGCCGGCAGTAACCACCAAAGCAACATCAGATAAGGCTGTGGTAATCCCGGCATAGACACCCGCTGGCCGCGCTGTAAATAAGGCCGCAAATAAGTGACCAGTTGCCAGGCACTGCCGCGCACCGCCAGACGCTCGACAATTAAGGCAATCAACATTGTTAATAAGGTCATGCTGGCTCTCCTGCTGCGGGTGGGGATGGCTGACAACTCGCCTGCTGCGTTGCCAACAATTGCTGAAAATAAGTCCAGTTAAATGCCGGGCCCGGATCGGTTTTCCGGCCGGGCGCAATATCACTGTGACCGAGGATCCGCTCTGGTGCAAGCGTTGGATATTGCCTGAGCAACCAGTGGCAGAGCCGGCTTAGCGCCTGATATTGCGCTTCGGTAAAAGGCACATCATCGGCACCTTCAAGCTCAATACCGATAGAAAAATCATTACATTTATCCCGGCCTTGAAACAGACTGAGGCCAGCGTGCCAGGCCCGTTTGTCAAAAGGCACATATTGCCAGATGCGGCCGTCGCGATAGATCACACAATGTGCCGACACCCGCACACCAGCCAGACGGGCAAAATAAGGATGAGCACTACAATCAAGCCGGCCGCCAAAAAAGTCGTCAATATAAGGGGTATCAAAAGTGGCCGGTGGCAAGCTGATGTTGTGGATCACCAGCAGGCTGATATCTGATGGATCTGGCCTGTCGTCATAATGGGTGCAGGGCCGTTTGGTAATTTCAGGCGCTGGCACAGAAAAGTCTGTTGTCGTGGTTGGAGCCGTACTTGGCAAAGCCAATCCTCACTGGTTATGCTGTGGCTTTATTCTCTGCGTCATGGCTGTCGAATGCAAGCTCCTGATCCATCCTCCTCTCCCCCGCCCCCGGCATCCCCGGACCATGCAGCGCGTTTGGGGCGTGGCTTTGCATGGATAGCCTGGTTATTGGTTCTGGGGCTGATTTATCTGTTTTTCGACGGCGTGCTGACACAGCAACGTAATCCCAACCAACAATTACACGAGGAACAAGGCACAGCTGGCGAGCGGGTAGTGGTACTGGATGCTAACCGTCAGGGCCATTATGTCGGCACGTTGCAGCTCAATGGCAAGCCGGTGGAGTTTTTACTGGATACAGGCGCCACGGCAGTCGCAGTGTCCGAAGCGGTCGCAGAGCGCACCGGTATGCCACGAGGAGCGCCTTATCAAAGCTCCACCGCCAATGGCGTGGTGACAGTGCATCGCAGCCGGATTGCCGAACTGCGGCTGGGGTCTATTGTGCTTTATGATTTGGAAGCCAGCATAGTACCGAATCTGGCCGGCGCAGAGATTTTGCTAGGAATGAGCGCGCTAAACCATTTAGAATTCAGCAAACAGCAGCAACAACTGCGTCTACTGCAACGATAAGAAAGTTATGTCACATACTGATACAGAACTGAGCCATCAGGAACGCCTGATGCAGGAAATTCGCCGCGGCGTCAGCCATGCACTGGCCGAAGACCTGGGTTATTTACCCATTCAGCAAGGTGATATCACCGCCTCATTGATCCCGGAATCGCAACAAGCGACGGCTACAGTGATCACCCGCGAAGACTGCGTGATCTGCGGCACCCAATGGGTCGACGAAGTTTTTGCCCAATTGTCTGACCAAACCGTGATCCAGTGGTTTGTGCAGGATGGCGACAAAGTCGCTGCCAATACCATCCTGTGCGAAATCAGCGGGCCGGCACGAATTCTGTTAACCGGCGAACGCACCGCGCTGAATTTCCTGCAAACCTTAAGCGGCACAGCCACGACCACAGCAAAATATGTTGCGCTGCTGAACGGTAGTAAAACGCGCCTGTTAGATACGCGTAAAACCTTACCCGGCATGCGGCTCGCGCAAAAATATGCCGTCAGCTGCGGCGGTGGTAAAAATCATCGCATCGGTTTATACGATGCCTTTTTGATCAAAGAGAACCATATCGCTGCGGCAGGATCTATTGCCAACGCAGTCAGCACGGCCCGGCAAAACTTCCCCGGTAAAACAGTGGAAGTGGAAGTGGAAGACCTGACCGAACTGGAACAAGCACTGGCCGCCGGTGCCGACATCATCATGCTGGATAACTTCCATATCGCCGACATTATGCAGGCCGTTGCTATTAATCAGGGCAAGGCCAAGCTGGAAGTCTCGGGCAACGTCACCGCCGAGTCGCTGAAGGCCTTAGCCAGCACCAATGTTGACTATATCTCCAGTGGCGCTTTGACCAAAAACGTGCAATCTATTGATTTATCTATGCGCCTGCGGGTGCGCTGATGGCAAAGCCGGTGACAACACCGGGTCATGTGATAAAAAGCCAGCATTTGCTGGCTTTTTTTTATTCGCTTGAACCAAAAAAAGTTACGCTGTCAAGTCTTGCCGCGACCAGCGCGTAAGACACAACACAACCCCATTTAATTAACAAAAACTTATTCTCTATATATTTCAATGATTAAAAAACAACGGCCTAAAAATTGCATTTTATTCAAAAGTTAAACCAACCTGGCAAAATCATCATTCCCAAAAAGGGAAAACACATAAAAATAAATATACATTTCATGACGTTACGATGAAAAAAAATAAATAATTACAAAATCGAATTTTTTTCTTGCGTAACATTTAAATTTGTCCAGAATAGAAAACAGCCCCCCGGGTTAACTACACACAAACGGAGATGTACTATGAAACGTAATCAAGGTTTCACCTTAATTGAATTAATGATCGTTGTTGCAATCATCGGTATCCTGGCTGCGGTCGCGCTGCCGGCTTATCAGACTTACACAGCCAAGTCGAAATTTGCTGAAGTTGTGAACGCAACCGCCGCGCTGAAAACCGCTGTAGAACTTTGCGCTTTAGACAAAAATACAGTGACCGGTTGCTCTAACGCTGCAACAGGCCCAGGTTATTCAATCACCAACCTTGGCGCTTATGGCAATGTGACAAGCGTTGCTGTTGCAGATGGCGTAATTACCGCTACTGGCACTGCAGCGGTAGGTTCTTACACGTACATCATGACCCCAACTTTTGCCAGCGGTCAAACCAAGTGGGCGATTTCTGGTACATGTCAGGCTGCCGGTTACTGCTAATATCTTTGAAGAAAAAAGCCGCTATTCGCGGCTTTTTTCGTTTTCTGGCCATCACTTTTGAGCAATCGCGATAATTGGCATAACTTTTATTCCGCTATCCGCCGAATCACCGTAATTAAACTTGAATCAGCTATTTTTGTTGGCATAATCAGAGATATACTGATTTTTTGCTGTTTTGCAGGACCGCTTTTATGGCACTGAACCCACAATCCATACTGCTGCGTCGACTGAGCCAGGCAGGTTTAGTGGAGACCGGGTTGGCCCAACGCCTGATTCAAGAAAAATCCCACCAATATCAAAGTGTTGCTGAACTTCTCATCAGCGAAAAACTCATCAGTGCCAAAGCCTTAGCAGAAAGTGTTGCCGCTTTTACCATGCATAGCCTGATTGATCTGGATTTTTATGATCTGGATTATGTGCCTGAGCAGGAACGCAACGAAAAACTCATCCGCAAACATTTAGTGCTGCCACTGGGCAAGCGCGGCCGCACTTTATTCCTCGGCGTCGTCGACCCCACCGATATGCAGCCGGTGGAAGATTTTGAATTCAGTACCGGCCTGCACGCTGAACTGATTGTTGTTGAATACGACAAATTGCTGAAGCTGATTGACCGGGTATTTGACAGTAAAAATGCCGACAGCTTCACCGGCTCGGACTGGGATTTATCCTCGCTCGGGGTTGGTGACAATGACGAGCTCGATGAAAAACCAGGCAGCGAAGCAGAAGACCAGCCGATCATCACGTTTATCAACAAAATGCTGCATGACGCTGTGCGTAAAGGCGCCTCGGATTTGCACTTCGAACCCTATGAAAAAAGCTACCGCATCCGCTTTCGTATCGACGGCATTTTGCACGAAGTGGCTTCGCCGCCAGTAGCGCTCGCCGGTCGGTTATCGGCGCGGTTAAAGGTGATGTCCAAACTCGACATCGCCGAAAAACGTGTACCACAGGATGGCCGGATCAAACTAAAACTGTCGCAGAAGAAATCGATCGACTTTCGGGTCAGCAGTCTGCCGACGCTGTGGGGCGAAAAGATTGTTATGCGGATCCTCGACTCCGACAGCGCGATGCTCGGGATCGACATCCTCGGTTACGAGGAAGTACAGAAAAAACTCTACTTAAGTGCGCTGGAGCAACCACAAGGCATGATTCTGGTCACAGGCCCGACTGGTAGTGGTAAAACCGTGTCGCTTTATACCGGCCTGAATATTCTGAATACGGAAGAGACCAACATCTCCACCGCCGAAGACCCGGTTGAGATTAACTTGCCCGGTATTAACCAGGTGCAAATGAACACCAAAGCCGGCCTCACCTTCCCCATCGCGTTAAAAGCGTTTTTACGCCAAGACCCGGATGTCATCATGGTCGGTGAGATCCGCGACCTGGAAACTGCCGAGATTGCGATTAAAGCGGCGCAAACCGGTCACTTGGTGCTGAGTACCCTGCACACCAACTCCGCGCCGGAAACTTTGACCCGTTTGCTCAATATGGGGGTGCCGGCTTATAACGTGGCGAGTTCTGTGTCATTGATCATCGCGCAGCGACTGGCGCGGCGTTTATGCAACCATTGCAAGGCGCCTGAGCAATTACCAGAGCAGGAACTACTGAAACAAGGCTTTACCGCGACACAGTTGACTACGATGAAACTGTTTAAACCTGTCGGCTGCGAATATTGCACCGGTGGTTACAAAGGCCGGGTCGGTATTTACGAAGTGATGCCCATTTCCGGTGTGATCGCAGAAAAAATTATGGCGGGCGCCAATTCACTGGAAATTGCCCAACAGGCGCAGCGTGAAGGCGTCAATAACCTGCGGCAATCAGGCTTGCTCAAAGCAGCGGCAGGCCTCACCAGTCTGGCCGAAATTAACCGGGTGACCAACGTCTGAGAAGACGAAGCAGGAAGGAAACTTTATGGCGGCGGCTCCAAAAATCAAAGAGTTAGACAGCTACGACTGGAAAGGTCTCAACAGACGCGGCAAGAAGACTCAGGGCGAAATCAAAGCCAGTTCAGTGATGGAAGCCAAAGCCTTGTTACGTCAGCAAGGCATTACACCGTCGCTGGTGCGCAAACAAGCCAAGCCATTGTTTGGCGGCGACCCAAAGATTGTGCCGGTGGATATTGCCATCGTCACCCGGCAGATCGCGACTATGCTGGCGGCAGGTGTGCCGCTGGTACAGTCAATTGACCTGATTGCCTCGGGCTCGGAAAAAAAGAACCTGCGGGTACTGATGCAAAAAATCTCGTTAAAGGTCCAGGGTGGTTTGCCTTTATCGGAAGTCCTGCGCGAACAGCCGAAGTACTTTGATGACCTGTACTGCGACCTGGTGAAGTCCGGTGAACAATCCGGTGCGCTGGACCGCATTTTCGACCGTATCGCGATTTACAAAGAAAAAGCCGAAGCCCTGAAGTCAAAAATCAAAAAAGCGATGTTTTATCCGGTCGCAGTCATTATCGTCGCACTGATTGTGACCTCGATTTTGCTGATTTTTGTTGTGCCACAATTTGCTGAAATCTTTGCCGGCTTTGGTGCTGAGTTACCAGCCTTTACTCTGTTCGTGGTGAAGCTTTCAGAATTGATGCAGGCCTATTGGTGGGTGGTGCTGGGTATTATCGTTGTCGCCTTTAAAGTGATTGGCAAAATGTATAAAACCAGTCTGAATTTTCGCACCGCCGCTGATGCAATGATCCTCAAAGCGCCCGTGGTCGGCGACATTCTGAATAAAGCGGCGGTGGCGCGTTATGCCCGCACTTTATCTACCACTTTTGCCGCCGGCGTGCCGCTGATTGAGGCGCTGGAATCGGCTGCCGGCGCTGCCGGTAATGAAATCTACAAAAACGCCATTATGGAAGTGCGGGCTGATGTTTCAGCCGGTGGCCAGATGTTCAGCTCGATGAAAACGACCAACCGTTTTCCGGAAATGGTGATCCAGATGGTATCGATTGGTGAAGAATCCGGCTCACTCGATGACATGCTGGCGCGGGTTGCCAACATTTACGAACAGGAAGTAGATGATGCCGTCGACGGTCTGACTGCACTGCTGGAGCCGCTGATTATGGCTGTGCTGGGGGTTTTGATCGGCGGCCTTATCATTGCCATGTATTTACCAATTTTCCAAATGGGTGCGGTGATCAAATAATGTCTATGCCGGAACAACTCTCGCTGATGGTCAGCTTTTTACAACAAAACCCGGTGTGGCTGATAAGCACAGTCGTGTTATTCAGTTTGTGTGTCGGTAGTTTTTTAAATGTGGTGATCTACCGTTTGCCGGTGATGATGGAAAAAAGCTGGCAACAGGAATATCGCGAATATTTTCAGCCGGACGAACCGGCAGTCCCTGCTGAGACCTTTAATCTGGCCACACCACGCTCGCGTTGTCAGCATTGTCAGACACAATTAAGCGCTTTGGACAATATTCCGCTGCTGAGCTGGCTGAGCCTTGGTGGTCAATGCCGTTATTGTAAAGCGCCAATCAGCCCACGTTATCCGGCGGTAGAACTGCTGACGGCGGTGCTGTCCGGCCTGGTGATCTGGCAAACCGGCGCGACGGCTTATGGCTTGCTGCTGCTGGTGTTAACCTGGTGTCTGGTCGCGCTGACTTTTATCGATATCGACAAAATGCTGCTACCGGACCAAATCACGTTGCCGCTGCTGTGGCTGGTCCTGGCAGCATCTGCGGCTGGCGTTGGTATTGCGCCCCAGCAGGCGATTATTGGTGCAGCTTGCGGTTATCTGTCGCTGTGGTCGGTGTATTGGGGATTTAAATTGCTGACCGGTAAAGAGGGCATGGGTTACGGTGATTTTAAATTAATGGCGATTTTTGGTGCGCTGCTCGGCTGGCAACAGTTACCACTGATTATTTTGCTGTCATCTGTGGTCGGTGCTGTGATTGGCAGTGTGATGCTCGCAGTGCAGAAAAAAGAGCAAAGCACCGCCATTCCGTTTGGACCTTATATCGCTGCGGCCGGCTGGATTGCGATGTTATGGGGCAGTCAAATCAGCGATGCTTATTTGCGTAGTATCGGGCTGTAAATGCACCCGAAGCAGACCAGCCAACACTTTCGAGTCGGTTTGACCGGCGGAATTGGTAGTGGTAAATCGACCGTCGCAGCGGCCTTTGCCGCGCTGGGGATCACTATTGTAGATGCCGACATCGTTGCCAGAGAGGTGGTGGCGCCGGGTTCAGAGGCGCTGACACAAATCAGCGCGTTTTTTGGCCCGCAGGTACTGGGCGCTGACGGCCAGCTCGACAGAGCCAAATTAAGACAAATCGTGTTTGCCGATGCTGAAGCCAAAAACTGGCTGAATCAGCTGCTGCATCCGCTGATCCGTCAGCACATGCTGGCTCAACTGGACAATGCTGCCTCGCCCTACAGCATTTTGGTGGCGCCGCTGCTGCTGGAAAATCAGTTAAATTTGCTGGTCGATGTGGTGCTGGTGGTTGACGTCACGCCAGAAACGCAAATAAGCCGCACTATGCAACGCGACCACAACAGCGCCGAACTGGTGAAAGCTATCATGGCCGCGCAGTGTAGCCGGACCGAACGTCTGTCCGCTGCTGATTACGTGATCGATAATGAGGCGCCACCAGCACTGCTGGCAGGTAAGGTGACACAACTGCATCGGGTCTTTCTGCAGTTGGCTGAAGAAAAACTAGCCAAATCGCTGACTTAGGTTTATTTTAAACCGATTGTCTGCATAACTCGGAGTACGGAACTTTTGACTGACAGCTGCCTCGTCTACGAACATCCGCTGAACGAAAAAGTCCGCACTTATCTGCGCGTCGAATATCTATTTCAACAAGTCCATCATCAACTGGCGCTGGCCAATGAATCACAGCAGCTCGGCTTTTTTACCTCCTTGTTTGCCTTAATTGAAGTCTTAGACCGCAATGACATCCGGCCAGACCTGATTAAAGACGTCGAGCGCTGTGAAGGCGCATTAGTCAATTGGTCACGCCATCCGCATATTTCCGACGATCTGCTCAGCAGCATGCTGCAAAAATCCGTGCGGCTACAAAGCGAACTGCTACGCGGCGCTAAATTTGCGAATGTGCTTAAAGACGATAAATTTTTAGGCCCGCTGCGACAGCGCTTTTTTATCCCGGGCGGCACTTGTTATTTTGACTTACCACAATTGCAGTACTGGTACACACTGGAACTGTCAGCGCGGCAAAAACAGGCACAGGACTGGATCGCGCAGCTGGCGTTGGTCGAACAGGCGATTAGTTTTGTACTGACATTCATCCGCGAGCGTGGCCAATTCCAGAACGTGATTGCTGAAAATGGTTTTTTTCAGAGCAACACCGAACAATTTGAACTGCTACGTCTGCGTTATCCACTGAGTTACGGCTGTTACCCGACGATTAGCGGTAATAAATATCGTTATGCCATTCGTTTTATGCAGCTATGTGATACCCAGGGCCGTGCGACTACGGACCAGCATATTGGCTTTGAGCTGGCCTGCTGTTAAGCCGTATAATAGCGTCTGTTTTGAGCCCTGCTGAGTAATTCTGATGTCTCCCACTATTGTGAAATGCCCGACCTGCCAGACCGATGTGATTTGGCAGCCTGAATCCCGTTTCCGGCCTTTTTGCAGCGACCGCTGCCGTTTGATCGATTTAGGGGAATGGGCCAGCGAAAGCCGCCGTATTGCCGATAAAAGCCCGATTGAAGCCGGTATCGGTGATGCGGATTTACTGGCTCTGGAAGATGAACTAATGCAGCAGGACAACCAGTTTTTTAAAGACTAGTTACCCGCTGACTGAAACAAGGTTGCGACTGCGCTCAGGATCGGCGCATTCGCATCCGGAAACTGATAACCGGCCAGTTCGCTGTAATGCACCCACGCCACCTGCTGGCCTTCGCGCCCCTCACCTGCCCCCTGTGGATTGACCACATGCCAGACATCAAGCAATACCCGTTTTTCCGGGTAATCATATTCCAATTGCAGCAACGCGACTGCCTCAGTCACAGTTAAGCCCACCTCTTCCCATAATTCCCGTTGCAGCGCTTCGGACACTGTTTCACCGGGCTCTACTTTCCCGCCGGGAAACTCCCAACGGCCCCCCTGATGCAGCTGTTCTGGTCTTTTACTGATAAAGACTTGCTCGCCACGAGTGATCACCCCAACGGCGACATGGATAGATTTCATTGTTTCTCCTCGTTTGGATGAGATTCATTCAGATACAGGCTGCGTTATCGTTTTTTTCGGTATACCAGAAACAAAAAAAGCAGAGCGAGCTCTGCTTTTTTGGACACTCTGAAAGCCTGATCAGCTCAGCTTACCATGACACTGTTTGTACTTTTTACCTGAGCCACAAGGGCATGGGTCATTGCGGCCGATTTTCTCGGCATCGCGGAACACAGGTCCTGGCGGCGTCGCCGGCACTTCACCGCCGATATGTTCAGCTTCTTCATGCTGATACGCCATTTCGACCTGATCAGCTTTACGACGCTGTTCTTCCACCGCTTCAACATCTTCCGGCGCGCGGATCTGTACACGGCTCAGCACGCCAATCACATCCAGTTTCAGCTGGTCCAGCATATTCGAGAACAGCTCAAAGGCTTCGCGCTTGTATTCCTGTTTCGGGTTCTTCTGCGCATAACCGCGCAGATTAATGCCCTGACGCAGGTGATCCATTGCTGCCAGATGTTCTTTCCAATGGGTGTCGAGGCTTTGCAGCATCACGGCTTTTTCAAACTGACGCAACACAGGTGCCCCCACCATCTCTTCTTTCAGCTGGTAAGTTTTCTCGACGACGTCCTGAATACGTTCGCGCAGCTTTTCTTCGAACAGTTTGTTATCGTCCGCCAACCATTTGGCGATTGGCATATCAATGGCAAAATCGGCGCGGAAACGGGCTTCAAGGCCTGGGATATCCCACATTTCGTCCAGCGACTGTGGCGGGATATACTGGTTAATCACAGATTCAACCACGTCATGACGCACTGCGGCAATCGTTTCAGTGATATCTTCTGCCGCCAACAGTTCATTGCGTTGTTCGTAAACAACTTTACGCTGATCGTTGGCTACATCATCAAATTCCAGTAATTGCTTACGGATATCGAAGTTACGCGCTTCTACTTTACGCTGGGCGTTTTCGATAGCGCGGCTCACCAGCGGATGTTCAATGGCTTCACCAGGCTCCATGCCCAGTTTACGCATCATACCCGCCATGCGGTCCGACGCAAAAATTCGCATTAACGCGTCATCCAGCGCCAGATAAAAACGGCTGGAACCCGCATCACCCTGACGACCGGCACGACCACGCAACTGGTTGTCAATCCGGCGGGATTCGTGACGCTCAGTACCGATAATATGTAAACCACCAGCGGCAATGACGGCGTCATGGCGTTGTTGCCATTCGGCTTTTAACGCGGCAATTTGTTCATCGCTTGGATTATCGAGCTTCGCAACATCTGACTGCCAGTTGCCACCTAACACGATATCTGTACCACGACCGGCCATGTTGGTAGCGATAGTCACAGTGCCCGGACGGCCGGCTTCTGCAATAATCTGCGCTTCGTTGGCGTGGAACTTGGCGTTTAATACCTGATGCGGGATTTTCGCTTTGTGCAGCAATGAAGATAAATACTCAGAGCTTTCAATTGATGCAGTACCAACCAGAATGGGGCGCTGCAGCGCGCGGGTCGCTTCGATATCTTTGATAATCGCCTGATATTTTTCTTCCGCGGTCAGATATACCAGGTCTGGCATGTCTTTACGCACCATCGGTCTGTTGGTTGGAACGACGATAGTTTCCAGGCCATAAATAGTCTGGAATTCAAAAGCTTCGGTATCTGCTGTCCCGGTCATCCCCGCCAGTTTGTCGTACAAACGGAAGTAGTTCTGGAACGTGATAGACGCCAAAGTCTGGTTCTCGTTCTGAATGCGCACACCTTCTTTGGCTTCAATCGCCTGGTGTAAACCTTCAGACCAACGACGGCCTTCCATAGTCCGGCCGGTATGTTCATCGACGATGACGATCTGGTCGTCTTTCACCACGTAATCCACATCTTTCTTAAACAGGTTGTGCGCCCGCAAGCCTGCGTAAACATGGTGTAATAAGGTAATGTTAGTGGCGGAATACAGCGAATCACCCGGCTGCATCAGGCCGCGTTCTACCAGAATTTCTTCGACGCGGATTTGGCCACGTTCAGTCAGATAAATCTGCTTGGCTTTTTCGTCGATGGTGTAATGACCATCGCCCATTTCACCTTCTTCGTCTTCTTTTTCCTGGCGTTGCAGCTGTGGCACTACCTGGTCAATTTGACGGTACAGTTCTGAGCTGTCTTCAGCCTGGCCAGAGATAATCAGTGGGGTACGGGCTTCGTCGATTAAAATAGAGTCAACTTCATCGATAATGGCAAAGGCCAAGTCGCGCTGGACGCGGTCTGGCATGCTGAACGCCATGTTATCGCGTAAATAATCAAAACCGAATTCGTTATTGGTACCGTAAGTAATATCGGCGTTGTAAGCCTGTTGTTTTTCCATGTGCTGCATGCCGGGTACGTTCACGCCAACCGTCAGCCCAAGGAAGTTAAACAGTGGTTCATTTGTTGCGGCATCACGCTTGGCGAGGTAATCGTTGACCGTAATGACGTGCACGGCGCGGCCGCTTAACGCATTCAGGTACGCTGGCAGCGTCGCGGTCAGGGTTTTACCTTCACCGGTACGCATCTCAGAGATTTTCCCCTGATGCAGTACCATGCCACCAATCAGCTGTACGTCAAAATGACGCATGCCAAAAATACGTTTACTGGCTTCACGCACTGTCGCGAAAGCTTCAGGCAACAGGTCATCCAGCGAGGTACCATCAGCATAACGTTGCTTGAACTCAGCAGTTTTTTGCTGCAATTCTGCATCTGACAGCGCCACATACTGGCTTTCCATCGCATTGATCTGGTCGACCGTTTTGCGCAGTTTTTTCAGATAACGGTCGTTCCGGCTACCAATTAATTTGGTAAAAAGCTTTCCTAACATTGTCCTGGTACCACTATTTTAATGTTGAGACCGCTGGGCGGTCCTGGCAGAGCCATATAAGCTGTTATTAAGCGGGCCGATGAAAGCCTGCGGGTTCATTTGTTTGCCGTTTTTCAGTACTTCGTAATGCACATGTGGTCCGGTCGAACGGCCGGTGTTACCGAGCGTGGCGACCTGTTGGCCTTTGTCCACTAACTGCCCAATCTGGACGCTGACTGCTTTTGCGTGCGCATAGCGGGTGCGATAACCGCCGGCATGCTCAATTTCCACCATCCGACCATAACCAAAACGTTCACCGGCCCAAGTCACTATGCCGCCAGCGGTCGCTATCACCGCACTGCCTTCTTCGCCGGCAAAATCAACGCCCTGATGGATAGCTGGTTCGCCGGTAAATGGGTCAGTCCGCACACCAAAGGCAGATGACAAATATCCTGCGACCACAGGCCGGCCAGACAACTGACTGTTTAAACCGATATGGTGATTCAAATCGAGAGATTCAAGCAGGCTAAAGCGGGATTGTTCATGTTGCAGATCTTGTTCAAGTTCCGACATTCTGGTCAGGACTTCAGACACAGCAAATAAACTATCCTCGACCGAGGTCTGGGCGGGGCCTCCCATTGGCGGCTCCTGACGCAGATTAAACTGTTCAGCCGGCAAATCTGCGGCGTCAATCAGGCGTTCACCGACCATATTCAGCCGGTTGACCTGTGCCTGCAATGAAGCAACTTTAGCTGTCAGGGCCGCAATTTGATGTTCAGCCTGAAGGCGGATGGCATCAATTTCAGCGGTTTCATTGCTCTGTGGAAGTGGATTCAATGGATAGGACTGGGGATCTGTCCAGATACGGCCTAATGCCACACCGGCGCCGACCGCAATACAGAACAGCAAAGCCGCACTGACTAACCGCTGACTGGCGGTTGTCCCAAAACGACCGTGTTGATGTCGGTCATCCGGAAAAACTGTTAGACTCATGGGACCTCAGTTTCTGTGTTTTTGTTATGGCCCGCTATTCGCGCAAACCGGTCGACCTGATGACGCTGTTGCAACAAAACCCTGTGTATCAGGGGCAACAGCAAGCAGACATAGTGCGACATCTTAATACCGAATTAATGCAGATCTTGCAACTGGAAAAGCTGACTTTCTGTAAGGTAAACCGGGTTCAGGCCGGTCGGGTACAAATAATGTGCAGCTCTGCCAGCTGGGCTACGCGGCTGAAAATGCAGAACGCCGATATTCTAACGAAATTCCGCCAGAATGTCCTGCCCGAATGTATGGGTATTGATATTGAGGTCAATCCAAACCTGGATTTACGTTATCAGACACAGGAACCTGACAACTCGGCACCACCGCAGGCGCGGCAAATCAGTGAACAGGCCGCGAATTATTTGCTGGCGAGTGCCGAACATGCCGACCCGGTACTGGCTGAAAAACTACGTAAACTGGCGGCGCTGGCACAACAACGGAAAAAAGCGGAATAAGCGATAGCACGTGTCAAAAATGAAAAAGGTGGCCTAAGCCACCTTTATCATTTCGGTCTGTTCAATCAGGCCAGTTGCGGCGCCAGATAGGAAATCGGCAGCTGCGCTGGTTTGTCGAAAGTGACAAACTCCCAGTTTTCCTGATCAGCCAGTACCGCACACAGCAGCTGGTTATTCAGTGCGTGACCGGTTTTATAGGCTTTGAATTCACCGAGGATGCTGTAACCGGCCATATATAAATCACCGATGGCATCCAGAATTTTGTGTTTGATAAATTCGTCGTCATAACGCAGGCCGTCCTGATTCAGCACGCGGAATTCATCAAGCACA
>CAMLRA010000081.1 GCA_946482325.1 uncultured Chromatiaceae bacterium | reverse complement strand
AGACTGCAGACGACATAATAAACTCCTGTTAAAAAAGCTGCGCTTAAGCAAGCGCAGCAGTGATCACTTGTTCCAGTTTGCGTTGGTCGATCGCGAATTTGCGGATGCCTTCGGCCAGTTTCTCGGTGGCCATCGCATCTTCATTCAGCGCCCAGCGGAACGCCTGCTCGGTCAGCTCCGCCGGTTTGGCTGTGGTGGCGCCTTCGTCGCGCAAATGCACAACCAGCTCGCCACTTTGTTTACTGAGTTCATCTAACAGCGTTGGCGCAATAGTTAAGCGGTCACAACCGGCCAGCGCTAAGACTTCGCCGACGTTACGGAAACTCGCGCCCATCACGATAGTTTTGTGGCCATGCTGTTTGAAATAATTGTAAATTTCGCGCACGGAAATGACGCCCGGATCGGTTTCGGCGTCATAGCTTTGGCCGGTGCTGGCTTTGTACCAGTCCAGAATACGGCCGACAAATGGCGAAATTAAGAATACGCCGGCTTCGGCGCAGGCGCGTGCCTGACACAGATGGAATAACAGTGTCAGGTTACATTGAATGCCTTCCTGTTCAAGCGCGCGTGCTGCCTGAATGCCTTCCCAGGTGGAGGCGATTTTGATCAGAATTTTGTCTTTACTGATACCATTTTCTGCATACAAGGCCACCAGCTGACGGGCCTTTGCGATAGTGGCTTGAGTATCAAAACTTAAGCGGGCGTCGACTTCAGTCGAGACGCGGCCAGGTACCAGTTTGCTGATAGCGGTGCCAACGTCCACGGCGAATTTGTCACTGGCGATGCTCAGCTGCTCAGCCTTATCAGCGGTTTTACTTTTGGCGTAGGTTGCGGCAGCGCTTAGCAGCGGTTTTGCGAAATCCAGTGCACTGGCGTTTAATAACAATGAAGGGTTAGTGGTGGCATCGACCGGACGAAATTGTTCGATGGCGTTCAGATCACCACTGTCTACGACGACGGTAGTGACGGCTTTGAGTTGATCAAGAAGTGTTGTCATATTGTTATTTAACCATTTTTAGTCGCATTTTTAGCCGTGCGGCCGTTTAAAAGCGTAATTATGTAGAAATATTACAACAGAAAGCGCGTGAAAACACTGAATTCTGTCAGGCCTGTTGCTGATTTTTTGTCAGATTACTATAGTTGGTTCCAGTCGGTTGTTCCGGCCTCATACGGATGTAGCGTTCTTGTCTCTGAGCATGTTAATAAAGACAGAAAGCTGTTGCGCCATGTACGGCAGTTTGGTCGCAATTTGTGAAGGCAGTACAACATTTGAATCTCAAATTTTATAAATCAAAAAAAGTCTTGGTCGTCGATGACTGCGATCCGGTGCGCGCATCGATCAAGGGTATGCTGCAAAAAATTGGATTCGAACATATTGCCCAAGCACCGGATGCCAATGCTGCCATTGCCAATTGTACAGAAATCCAATATGACTTCATTTTATCCGATTTCAACCTCGGCGAAGGCAAAGATGGTTATCAACTATTTGAAGCGTTGAAACATTTACGTTTATTAAAGCCGGGTTGCTGTTTTATCATTATCAGCGCAGAGAGTCACCGCCAGATAGTGCATGGGGTGATTGAACTGCAGCCGGATTCTTACCTGCTTAAACCCTTTTCTTTTGTCCAGCTCGAAAAGCGCCTGATGCGTGCTTTTGAAATCAAACATTGCCTGAACAAGGTTTATCAGGAAATTGCCGAAGATCTCTATATCGAAGCCGCAAACTCCTGTGAGCAGGTGATCAAAAATGACCCGGATTTTGCCGTGTTTGCTCTGCGGCTACGCGGCGAGTTACTGCTGAAAATTGAACATTATCAGGCCGCTGAACAGCTGTATTTGACGATTCTGAACCGGCGGGAATATGCCTGGGCCAAGCTTGGTCTTGCTATCGCCCGTTTTTGTCAGCAGCGTTGGCTGGAAGCGGAATTTGAGCTGCGGGAACTGAGCAAAATGGATGAGACCCGCATCGAAGCGCTGGATTGGTTATCCCGGTTGTTCTTAAAAAGGCAGCTGTATAAAGATGCGTATGAAACGCTGAGCGAAGTAACCAAACTGTCGCCGAAAAATTACAAAAGACAAAAAGCGCTGGCGAATCTGGCGAATATCAATGGACTGAAAGACGACGCAGTCAAAATCTACGCCCGGCTGCAGCAAGCCGCACGTTATTCCATTTTTGATACACCGGATAATTTCCTCAACTATGCCCGCGCTATTCTGGAGCTGACCAAAGACGCGAATAAGCTGGAGCAGACCCGGCATTTTAAAAAGATTGATGAAATTCTGGCTAATATCGGCAAGCGGTTTGCGCTGGAATCTTATCTGCATGAAGAACTGACCGTGCGGGCGCGTGTGGCAATTTTACGCGGTAATATCGATGAAGCCCGTGAGTTGCTCGCCAAAAGTGATACTGCCCAAACTGGTAAAACCCTGAGCGCCGAAGCATGTCTTGACAGAGCCAAAGCCTATTTTGAAGCTGGCAATTTATCGCGCAGTGACGAGTTTATGCAGCAGCTGGATGAGATGGCGGAGTATGATGATTTACTGGCCAATACGCTGACGGTGCTGATCCAGTCGGAGCATAAAGCGCATGACAATTTGCGGGAAGAAATTAAAACGCTGAATAACGATGGGCTGGATGCGTACCAGAACGGCTATTATGGCCGGGCGCTGGAGTTTTTTAATAAAGCCTTTGATTACATGCCTTACAACCCGAGTCTGGCGCTGAATTTACTACAAACTATCAGTAAAATTGGTGGTGTAACCAAAGAGACCGCCAAACTGGCGCGGCGTTGTGTGGAAATTCTGGAACAAAGCGAACTGAATGATGGGAACACCAAGAGGTTTGCTGCGGTGATGAAAGAGCTCAACAGCTTATTGCAACTGGCCTGAGTGCAGCTTATAGTCGCGGCCGCTGTTTTACCTTCAGGAATATGCTTCGATGTTGATGGTTATTTCTCCGGCAAAAGATCTGGATTTTTCGCCGTTATCCCGCCAATTGCCTCTGACGCAGCCCGATTTCCTGCCACAGGCGGCTGAATTAAACGCCGTGTGCCGTGAACTGACGCCGGCCGATCTGAGTCAGCTGATGCATATCAGCGACAAGCTGGCTGGCCTCAATGCCGCCCGATTTGCCAGCTGGAGCCTGCCGTTTACTCCAGACAATGCCAAAGCCGCTTTGTTTGCTTTTAATGGCGATGTGTATCAAGGCTTGCAGGCGCAAAGCCTGTCGGAGTCAGAACTGGCGTATGCACAACAGCATCTGCGCATTTTAAGTGGTCTGTATGGCGTGCTGCGGCCCCTGGACCTAATGCAGCCGTACCGGCTGGAAATGGGCACCAGTCTGATGAATCCACGCGGTAAAGACTTGTACCAGTTCTGGGGCAGTCAAATCACAGACAGTCTGAACCAACAACTTGAACAACTAAAAGCACCATTTTTACTGAATCTGGCGTCGCAGGAATATTTTAAAGCGGTGAAGCCAAAACAGCTGGCGAAGCCTTTGATCAACGTCCAGTTCAAAGATCAGAAAAATGGTCAGTATAAAATCATCAGCTTTTTTGCCAAAAAGGCCCGTGGCCTGATGGCGCGGTATGTCATTGAACAACAAGTGGATTCGGTTGAAGGCCTGCGAAATTTCGACGTGGCGGGTTATCGTTTTAGTCCGGAGCTGTCCAAAGCGCATGAACTGACGTTTTTACGCGACGAAGCCGCGGCCAGCTGAGCTTATTTTTATCCTAGTCCGCCACCGGTCAGTTTTGCTAAAATACTGGACTGACCTTCTCTGAGAATCCGTTATGAAATTTCCCGGCCGCCGTAAACTGAAGCATTATTTCCCGGTGTCTTCACCAAAACCACAGTTACCGAGTTTTGAGGTCAGGCCCGAACTCGATACTTATGTGGTCGGTCTGGATCAGACCATTGTTGATGTGGTGGCCAATGTCAGCGACGAATTCCTGCAAAAATACGGCATAGGGAAAGGTTTATCGAATCTGGTCGAACACGGCAAAGCCGACCAGATTTATCAGGAACTGGTGCAAAGCGCGGCGATTTCTGATCACTTCGCCGGCGGCACTATCGGCAATACCATCCACAACTATTCAGTGCTGGCTGACGACAAATCGGTGCTGCTTGGCGTGATGTCGGCCAATATCGCTTTAGGTTCGCCGGCTTATCATTATCTGTGTCATACCAGCAGCAAAGTCGACATGAATCATCTGCAGGGGGTTGCCGGTGATATCGGTCGTGGCATTACGATGATCACACCGGATGGCGAGCGCACTTTTGTCATTGACCCGGGCGCGATGGATGAACTGAATGCTGATGCTATTCCGGAAGATATTATCGCCAAAGCCGCAGCGCTGGTGCTGAGTGCTTACCCGCTGCGCGCCAGCGGCCAACCCATTCAACAAGCGATGCTGCGCACCCTGGAGCTGGCCAAGCGCCACGGCGTGCCGGTGGTGATGAGCCTGGGGACTAAACATCTGGTGGAAGAACACCGCGAACTCATTCTGCAAACCGTCACCGACTATGTCGACATGCTGGCGATGAATGAATTAGAAGCTGCGGCGCTGACTGGTATTACCGACCCGCTGCTCGCGGCCGAAGCGGCGCTGGAGCTGACCGATATGGTGCTGGTCACGGCCGGTCCGGAAGGCTTGTACCTTTGTGGTTATACCGACGCCAGCGTCAAACGCGAAACCACCAACCCGATTAAATCCGGTGCTTTGCCGGATTACAACGAATTTGAATTCAGCCGGCCGATGCAGAAAAAACACTGTGCCGAGCCGCTGAAAGTCTATTCGCATATCGACCCCTATTTAGGTGGCCCGGAGCGGATCAAAAATACCAATGGTGCCGGCGATGGCGCATTAGCTGCGATTTTGCATGACATCGCCGCCAATCACTTCCACCGCCATGCGCTGCCGTTGTCGAGTAAACATGAACAAAATTGTCTGGCATATTCGTCTTTTGCACAGATCTGCAAATATGCCAACCGTGTCAGCTACGCCATTCTGAATCAAAGCGCGCCACGCTTATCCCGCGGTTTGCCGGAAAAAGAAGACAGTCTGGAAGAGGCTTACTGGGAACGCTGAGTTTCCTGTTTTTCTTTTCGCCACAGGCAAGGCTGCTAAACGCACCTTGCCCTGTGTTGACCGCATGGTTCTGTACAGGCCGGCCGGCATCTTTATACTTGGCTGATTTTTCGGCGCCTCGCGCCGAACTCCCGATTGCCTCGTTCATGGATGCTGCATGTCTGTTTTAAAATCCCCGTTATTATATTGTTTGCTGCTGCTCGGTAGCGCTTCGGCTGAAGTGCTGGCTGCTGAGCCGTTGTCTATCCCGCGTGTTACCCCGGCCATCGTTGTGGATGCTGAGCTCAATGAGCCACAGTGGCAACAGGCCCGCGAAATGCCAATCCTGTATAACACCTGGCCGGCGGAAAACACGCCGGCACCGGTGAAGACCATGGCGCGGGTGATGGAGGATGGCGAGTTTTTTTATATCAGTTTTGTGGCCGAAGATCCGGACCCAAGCCAAATCCGCGCTTATTTTCGTGACCGCGATAAAATGTGGGATGACGACAGCATCGGTATCAAACTCGACACTTATCACGACAGCAAGCTGGCTTATCAGTTTTTCGTCAACGCTCTGGGTGTGCAGGGTGATGCTATTGAAAATGAGATCACCAAAACTGAAAGTGACGCCTGGGATGGCATCTGGCAAAGCGCCGGTAAAATCACCGCCACCGGGTACCAGATTGAAGTCGCTATTCCACTGCGCTTATTAAATTTTAACGACCGGCTCGACCTGCAACGCTGGAAGCTGGAATTACTGCGGTTTTATCCGCGTGATGTGCGTCATCGTTTATCAACCAATAAAATCGAACGTGAAGACCCATGCTGGATCTGTCAGATGCAAACGGTGGAAGGGTTCCGCGGTGCACGGCAGGGCAATCACTTCACTTTAGTGCCGTCTTTGGTCATGGGCGTCGAGCAGCAACGGGATGTGACGCCACAGGGCAACAGCGACTGGCAAAGCGACCGTAATATCGAACCGAGCCTCGATGTAAAATGGGGGATTACACCGGATATCAGCCTGAACGCCACGTTAAATCCGGATTTTTCCCAGATTGAAGCCGACGAAGCGCAAGTATCAATGAATGATACTTTTGCGCTGTTTTTCGACGAAAAACGGCCGTTTTTCCTTGATAATGCCGACTATTTCAGCTCGCCGCTGGATTTGGTGTACACCCGCAATGTGTCATCACCGGATGCCGGTCTGAAACTGACTGGCCGGGTTGATCAGCAGTCTTTTGCTGTGTTTGCCGCCAATGACAAAGACACGACTTTTATTATTCCCGGCAATATCAGTTCGGATTTGGGTTATATCAATGCAAAAAGTGACAACGCCGTATTACGTTATCGCTATGACCTGAACCCAAAACTGTCGCTCGGCTGGATCAGTACGCTGCGCAGCAGCGACGATTATCACAACTATGTGCATGGCCTTGATTTGAAATATCAGGCGACGGCGCAGGACAAAGTGGTCGCGCAGTTGCTGCACAGCGACAGTGCTTACCCCCAGCAGTTAGCGGCGCAGTTTGATGGCGAAGCAAAACTGCGCCTCGGTGAGGATTTGTCTGGTGTTGGCCAGTATCTGGCGTATGAACACGAAAGCCGTAGTTTTACCTGGTACAGCCGCTATCTCGGTTACAGCGAAGATTTCCGTGCCGATATGGGCTATATGCCGCAGACCGATTGGAATAAATATGTGCACGGTGCAGGATATCAGTGGTTTTCAGAAACGAATTGGTGGAACAACATCGAGCTGCGCGGTGACTGGGATATCAGTCACAGTCAGGCTGGTGAACTGCTGGAAAAAGAAGCCGAAGCCGAGCTGATTGTGCATGGCCCGCTGCAGTCTGAGCTGTCGCTGATGCTGACTGAGCGCGACCGGGTCGGCAGCCGGCTGGATGGCAGCCGGCTCGTGGTTGATGCCAATAGCCAACTCTTTACCGAGCACACCATTGGCACCTATGCGCTGGTGCAGCCCTGGTCTGGTGTTTACATCGAAGTGGAATCTGAATTTGGCGACAAACTGGATTTTCGGAACAACCGCTTAGGCGATGGTCTGGAAATCGCGCCGGAGATCCGCTGGAACGCCAATATGCATGCGCAGGTGGCACTGCGTCATACTTACCGCACACTGGATGCAGATGATGCCGAGGTGTTTACGGCCAATCTGACGGATTTACGCCTCAGTTATCAGTTTTCGGTACGCAGTTTTGTCCGGCTGGCACTGATTTATTCGGATATCCGACAGAACCCGGCAAATAATCTTGGCCCTGTTACTGAACAGTCAGAGGATTTAGGCATGCAGCTGCTCTACAGCTACAAGCTAAATCCGCAGACGCTGTTTTTCGCCGGTTATAGCGACCATGCGTACAGCGACGATGAGATCCAGCAGCTTACCCGTGATGATCGCTCGGTGTTCCTGAAATTCAGTTACGCCTGGATGCTGTAGGCCGGAATTTCAATCCCCACTACAAATAAAAAAACCGCGAGCAGTTCGCGGTTTTTTTCGGTCCAGGCTTTGTGCTTATTTGGCTTTAGCAGCTTTTTTCAGCGCTTTTTTCTTCGCAGCTGTTTTTGGCTTTTTCGCTTTGGTCGAAGGCCGGGCTTCTTTGTGTTTTGGTCTTAAACCTTCAATCACACGGCGTTTTAACAGCGTTTCGGTGTAGCGTTCTACTTTGCCGAC
Source organism: uncultured Chromatiaceae bacterium (assembly GCA_946482325.1). The sequence goes on along the minus strand of CAMLRA010000081.1, from coordinate 9,494 downwards.
CATATCGATGTCATGCGCCTCAACCAGTGAAATGGCGATACCTTTTTTACCGGCGCGGCCGGTACGGCCGATGCGGTGCACATACACGTCGGCGGTGCGCGGCATATCAAAGTTAATCACATGGCTGATGTCGTCGATATCGAGGCCGCGCGCCGCGACGTCGGTGGCCAGTAAAATCCGCACCAGGCCCTTGCTGAAACGCGACACGGCCAATAAACGTTTGTCCTGTGGCATTTCACCCTGTAACCAGCAGGTCTTTAAGCCCGCCGATTCAAGCTGACCAGCTAAACTCGCCAGCCGCTCACGGGTTTTAATAAAGACGATGACTTTGGTCATCTCCGGCTGTTGCAATAAATGCGTCAGCAGCGCGAACTTGTGGTCAGCATCATCTGCCAGGTGGATCCACTGCTGGATCTTGGCTTTTTCCCGGCGTGGTGATTCGGCTTCGACAGTCACCGGCTCTTTTAATGCGCGTTTGGCAAAACGTTCAATGGCAACGCCTTCGAGTGTGGCGGAGAACAACATGGTCTGGCGACGGCGTCTGGCGTCACTGATGATTCGGTCCATCTCGGCGACAAAGCCCATATCCAGCATGCGGTCAGCTTCATCCAGAATGAGCACTTCCACTTCATCGCACTGGAAGCTTTCTTCGTTCATGTATTCAATCAGCCGGCCCGGCGTGGCGACCAGGATGTCGTTATTTTTTTCTAAGGTTTCTTTGTGACTGCCGTAGTTGATACCGCCGGTGATCACACCACAGTTCAGATCACTGTGTTTGGTCAGCAGCTGCAGCTGTTCAAAAATCTGAAACGCCAGCTCGCGGGTCGGCGTCATGATCAGCACCCGGGCAAAACCAGGGTCACGCCTTGGAAAATCAATCAGATACTGTAGCGCCGGCAGTAAAAACGCCAGAGTTTTGCCGGTACCTGTTGGCGCACTGGCCAGGATGTCACGGCCTTCCAGGGCCACCGGAATTGCCTGTTGCTGAATGGTGGTTGGCTTTTCAAAACCAGCTTCAGTCAAAGCGCGGGCCAGCGCAGGGTCCAGATCAAAATCAGCAAAGCGGAGGATCTCATCCGGGCTCGTCAGGTCAGTCACAGTCAAATACCTTCTGGGTTAACTTAGGCGGCGCCACGCTGTACTGACAGCTGAAGCATCCGTTACACTGCAACCTTTTACGCGGGGCGTTATGGCTGCAGGCTTTCGTTGTAAACAGTTTTTTGTGTCACATCAGCACTGCGCGATGAAAGTCGGCACAGATGCATTGTTGCTGGGCGCCTGGACTTCAGCGCCGGCCAGCGGCGATTGCCTCGATATTGGCTGCGGCAGCGGCATTCTGAGTCTGATGCTGGCGCAGCGTACCGGGTCAATGCAGCTTATCGATGCGGTGGAGCTGGACAGTGCCGCCGCAGCGCAAGCCCGGCTGAACGCGCTTGCCAGCCCATGGCCAAGCCGGATCCGGGTTATCGAACGCGATATTTTAACCTATCCGGGCAGCGCTGACCACTTGGCACAGCGCCGCTATCAACAGATCACGTCAAATCCGCCATATTTCACCGCCGCCCTGACCAATCCAGACCAGCAAAAACAACTGGCCCGGCATAATGATCAGCTGCCATTTGCTGGTTTATTACAGACCGCTGCAGCACTGCTTGCACCCACCGGCCGTTTTAGTCTGATTTTGCCGGTACAGGAAGCAGAGCGTTTGCTGATTTTAGCGAAAGACAGCGGCTGGCATTTAATCAGGTCACAGGCAGTACAAAGTCAGCCGGATAAAACCCCGGCGCGGCTGTTGCTGGAGCTTGGGCTTGCGCCGGTCGTTTGCGAGCAGCTGCCGGTGTTGCTGGTGCGTGATGAACAAGGGCTCTACAGTCCAGCCTATCGCCAGCTGCTGGCGGATTTTTATCTGAATTTTTAAGGGGAAGTGATGACGACGACTTTGCCACTCTCATCAGCAGAATTTTTACAGCTGCTGCTGGCGAAGCAGCAACTGAGCATTCCGCAAAGCCGGCGCAGCGGTACGTTGCAAGCCATTGAACAGCTTGGTTATGTACAGATAGATTCAATAAATGTGGTCGAGCGTGCCCATCATCATGTGCTGTTCAACCGGGTGAAAAACTATCAGCCGCAGTGGTTGGATGATTTATTAGAAAAAAAGCAGATATTTGAATATTGGTCGCATGCGGCAGCGTTTTTACCGATGCGGGATTTTCGTTTCAGCCTGTATCGCAAAGCGCAGTTGCAACAAGGCCAGAAACACTGGTTTGCGCCGGACCATCAGCAAATGCGTGAAGTACGGGCCCGTATTCGTGCCGAAGGACCGTTAAAAGCAGCAGATTTTGCCAAAACGACTGAAGCCAGCGGCCCCTGGTGGGACTGGCAACCGGCAAAAAAAGCCTTAGAGCAGCTCTTTATGCAAGGCGAGTTGATGGTGGTGCGCCGTGAACGTTTCCAGAAGGTGTTGGACCTGACCGAACGGGTGTTGCCGGCCGGCATAGATTGCCGGGTGCCGGACGAGCGTGAATATGCACAGCATTTGATTGAGCGTTTTTTGCAATGCCACGTAACCGGCACTGCCGCTCAAATCAGTTATCTGCGGCCTGGAATGAAAGCGCCGATCACAGCACTGCTGCGGGAACTGACACATAGCGGTGTGTTGCAAAGTTTTCAGTATCAGGGGCAAAGTTACTACGCCGATCCCGCACAATGGCAGTTGCCGGTGAAGGCGACTCAGGTCTATTTGTTGAATCCGTTTGATAATCTGCTGATCCAGCGCCAGCGTTTACAGCATTGGTTTGGTGCGGACTATCAGCTGGAAGTCTATGTGCCGGCCGACAAACGCCGTTTTGGTTATTACAATTTGCCGGTATTTTACGGCACAACCTATGTCGGTTTGATGGATGTCAAAGCGCAGCGCGACCAAGGGGTGTTGTTGTTGCAGCACTTGCAGCTGATGCCGCAATGGCTTCAGAAAAGCCGGTTTATTCTGCAGTTTGCCAAAGCGTTACAGGCCTATGCCCGATTTAACGGCTGTACGGATGTGATTCTGGTGCGGGCAGAGCCAAAGCTACAACTGTGGTTCCAAAATGAAATCAGCCCGCTGCTGCAAAACGAAGCGGGCTGATATTCTGCGCTAAAAGGGTGGATTAGCTGGCGCTGCGTGCTTTGATCGTTTCGATGATTGGTGATGCAGCGAAGCCATTGCTTTGTGCCCATTCTACGTCACCTGAAGCGGCAACCTGGCTGCCTGGTAACTGTTTGACGATAAATTCTGCGGCGTCAGCAGCATTGTGTTTGATGGCGAAGCGGATCAGCGGCAGACCATCACACTGAATACCGTCGTAGACGTTTTTGATACGCATACGGTTGTCTGACAGGGTTTTACGGATGCTGTTTTTGTCGTTCGCTGCGACGTATGAACACAAAGACTGAGCGATTTGCTCGTCGGCGCTGGCTGGGGTGATGGCAAACAGTGGGCTTACTACAACAGCGATTACAGACAGTGCTTTAAAGTTCATCGTTAACTCCGGTGCCGTCAGGCAATTATCAAGTCAGGGGGATACGATGAAAGGCGAGCAGGATTTCTGCACAGACGCAAAAACGCAACGCGTTTTGCAGATCTTCATCCCGGTGATGTTGGGATGGCAGCCCGGCTGTCGTAGGTTGATTCAACCCTTAGACCCGAAGCTTTGCGTGAGCAGTCTTTCAACTGTCTTGCCTTTCGATGACGCGCATTTTATGCAGATAAAATAAGTGTGGCAAGGGTTATTTTAACATTTGTGCACTTTTTTCCACCAAAACTGGTCTGAGCAGAATCAGCGACTTAGCGCTGTTTTGACGAGAAAACCAGCAAAAATGCAGCTCTGCTGCGCAATCAGCTGGTTAACTCTGCGATTTCTGCCAGCAGCTGTGTGCTCCACTGCAGTAGCCGGCTGTCGGTTTGGTCGTATTGATTTTCTTCATCAAGTGCAAGACCAACAAACCATTCGCCGTCCGGCGTCAGGGCTTTGGATTTTTCGAACTGATAACCGTCGGCAGACCAAAAGCCGATGCGCTGACAATTTTGTCCGGCGATGGCATCGCTCAGCATGCCCATCGCATCAACAAACCATTCGGTGTAACCAATCTGGTCGCCCATGCCATAGATAGCGACAATTTTACCGTCGAGGTCGACGCCCGCGATGTCGTCCCAATGCGCTTCCCAGTCTTCCTGCAGTTCACCGAAATCCCAGGTGGAGATGCCCAGGATCAGCACATCATAATCCTGCATGTGCTGCAGTGGCTGCTGTTTAATATTATGCAGTGATACACTGCTGCCTTCAGGCAAAGCCGGATCCGACTCCAGCAAGACTTTCAGCTTCTCGGCAGTCATCTCGGTATAACAAGTAGTGGACCCGTAGAAAATGGCGATATTCATCAATCACATCCAAAAAAGCGGTGTTGGCGCGTGCCAGGCTGCGCGGATTGTAGCAGAGGGGCAAGGCCAGCCCAAGTGCGGTATAGCCGCCAGGGTTGCTCATGGCTGATCGCCGCCAACGTGCAAAACAGCCGTCGGCGCCAAGTCAGGCGCTGATCAGCCAGTTTCTGGACGAACTCTGGCTCAGTGATGGCGTCAGTGCACATACGTTAGCCGCCTATGGCACAGATCTGCGCCAGCTGGCCTGTTTCACTGAGCAACAAGGCCTGTCATTTCCGCAGGCAGATGCGGCTTTATTGGAAGCCTTTCTGGCCAGCCGCTACGACAAAGGCTTGTCGCCGCGCAGCACGGCCAGAGTTCTCAGCAGTCTGCGACGCTTTTTTCAGACTTTGCATCAGCGCGGCGACATTGCGCAAAATCCGCTGGCCGGCGTCATCAACCCCAAACTTGGTCAGCCGCTGCCAAAAACCTTATCAGAACAGGATGTGACAGCCTTACTGGCAGCGCCCGATCTGAACGAGGCCATCCAGTTTCGCGACAAAGTGATGCTGGAGTTGCTGTACGCGTCCGGTCTGCGGGTCAGTGAGCTGGTCAGTTTGACCTTACCGCAGGTCAATGCCCGCCAGGGTGTGCTGCGGGTCTTTGGCAAAGGTTCAAAAGAGCGGCTGGTGCCATTTGGCGAAGAAGCCGCCGACTGGCTGCAACGTTATCTGGCACATGGGCGGCCTCTGCTACTAAGTGAACCGACGGATGTCTTGTTTCCAAGTCAGCGGGGCGCACAAATGACGCGACAGACGTTCTGGCACCGGATTAAGTTTTATGCGAAAGTGGCCGGCATCGATGCAGAGTTGTCGCCGCATACCTTGCGGCACGCTTTTGCGACCCATTTATTGAACCACGGCGCGGATTTGCGCGTCGTACAGTTGTTGCTGGGCCACAGTGATCTGTCGACGACACAGATTTATACTCATGTCGCCCAGTTGCGGTTAAAGCAGTTACATCAGTTACATCATCCGCGTGGTTAGGATGATCGAGGATTTATCATGAAAAAATTCTGTGCCGCATTGTTGCTGGCGTTGCCTTCTGTGTCCTTAGTGGCGGCTCCCGCAGCCCTGCCGGTTGAGCCAAAATTAGCCCAACAACTGGCTGAACTGGGCCTCAAACCTACTTCAGTTGCCAATGCGCCGGTTCCGGGACTGCTGCAGGTGTTTACCGACCGCGGTTTGTTTTTCGCAAGCGCGGATGGTCAGTATCTGATCCAGGGTGAAGTTTTTGATTTAAAAAACAAAGTGCACGTCAATGAAGAAGTGATGAAGCCAATGCGCCAGGCCGGCGTCAAACAAATGTCAGCGTCAGCGATTGAATTTAAAGCAAAAAACGAAAAATTCGCCGTGACAGTGTTCACCGATACCGATTGTGGTTATTGCCGCAAACTGCACAGCGAAATGCAGGATTATCTGGATGCCGGTATTACAGTGCGTTATCTGGCCTACCCGCGGGGTGGGGAAAACAGTCAGACTTTTAATACTTTAGAATCCATTTGGTGTTCAAAAGATCAACAGGGTGCGATGAACAAAGCCAAATCAGGCAATGAGGTTTCAGTGGCTAAATGTGCCACCAACGTCGCGGCGCAGTACCACATGGGACAAAGTTTTGGCATCAGCGGCACACCGGCTATAGTTCTACCGGATGGTACTTTAATTCCTGGTTATCAGCCGGCCGCAGCTTTAGCAGCAGCACTGACGCAGTTGGCGAAACGCTAAGCTGATGTCCCTGACTAAAACGTTGCAGATCAGGCCGGTGTCTGCCCCGGCCGCGTTTTCTTTACCGGTGCATCCGGTGTTACAGCGTTTGTATGCGCACCGAGGGTTGGCAGATGCCAATGACCTGGCGCGCAGTGCGCAGCAACTGTTGCCTTATCAGCTACTGAAAGGCATGCCACAAGCTGTGGCTTTGCTGCTGGACGCCCGGCAACGCCAACAACGCATTTTGATCGTCGGCGATTTTGATGCTGATGGTGCTACAAGCACCGCCACTTTGCTGGCTGGTTTACGGGCGCTTGGTTTTGCCAATGTCGATTTTCTGGTGCCAAACCGCTTCGAATATGGCTATGGCCTGTCGGTGGAAATGGCTGAGCTGGCGCTTAAGAATGGCGCGGAACTTATCGTTACTGTAGACAACGGCATTTCCGCCATCGAAGGCGTGGCTCGGGCCAAAGCAGCCGGCGTGCGCGTGCTGGTCACGGACCATCACCTGGCTGGCAGCGAATTGCCGGACGCCGATGCCATTGTCAATCCGAATCAACCTGGCTGCGACTTCCCCAGTAAAGCGCTGGCCGGTGTCGGCGTGGCGTTTTATCTGCTGTTAGCGGTGCGGGCTGCACTGCGTGAGCAGGGCGCTTTTGCCTTAATACCAGAGCCGAATCTGGCAGAATTGTTGGATTTGGTTGCGCTGGGCACTGTCGCCGACGTCGTGCCGCTGGATCGTAACAATCGTATTCTGGTGCATCAGGGCCTGCAGCGAATTCGTAGCGGCAAAGTGCGCCCCGGTATTCAGGCACTGATTGATGTCGCGAACCGCAAAGCGGCCAAACTGACGGCACAGGATTTTGGTTTTGCCTTAGCGCCGCGCTTAAATGCCGCCGGGCGGCTCGATGATATGTCGATTGGCATTGCCTGTTTGTTATCGCCTGATATCAGCAATGCACGCCGTCTCGCAGCAGAGCTGGATAGCCTCAATTTAGAGCGGCGCGAAATCGAGCAGGGCATGCAAACCGAAGCGATGGCTGCGCTCAGTCGCTTGTCGTTGCAAAGTGCCGATTTACCTTCTTGTTTATGTTTATACCAGAGTGACTGGCATCAGGGCGTGATCGGTATTCTGGCCGGACGCGTCAAAGAAGCCTGGCACAGACCTGTGATAGCCTTCGCCCGTGGAGACAACGGTGAATTAAAAGGCTCAGCCCGCTCGGTTGCCGGCGTGCATATGCGCGACTTGCTCGAAGCGGTGTCGACGGCAGAACCTGGTCTGATTAAAAAATTCGGCGGTCATGCCATGGCGGCGGGTCTTACTATCGCTGAAGCGCACTATGAAGCTTTTGTGCAGGCATTAACTAAGCAGGCCAGCCGGTTTATCCAGCCAGAACACTTAACTGCGGTGGTCTACAGCGACGGTGAATTACAGCCGCAGGAGCTCGATATCAGTCTGGCGCAGCTGCTGCAAAACGCCGGGCCCTGGGGCCAGGCTTTTCCGGAGCCGGTATTTCATGGCCGGTTTAAGCTGGTGCAACAACGCTTGCTGGCGGAAAAACACCTGAAAATGATGTTACAGGGCGCAGACGGTAAACTTTTTGATGCCATCTGGTTTAATGCCGACATTAAAAGCTGGCCCAATCCACAAATCCAGCAAGTGGAACTCGCCTATCAGCTCGATATTAACGAGTTTCGCGACCAGCAGAATCTGCAATTGCTGGTGCGGCATTTATGGCCGGCCTGAGCCCAAACCGCAGCCATCCATAACGCCGGAAAAGGCTGCACCTCAGGCTGAAATTTTGCTACAATCGGCGCCTATTTTTTCAGGTGTCTGGCAAAATCATGTTTGAAGTCAATCCGGTTTATAACAGTATCAAAGACTTAACTGAACGCACCAACGTGCTTCGGGGGTATCTTTGACTATGATGCAAAGAAAGAAAAGTTAGAAGAAGTCTCGCGCGAACTGGAAGATTCCGCCGTCTGGAATAATCCGGAAAAAGCCCAGGCGCTCGGCAAAGAGCGTTCAGCGCTGGAACAAATCGTCAACACTATCGATAAACTGGACCAGGGCCTCGAAGATGTCGCCGGTCTGGTTGAGCTGGCGGTTGAAGCCGAAGACGAAGAGACTTTTGTTGAAGCCCAGACCGAACTGGCAGACCTCGAAGCTCAGCTCGCCAAACTCGAATTCCGCCGGATGTTCTCCGGCAAAAATGACTCCAACCACTGCTTCCTCGACATTCAGGCCGGCTCTGGCGGTACTGAAGCGCAGGATTGGGCCAGCATGCTGATGCGGATGTATCTGCGCTGGGGCGAAGCCAAAGGTTTTAGCCCGGAACTGTATGAAGTGACCGACGGCGACGTCGCGGGCATCAAAGGTTGTACCATTCACTTTACCGGCGAATATGCCTACGGCTGGTTACGTACCGAAACCGGTGTGCACCGTTTAGTGCGCAAAAGCCCGTTTGACTCCGGCAACCGCCGCCATACGTCTTTTGCTTCGGTGTTTGTGTCGCCGGAAATCGACGACGACATCGAAATCGAAATCAACCCGGCCGATTTACGTATCGACACTTACCGTGCCTCGGGCGCCGGTGGTCAGCACGTTAACAGAACCGATTCTGCGGTGCGGATCACCCACATTCCGACCAACATCGTCGTGCAGTGTCAGAACGACCGTTCGCAGCATAAAAACCGCGACAACGCCTTTAAACAACTGCGTGCCAAACTCTATGAGTTTGAATTGCAAAAACAAAATGCCGAAAAACAAGCACTGGAAGACACCAAGTCCGATATCGGCTGGGGTAGTCAAATCCGCTCTTACGTGCTGGATGATTCGCGCATCAAAGATTTGCGCACCGGTGTCGAAACGCGTAATACCCAGTCTGTACTGGACGGGGATTTGGACAAATTTATCGAAGCCAGCTTAAAAGCCGGTTTGTAAAACATCGTTTACCCAAAACAATTGAAGTTGCAGCGCGACGACCAGAGAACGAGACCCCGTGAGCATAGTTGACTATGTGAATGGGGCGAGTGAACGCAGGCAACAAAGCTGCGGCTTCAAGTGTGAAGGGTATTAAAGCTTATTATCAGGAACTGAATATGTCTGAGCAAAACAATCCGATTGAAGAACATCAGGACGTCAATAAGCTGATCGCCGAGCGGAAACATAAGCTGGCTGCGCTGCGTGAACAGGGTAATCCATTTCCGAACGATTTCCGCCGTGACGCCACTTCAGAGCAGATCCTGGCGCAATATGAGCACCTGAGCAAAGAAGAGCTGGAAGAGAAAAAAATTCGTGTGACTGTCGCCGGCCGCATGATGCTGCGCCG
>CAMLRA010000080.1 GCA_946482325.1 uncultured Chromatiaceae bacterium | reverse complement strand
ACATAATCAGCTGACGGGCCGCTTCCAGGTCACCGTGTTGCTGCAGACGTTCAGCCAGAGCGCGTTCCTCTTCAGCCGACAGCATCGGAATAGTACTGACAGCGTGAGTATAAGCCTCAAGGCTACCGCTGCCTGCGACTGACAATGTCATCAATTGATTCGCTTTGGTCATGAACAAACTCCTGTGGAGATGTGAAAGTGGACTCATGTTAGCACTCTTTGACAGAGAGTGCTAATGCCGGTTCCCGCGTTTTTAAGAACCAAATTATATTAAAAAGTGAATTTCAGAATATATCTGCATAAGACAAAGTGCGATTTTCCGATATGCTCAAAGCATCTCAACAGAAGTCTGGTCCCCTATCAAACATCGGACGTTGGCACAGCCAGACCTGCATACCAGCGCGTTTACGGCCTTATCAGGCCTTTGGTTCAGGAGTCGTCGATGTATTGTTACCTGGCACGCCAGCCGATCTTTGATCAGCATAAAAACTTATTTGGCTATGAACTGTTATTCCGTGATGGGGTGCAAAACAGTTTTCCCGATATCAACGCCGATGAGGCGACGTCAAAACTTATTACTGAACATCACCTGCTGATGGGTGTTGAGAAAATCACCGGTGGCCATCAGGCATTTATCAATTTCTCCGCCGATACGCTCATTCACCATTTTCCCACTTCGATTAATCCGCACAGTATGGTGATTGAAGTGCTGGAAACGGTGCCGATCAGTATGGAACTGCTGACTGCATGCCGCGAGCTGCATCGTATGGGCTATAAGCTGGCGCTGGATGATCACGACTTTGACCCGAAATGGGACATTTTTCTGCCTTATATCAGCTTTATCAAAGTGGACGTGCGGCAGTTTAATATTCTGCAGATCAGCAAATATGTATCGCGGGTCAAACATCACCCTGTCACTTTACTGGCCGAAAAAGTCGAAACCCAGACCGAATACGAAAAGCTGAAACAACTCGGTTTTACGTTGTTTCAGGGTTATTTTTTCGCCCGGCCGGAGATGCTGAAGCATAAAAAAATCGCCAGCAGTAAATTAAATCTGCTGCTGCTGATTGCTGAGTCCAGTGCACTGCGGCTGGATTTTGAAAAGCTGACGGCCATTGTCGAACGTGATCTGGGCTTGTCGTATAAATTGCTGCGCTTTGTGAACAGCGCCAGCTTTGCCCGTGAGCAGCCGATTGGCTCGTTAAAACACGCCATGGTGTATATGGGTGAAGGCGAGCTGAAAAAGTTTATTGCCTTACTGGCGCTGGCCAATCTGAAAGAAGACGGCCCCAGTGAATTACTGCATATGTCGATAGTGCGGGCCAGATTCTGTGACCAGCTGGCATCCATCATGGGCGATGCCGACAATCCGCCGGCTGCGTTCCTGACTGGATTGTTTTCGCTGGTTGATGCCCTGCTGGAACAGCCATTGCAGCAACTATTGGACGATTTACCGATACTGCCGGAAATCAAAGCCGCTTTGCTGGAACATCAGGGAAGGCTTGGGCTTTATCTGCAATTGACCAAAGCCTATGAAAATGGCGAGTGGGACTTACAACAGCAGTTAACGACGCAACTGTTTAGCACTGCGCGGGATCTCAGCATGACATATCTCGATGCGGTCAGCTGGGCACATGGCTTGATGCAGGAAGCGGCGGTTGACTGATTTCAACCGCAGTTTTTAACAAGGTTCAATGGCCTTGATATGACTTCTTACCGCCAGATAAGAACCGACCAGGCCTAGGCTGACGGCAATCGCCATCAACAAACCGAATTCCTGTAGAGTCAGTACATTCAGCACAAAACCACTCTGGTACAGCTGCGTCACATTGGCAATAGCGCCCCGCAGCCAGTACAACATCAGCTCAATCACCAGAAACGCCAGGAAACCACCAAACACCCCAAGCCAGATGCCAGTGTATAAAAATGGCCGCTGAATAAAACTGTCGGTTGCGCCGACCAGTTTCATCACTTCAATCTCGGCCTTTTTATCCATGATCAGCAAGCGAATAGTGTTGCCGATCACCAGTAAAGCACCACAAAGTAACAAAGCGGCGATGGTGTAAACCACTTGTTGTACCAGCGACATAATAGCTGCCAGCCGCTCCAGCCAGCTGATATCGAGTTTGGCGAGCTCCACATACCGTTCTTTTTGCAGTTTGTTTAACAGCGCTTCGGCGGCTGCCGGCTGGCTTAGTGTCGGCGTCACCAGCAACACATCCGGCAACGGGTTCTGGTCGAGAAAACTAATAGCCTCACCAAAACCGGATTCTTGTTTAAATTCCGCCATCGCAGCGGTTTTATCAATCAGCCGTACTTTGGCGACATCTTTGTCGCCCTGTAACAGCGTCACCAGCGTGGCGATATCGGTTTCAGTGACGTCGTTTTTCAAAAACAGACTGATTTCAAATGATTGGTCATAACTGCTGCTGACCTGCTGTAAGTTTTTCACCAGCACATGCAAAGTGGCTGGCAACGTCATACTGATGCCCAGCACCGCGATAGTGACAAAAGTCCAGACCGGACTGCGCCACAATTCGCCTAAACTGGAAACCGACTGGCGCAGATGGCCGACAATGCCCATCACAAATTTTTGCACCAGACCCGGTGCGCTGTCACTGGCACCGCTGGCGCGGCCATTAAACAGAATACTCATTCGGCATCCTCAGTATGCAGCAAACCATCGTTGATCATTTTTCCGCTTTTGAGCGTCATTGTGCGATACCGCATCCGCGCGATCAGGCTCAGGTCGTGGCTGGCGACCAGCACCGACACACCGGCCTGATTAAATGCTTCAAACACCCGCATGATGTCTTTCGACAAATCCGGGTCCAGGTTACCGGTCGGTTCATCAGCCAATAACAGCGGGGGTTTGTTAACGACAGCCCGGGCAATGCCAACTCGCTGCGCTTCACCGCCGGACAAAGTCGCCGGCAAACAGCGGGCTTTGTCGAGTAAACCGACCTGATCCAGTGCGGCGTGCACCCGTCTTGCCATATCGCGGCCGGTAAAGCCTTCAATCATCAGCGGTAACGCCACGTTATCAAATACGGTGTGATTCATCAGCAGGCGGTGATCCTGAAAAATCATGCCGATATCACGCCGCACATAAGGGATTTGGCTGGATTTAATGCCAGATAAATCAATACCGTTAATCACAACACGGCCGGCGGAAGGCCGTTCGATCAGGCTGATGAGCTTGAGCATGGTACTTTTGCCGGCGCCGGAATGACCGGTCAAAAAGGCCATTTCGCCTTTTTGCAGTTCAAAACTGACGCGGTCCAGCGCAACAAAACCACCCGGATAGCTTTTGCTCACCTGCTCAAATCGAAGCATGCTCAGAATTCCCTGTTAAACAGCGCGCGGATAAAATCTTTACTGTGGAATACGCGTAAATCGTCAATGCCTTCGCCAACGCCGATATAGCGGATTGGCAGACTGAACTGGTCGGCAATGGCGAAAATCACCCCGCCCTTGGCGGTACCATCCAGCTTGGTCAGCGTAATGCCGGTCAGCTGCACCGCTTCGTGGAACAGTTTGGCCTGACTGAGAGCATTCTGACCGGTGCCGGCGTCCAGCGTCAACATCACTTCATGGGGTGCGGCTCCGTCGATTTTTTTCATCACCCGCACAATTTTTTTCAGCTCTTCCATCAGATGCGCTTTGTTCTGCAGGCGTCCCGCAGTGTCAGCAATTAACACATCGATTTTGCGCGCTTTAGCGGCCTGGTAAGCGTCAAAAATGACTGAGGCACTATCGGCGCCGCTGTGCTGGGCTATCACCGGGATGTCGTTGCGTTCACCCCAGACTTGCAGCTGTTCAACCGCCGCCGCGCGGAAGGTATCGCCGGCCGCCAACATCACAGATTTGCCCTGCTGCTTAAATTGCTGCGCCAGTTTACCGATAGTGGTGGTTTTGCCGACGCCATTAACGCCGACCATCAGGATGACATAGGGGCCAGTGCTGCTGTCGATTTGCAGCGGCTGCTCGACTTTATCCAGCAATGACGCCATTTCATCCTGTAATTTTTCATACAGGGCTTCGGCGTCTTTAAGTTCGCGCCGATTTGCATCAGCCACCAGCTGTTTGATCAGTTTTTGTGTGGTTTCAACCCCGACGTCGGCCAGCAGCAACTGCGTTTCCAGCTCTTCATACAACTCGTCATCGATTTTTTTACCGAGGAATAAGCTGGCAAGCCCTGAGCCCAGATTCTGACTGGTTTTGGCCAGGCCTTGTTTCAGCCGGGCAAAAAAGCCCGGTTTTTTCGCCGGTTCTTCAGCAAGTGGTGCGGTGATGACTGATGTCACCAGTGCTGCAGCAGGCTCTGGCTCTGGCTCTGGCTCTGCAGTGACAGTTATGGTGCTGCCGGTCGCTGTAACAACAGCAGTTGCAGGATGAGCAGAGGCTGTCCCGACAAGTTCCGTCGACGCTGCGTTGACTGGCGCGGGAGCCTCTTCAGGCTGCGTTGGTGCGGGTGTAGTGGTTTCCGGCGCAGGTGCAGCGGGTGGCGGCGTGACCGCTGATTCTGGTTTGGCTGGCGTTGGTATAGCCGGAGTCTGTGCCGCAGTGGTATCCCCCACCACTTCAGGCGTAGCCGGTGCCGGATCTTTTTTGCCAAAACCCAGCCAGGAAAACAGTTTATTCGGTTTAGTCATAAGGTTCGCTGTCAGATTGTCGAAACTGCGGTAAAATCGGCGCTTATAGTATCACCTTTATTCAAAGTGCATAAACCCTGATGAAAAGCCGCGCCTTCAGCCCACAGTCCCGCAGTAAAACTGCCGCCGCGCCAACAGCGCAACCCGGTGAAGTCCGCATTATCAGCGGGCAGTGGCGTGGCCGTAAACTGCCGGTGCTCGATGTGCAGGGCTTAAGACCGACCACTGATCGGGTCAAAGAAACCTTGTTTAACTGGCTGATGCACGATACCCGGGACCGGCTGGTGCTGGATTGTTTCAGCGGTAGCGGCAGTCTGGCGTTTGAAGCGTTGTCGCGTTATGCACATAGCGCTTTGTTGATTGAACGCGATCAAAAAGCTGCGTTGCAGCTGAAACACAATCTGGCGCGGCTCAACTGCAGCAATGCCGAAGTGCGGCAAAGCGACACCATGCAGTTGTTGGCCGGCCCTGTGCTGCAGCAGTTTGATTTGGTATTTATTGACCCGCCATTTCGGCAAAATCTGGCTCTGCCTTGTGCCGCATTGCTTAGTAACGGCTGGCTGAAGCCGGAAGCGCTGATTTATCTGGAAACAGAAAAAGAGTTGGATATCAGCCAATTACCACCAAGCTGGCGCTTGTTAAAAGACAAAATAGCCGGTCAGTTGGCTTACCGTCTGTTTCAGTATCAACCAAATTAAAATAAAAAATCCCGGCTATAGAGCCGGGATTTCAAACAATGAATGTTCTGCAGTTTTACGCGCCAACGCGACGACGTAAGAACAGTGCAAAAGCACCTAAACCAAACAGACCAGCAACGCCTGGGGCAGAAACGCTTGGTGTACATGGGATACCCGGAGTTGGTACGCACTGCTGATTACCGCCATCCAGCGACAAGGTCGCTTTACCCAGTGTCACAACCCAACCTTCGTTCTGTACGTCAATATTCATGCGCACTTTTAAACCGTTATTCACCTGGGTTTGTGCCCAGCTGTAACCTGTTAAATCAAAGTCAGTGAACGCCCAAACGTCGGTTGCACCCTGCAGTAAACCTAAAGATACCCAGCTGATACCATCAAAAACTTCGATGCGGTCCCACTCACTGAATGATTGAACACCGTAGTAATCGACGTCAAAAGCAGAAACCTGCAGCTTAATTGAGCTGAAAGTACCAGCGATGGCATTGTGGATCCATCCCCAGTCAGAATTTTGATTGCGATAATATGGTGAGTTGTATTTGTTGGCATCAACGTCAACAAAGAACTCTGTTGCGGTGTTGTTGCTGTGATCTTGAACGTCAGTGATTGGTGCTGCTTGAGTCAGTGCAGAAGTTGCTAAGGCAGCTACTGCAGCCAGTTTGGTGATCAATTTCATTTTATTCTCCTGTAGAAAAGTCCATTATCCATAACCAGACTTGCTCTCAACAACGACATGCCTGACTAGATACCGTACTTATAAGCACGCAACGTGCCAACAAGAGCAAAACATTGTTTTATATAAATTTTTTACATGTCGAACATTGTTTCGCACCAATACGGGCGCCATGATTGTAAAATAAACAGACAACAGGGTTTTTAAAACAGAAACAATTCCTTGACCATCGGCTTCAGCTTGTTACTTAGTTCAGTTCCATACCCAGATTCGTTACACCTTGTTCTTTTACCCAGGCTTTGAGCTGCTGAATTTGTTCGCGGTCAAACGACTGCACCGTGGCACAGATGTCAATCAGCTCGGCCAGACAATCCATCTCGTATGCCATTAGTTCATGGTCACGCACCACTTTTTTCAGTTCCGCTTCAGTGCTGATATCCAAGTCGGCTGATTCATGTTCAATCAGCCGCGCCACTGAAGCTTGCGAGATTTTTGCCACATTAATAAATTCAGTGCTGTCCTGTTCGCGAATGCCGTTTAGCATGCTGTCGAGTGCAATCATTGCATCCACTGCCGGATAAACGCCAAACATATCAAAGTGATTAACTTCCGGTGTGACGAGCTCCAGCTCTTCCTGCAGCCGTTCAAAATTGATTTTCGCGCGGCGCACCTGTAACCATTCCCAGACTAAATCCAAGGTATGGCGTGGCAATGCAGCGTCGCCGAAACTGCTGACTTCAGCAAATAACTGATAATTCGGCAGCATCCGTTCTAACAGGACAATGGCTACCGCGGCTTGCTGATAAAAACTCAGCTCACGCATCTTCTGGAAATTATTGGCTTTTGACATGAATAAAGAGTCCGTGACGGGCTGGGTTTCTGACGGCCATGATACACAAAGCCAGCCATATCAGCCAGTTCAGCTCCTGACTGTTCAGGCTGCGATAGCCAGTATTATGACTGCGACTGTTGTTGCAGCTGTTTTTGCGCATAATCAAATTTCAGCCGGAATTCAGTGGCCTGTTGCTGCAACTGCTGGATTTGTTCCTGCGCGGCCGCTTGTTCCTGCAACAGTTGCAAACGTAACTGGCGGATGGTTTCCCGCGACTGCTCAGCTTCTGCCTGCTGCCGCTCTTCGATACTGTCGACCCTGGCCTGTGCACGGAACAACTGGCTTTCCAGCTTGTGTTGCTGTTGTTGCCAGTCCTGCTGTTGCTGCAATAAGGTGTCAATTTCGGTTTGTAACTGTTGCTGCGCCTGCAGCGCCTGTTGTTGGGCTTCAAACTGATTGCTGGTTTCAGCCAGTTGCTGCTGTAACTGTGTGACCGACGCCAGCAAAGTATCGCGCTCAGCACGCAGCGTCTGCTGCTCTTGTTGTATCAGACCAAATTCCTGCTGCATTTGTTGCAGATGCACCAGTTGAGCTTGCAGTTGTTGCCGCTCCTGCCGGGCGCTGTCGCGCTCAGCATTGACCGACTCCAACAATTGCTGCGCCCGAAGCTGCTGTTGTTGCAGCTGCGCGTCCTGCGCTTGCCGCAGCGCCTGTTGCTCCTGCTGCGCCTGTTGCAGCAAATCCCGCAACTTGAACAGTTCCGCCTGTTGCTGTTGATGCTCAAGTGTCAGCAACTGCAGCTGTTCAGCCTGTTGTTGCTGCAGCTGACTGTCACCGGCAGCGGCTACCAGCTGTTGTTCTAATTGCCGACGCTGCAATTCAGCGTTATCGAGCTGTTGCAGTTGATGGTGTAGTTGTTGCTGCAGCTGCTGATCAGTGTCGGTCATCTGCTGCAATTGCTGGCGTAACTGATTCAGTTGCGTCAGCTGTTGGCTGGCCGCGGTTTCAGCCGCATTCAGGCTGGCACGAACTTCGGCCAGTTCAGTCTGTAATGCAGTCATTTCTTCGGATCTGGCGTTTTGGCCTTGTTGTGCTGTCTGTTCCAGCTCGGCCGCAACTGAGGCCAACTGCTGCTGCAGTTGTTGCTGTTGTTGTAACGCAGTACTGAGCTGCTGCTCCTGCTGCACTAACTGTTGTTGCAACGACAGGCCCAGCAACTTCTCCTGGCGGAATTCGTCCTGACTGAGCCTCAGCTGATCGGCCAGACGGCGCATCGCCGCCAGCGCTTCGTCACGTTCATCTTGCGCGGCTTTATTTTGTGTTTGTGCCTCATGCAGTGCCGCTGCGCTTTGTTGCGCTTGCTGCTGCGCGGCTTCCAGCTGTTGTCTGAGTTGCTGAGTTTCAGCCTGCAATGCCGCCAACTCAGGTGCCGCCTGTTGCGCCAGCTGCAGCTGTTGCTGGTCCTGCCACTGCCGCTGTTGTTGCTGTATTTGCTGCGCCAGCAAGCCCAGCTGAGTTTTAAGCTGTTGCTCTGCCTGTTCCAGCCACTGCTGAATCACTGGATCCTGTTGCATTACTCAGTCCCACTTAAAATAATGACCAATGCCATTTAACAACATTTGTACGGAAATGATAACCAGAATCATCCCCATCAGCCGCTCCATCGCAGTCAGGCCCCGCTCACCCAGCACCCGGTGCAGCGCAGGCGCAAATAGCAGGATCGCCGAACTAACCAGCCAGGCGCCTAATAGCGCCAGTGTCCAGTCGATCATCTGACCCGGCTGCTGATTGGCCAGCAGAATTAAAGCCGCCAGAATCGACGGGCCGGCAATCATCGGTACCGCCAGCGGAAATAAAAACGGCTCCTCGCCTTCTTTCAGGCCAATCACACCGCCTTCCTGCGGGAATATCATCCGCAGTGCAATCAAAAATAAAATAATGCCGCCGGCGATGCTGACCGCCTCCTCTTTGACACCCAGCACGCTGAGAAACGCCTGACCGCCATATAAAAACAACAACAAAATCACCAGCGACAGCAGCAGCTCGCGCACCAGCACTTTCATCCGGCGTTCGGCTTTAATGTTCTTTAAGATAGCGACCACAATCGGCAGATTGCCCAGCGGGTCCATAATCAGAAACAAGGTGAGCATCGCGCTCCACAAATCAACCGCCATGCCAGTGCCCCGGTGTTGTGCTAAAGAAGTCCTGAGTATGATCAAAAACTTGCACTGCTGCAGCTGTTTTCGCACTATGCAGGATACCGGCACAGCATAGTCCGGTTCAGGAGCCAGATCATGATGACCATCACCACCCCCGCCTTATTATTTCCGGCCATTTCCCTGCTGTTGTTGGCCTATACCAACCGTTTTCTGGTGCTGGCCCAGTTAATCCGGCAGCTGAATAACCGCGAAGGCGATCAGGTGCGGGATTTAGCCAAACGGCAGATTGAAAATTTACGTCAGCGCATTGTGCTGATCCGCTCGATGCAGCGCTGGGGCGTGATCAGTTTTATCCTGTGCACTTTGTCGATGTTCACTTTGTTTATGCAGTGGGATATCGCTGGCAAATGGTTTTTTGGCGCGAGTCTGGCCAGTCTGGTGCTGAGCCTGGCTGTGTCTTTGTATGAAATTCAGATCTCCTGTAATGCAATTAATATTGAGCTGGAATCGCTGGAAGCCGCCGATCGGCAATCCTGATCCGGTCTGTTACAGAGGTTTTTTCTGACAGGCCTGCTACATTCAAAGCTGTGGTTGATTGAACCGACTTCCAGGCTGCCGTTATGTCAAATCAGGATTTTCTGTTTGGTGCCGATCAGGATTTTCCGCTCCATACTGAGTCAACGCAAACTTTACCGCCGGCAGAACCCTGGCAGGTGTTAATTGTTGATGACGACGAAAGTATTCATCAAATTACCAATCTGGTACTAAAAGGTTTTCAGTTTGAAGGCCGGCCCTTGCAGTTGTTACATGCCTATAGCGCCAAAGCCGCGCTGTTGGTGCTGGAGCAACATCAACATATTGCCGTGGCTATCGTCGATGTCGTGATGGAATCCAACCACGCCGGTTTGGATTTAGTCAAAACTATCCGCAGCGACTTGAAAAACCATCAAATCCGTTTGATTCTGCGCACAGGGCAGCCCGGCGAGGCGCCGGAAGAACATGTGATCCGCGATTACGACATCAACGATTACAAAAACAAAACTGAAGTCACAGCAATTAAGCTCAAGACCCTGCTGTATTCAGCGCTGCGGGCTTATCGCGATATCTGCATTATCGAAAATAACAAAAAAGGTCTGGAACGCGTGATTGCCTCGACCGTCAGTTTTCTCGAATGCGACAGTCTACAGGAATTTGCTTCGATCATTTTGGGACAGGCCGCCAGTTTACTAGGCCTTGAACATTCACAAATTTTTTGCTGCGCCGCGACCGGCGATCCACGCCAGCAACAGTTATCCCTCGATATTATCGCGGCCTCCGGTCATGCCACAGGCCCGGGTTTTCAGCTGCCTGAAGATGTTGAAGCCAAACTGGCGCAGGTGCATCAGCTGAAACGTTCTTATCATGGTGACGACTATTTTGTTGGTTACTTCACAACCAACCGCGGATTGGAGAATTTTCTCTACGTCAGTAAAGACAGTAAGTTTGACCAGATTGACCATCATTTGCTGAGTTATTTCGCCAGCAATATCGCGGTGGCTTATGAAAACGTGCGGCTGCGCGAGCTTATAAAAGAAAGCCAGCGCGAACTGTCGTACATCCTCGGTGAAGCGGTAGAAAAACGTTCAAAAGAAACCGGTAGCCACGTCAAACGGGTGGCGAATTTCAGCCATCTACTGGCAGTCAAATACGGGTTGTCCGGCTACGACGCGGAAAAAATCAAACTGGCGTCGCCGCTGCATGATGTCGGTAAAATCGCCATCCCGGATTACATCCTGAATAAACCCGGCAAACACGACGCCGATGAATGGGCCATCATGCGGACTCATGCCGAAGTCGGGCATCAAATCCTGCAAAAATCACAGAATGAAATTCTGCAATACGGTGCGGTGATCGCACACGAGCATCACGAGCGCTGGGACGGCATGGGTTATCCGCGAGGTCTTAAAGGTGAAGAAATCCATATTGCCGGTCGTATTACGGCGCTGGCTGATGTGTTTGACGCCCTCGCCAGCGAACGCTGTTACAAACCAGCCTGGCCTATGCCCAAAGTTGTGCAATACCTGCACGAGCACAAAGGCGCACAGTTCGACCCGGTGCTGACCGATATTCTGCTCAGTCACCTGGATGAATTTCTGGCGATCCGCGACGCCTTTCCGGACGAAGACTCTCAGCACTGACCAGCCACAACAGCTGCCTGCAACTCAGGCAGCAGGCGCTGACCTCTGTGTTTGCTGATACCGCTGAATAAAATCAGCACAAGAGGCTGCCGGGTCTTGCTGTTGGATCGACAAAGTCAGCTCTCCCACTGTCAGGCCATATTTATGTAAAGTGGAGCGATTCACCAGCTGCTGCGGTGTCACCAGATACAACCAGTCTTTGACGGCAACATCAATAGAACCATCAGTCTGCGGAATACGCAGTACATATTCCCAATACAGCGTGTTGCCGGCGATACGGCCAGACGCTGTGCCCACCACATCTTCGGCGCTGCCACTGATTTCACCATTCTCAGCGACCTGCAATTGCCAGTGCCTTTTGTCAGTGCGGCCATCGCTGTACTGAAAAATCTCATATAAATCGCCCTGATTGCCACGCCACTGACCACACAACTCGGCGGAAAAATGCAGCGTTTGCTGGCCGCGCCAGTTCTGCAACACGCCAAATGCCTGGCTGCTGCCACTGAAAAAGCCGGGTAAGGTCAGTTTCGGCTGCATCTGCTGGTAATCATCCAGCGATTGACTGCAACCGGTGAGCAAGAGCAGGATAACGGGTAATGTAGCGTATTTCATCTGCGGGTCCGGTTCATAGAGGTTGTGAACGCAGTACGCCAGTCTCAGGCCATCGGATCTACTTCAGCGACTATTCGCCTTGTGATGAACAACAAAATGCCCGGCGCGGCTACGGATAACAGTCCAAAGGTCTGGCGTAGTGAAAAATAGTCAAAACAGAACTATATGAAATAGAATAACTTTTTGATTATTTCTAAAATTTTTTGGCTTTTTTGCGAATTTGCCAAACTTAATCAACCCCTGCCGCGACCAAGGCATATCAACAACGCAGAAACAGACCAGACAGTGTTTAAACGCAGCGACGAAACCTTAATCGACAAAGCCATCCACGGTGATGAGCGCGCCTGGCAGCAGCTGGTCGGCCGTTATCAGTCGGCTTTGTACTATTACAGCCTGCGGTTGATGGGCAACCCGGACGATGCCCGCGACCTGCTGCAGGATGTGTTATTGGTGCTGTGCCGCAATCTGGCGCAGTTTCGCGGTGACAGCAGTTTTAAAACCTGGTTATTTGGCATCGCCAACTACCGCGCCATGGACATGCTGCGTAAACGCAAACCAACGCAGGATTTAGATGATTTGCCGGAACTGGAGCATGAAGACCAGCAGAGTCATGAGCAGCAATTGTCTGAACAACAAACCCAGACGTTAGTGCAGCAAAAATTAAAGACGCTGCCACCGGAGCAAAAGCTGGTGGTCGAACTGCGGTTTTATCAGCATTTCACCTTTGACGAAATTGCCGACCAGTTGGCCATTTCAAGTAATACAGTCAAATCAAGATTTTATAGCGCCCTGGATAAACTTCGGGTGCAATTGGAGGACCACGATGTCGAACAGTCAGCAAGTTTTTGACGCCTGGCTCGCCGGTGATCTGACCACAGATGCCTGCCGCAGCGCGCTGGCGCATGACCCGGTCTGGCGGGCCCGATTTGAAACCGCCGCCCAGTTACAGCAACTGGCACGGCAGCCGGATTATCCGCCGGTGCCGCAGGTCGATACGAGCACCATGTTCCGCCAGCAATGGGGCCACAAAACACCGCGGGCGACATCCTGGTGGCCAAAACTCAGTGTCGGCATGTCTGCAATGGCATTGGTGATCAGCATGTCGCCGTTAAGTCTGCAAATGCAGGACGGCGGCATCGCGCTGCGCTGGAGCGACGTTGACCCGGCCGCCGTGCAGCTGCAGGTACAGCAACAAGTAGCGGCACAACTGGCCAGCTACAAAACCGAACAACAACAGTATCTGCAGTTACAACTGCAGACACAGCAACAACAACAGGCGTCGCAGTTGATCCTCTTGAAGGATTACCTGACCGAAGCCGAACAGAAAAACCGACGCGGGGACATGCTGGAGCTGGTGGAATACCTAAATCAGCAACGGCAGGCCGACTGGCAATACTGGCAGGACAATGTTCAGCCCAGTCAGGCCCGGCTGAATTACAGTCCGGATAACCGCAACAATCGCCAAAATTAACGCCGCTTTTGATGGAGTAGTCTGATGAAACTTATTTCTTATGTGGCAGCTGCAGTGCTGCTGAGCTTATCGACCGGCGGCCAGGCGGCCACGCAGGTCAGCGACAAAATGAAACAAAATCTGGAGATTATGCGCGACATTCTGCAGAAATCGATGGAACAACCCGGCCGCTCTGCCGGCGTGGGCCGCATCGAGCTGAGTTATCTGGCTGGACAAGGCGTGTTATTCCAGACCCATACCTCAGGTGGCTTTGGCCGATTCTTCGCGGTGGCACCAGTTGCACCTATTCCGCCCGTGGCGCCGATTTCACCACCGGATCTGGAAGCTATTACCGACCATGCCAACGCCGTAGCGCAGGCGGCCTTAGCCGGCCACGCCGTTGACGAAGATCAGTTACAGGAATTGCAGGAGCAAGCTGAACTGGCAGCCGAACAAATGATGGAACAACACGAACGGATGCGCGACCAGAGCCGCGAACTGCGTGAACAAAAACGCGATTTAGAGCGCGATTTACGTGACGTGCAACGCGACAAACGCGATATCGAATTCCAGGCCAAAGTCGGCAAGCTGGACGCTGAGCAACAAAAACAATTACAGCAGCTGACCAATAAAGAGGCCGCGCTCGCCAAACAAGTCAAAGAGATGCAGCTGAAATACGACGCGGCTGAGCAGGAAATGCTGAAGAAACGCCAGGAACAAGCCAAAATTGCCCAGCAGAAACAAACCGAACTGATCGCGCAGGTCGGCAGCAAATTTGCCGCCACTTTGTGTGATTACGGCGCCAGCCTGCGCGAGCTGAAAGACAATGAATTTGTCTCGCTGCAACTGTCCACTGACGGTGGCCGCGACAGCCGGGATATTTATTGGGTCTTCAAAAAATCTGATATTAATCAGTGTATCAGCGGTAAAGTAGGTGCTGAAGGGTTACTGAAAAAAGCCGATTATTATCAGTATTAACCCGCTTTAAGCAGGGCCGCAGCTGCGGCCCGCTTTGCTTTAGTCCCGCTTGTTCCCGACTTTATTCCAACCGAAACCTTGACAGCACAGACGCCGCTGCGTAAAAAGCCATGCCTGTATCCGCTTGCTACAGAGGATTTGTGATGTCTGTCAGCCATTTGTCTGAACCAGCCTGGTTAGCCACTGCTATTGAAACCTTTTACGCCAGCGGGCTGGTGATCCTGCCAAAAACGCTGGATCCAGCGCTCTGCCAGCAACTGCTTACCGAAGCGCAACAAGCCAGTCTGCAGCCAGCCGGGGTCGGCCGGAGTCAGGCGTTACAGCTCAACCCGGAGATCCGCCGCGACCACACGTTGTGGCTGGATGGAAGCTCTGCGGCACAACAACAATACCTAAGCCTGATGGCGCATATTCAACAAGCGGCCAACCGCCGTTGTTTTCTGGGTCTGACACACCACGAAGCCCATTTTGCCCGTTATCAGTCTGGTGACTTTTATCAAAAACACCTGGATGCCTTTGTCGGCCGCTCTAACCGGGTGCTGACCACCGTCTGTTATCTCAATGACGTTGACAGCGGCGGCGAGCTGCAAATTTACAGTGAAGATAACCAACCGTTGCTGCAGGTCAAACCACAGGCCGGCACTCTGGTGTTATTCGAAAGCGCCCGGTTTCCGCACGAAGTGTTGCCTGCTCATTCGACCCGTTACAGCATTGCCGGCTGGTTTCGGATTGACTAGAGCACCATATAGTTTAATAAGCGAACAGCAGAGCGGCCTGAAATTGCCTCAGGCAAGGCGACACGGCGAAGGAATAGTGGCGCTCTTTCGAGCTGTGGCAACGCCGCATGAGGCAATTGCAGGCGCTCCCGGACGGGCGATAGCAGAATGGCCGCATGCGGCATTAAATTTTCTCGCTTTAGAACCACTAAAGCTTCAAAAAGCTGCCTTGCCTGCGGCCATTCTGCTATCGCTGCTGCCGCTTTTTTAAACTATATGGTGCTCTCGAACTTGCTGAAATTCAGCAAAATTTTCAGCTGCCTGAGCTATGCTCAGCACAGCCCCTTGTTTTTTCCCCTTTTTGCCTGAAGGACCTTGCCATATGCGTCAGAATTTACCCGTGACCAACCACGAACGTACCTTTCCTGCCGGTCAGAAACTGATTTCTACCACAGATTTAAAAGGTACTATCACCTACGCCAATGATGCTTTTGTCGCGATCAGTGGTTTTTCTCGTGAGGAACTGGTTGGGGCACATCACAATATTGTCCGGCATCCGGATATGCCACCGGCTGCTTTTAAGACCATGTGGCAATATTTGCAGCAGGGCAAGCCTTGGATGGGGCTGGTAAAAAACCGCTGTAAAAACGGTGATTTTTATTGGGTGCACGCTTATGTCACCCCCATCAGCGAACTGGGTAAAGTGGTTGGTTATGAATCGGTCCGTATCGCACCAGACCGCCAGCTGGTGCAACATGCCAGTACTTTGTATGCCCAGATTAATGCCGGTAAAACCCCGCAAGGCCGCAGCTCTGCATTGGCTTATCTCAGTCAGTGGTTTGCATTGCCGCTGGCAAGTCTGTTGGGCGCGGGTGTCGCGGCTGCCACTGGCGCGGTCGGCTGGGCTGCCGGTTTAGCGGCAGTCTCTGCAGTCACGGCCATGGCTGCGACTCAACTACGCAGTAACAGTGAATTGGCTTTATTAACAGCGCAGATGCAACATCCGTTTACCGATCCACTGGCCGTATTGACCTACGCCCGGCACAGTGGAGCCTTGGGCGCGCTGGAAGTCGCGTTGCGTGCCAGCAACTCGCATTTAGATACGATGCTGACGCGGATTGAAGACACCGCAACGACAGTGGCTCAGCGTTCAGTATCAGCCTATGAGCTGTCCAGCCAGGCTGTGCAGCAGTTACAGCAGCAACAGCAACAAACCGAACTGGTCGCAACAGCGATGCACCAGATGACAACCACCATTGCTGAAGTTGCCAGCCATGTGCAGGAAACCGCCACCAAAGCCAATGATGCCGACGGCCTGGCACGGCAAGGCTCAGCCATTGCCCGCCAGACCCGCGAGGCGATTTTACAGCTGCAGCAAACCGTCAATGGTGTCAGCCAGGCCGTGACCACACTTGCTGACCAAACCGGCCTGATCAACCAAGCGGCGCAAATTATCGAACAAATTGCCGATCAGACCAATTTGCTGGCACTGAATGCCGCCATTGAAGCCGCCCGCGCCGGCGAGCAAGGCCGTGGTTTTGCCGTCGTTGCCGATGAAGTGCGGCATCTGGCCTCGCGCACCACGGAATCAACCCGGCAGATTTATCAGATCATCCGCCAATTATCCGAACAGGCCAAAAGCTCAGTCGCTGTGGCTGAAAATGGCGTGCAGGACGCCGCCACCGGTGTGTCGAAAGTGCAGGAAGCCGAGCAGATGCTCAGCGGCATCAGCGACGTGGTGATTGGTATCGCCAGCATGGCGACACAAATGGCGGCTGCCGTCGAACAGCAGTCGCATGTAGCCGAAGATATCAATCAGCAAGTGGTGTCGATTTCAACGCTGGCCAATGAAAGTATGCAAAGTGGCACTGAAGTTTGTCATAGCAGCGAAGAACTCAACAACACCGCTGAAGCGTTACACGAGCTGGTGCTGCGCTTTCGGCGTGATGCCTGAACCGGTTCAGGCGGTTAACAGCACTTCCTGCTCCAAAAAACGCTTAGTCGTTAACAAAGCCTGCGCCAGCCCGTAAAGCTTGTGCTGGTCCGCCAGCTGCACCGCCCGCTGCAGCTGCGCGGCTGATTTCGCCTCCGCGCGAAAGCCATTGAGCCAGGGTGTCAAATCCGGCGGCACCACAAAACGCACTTTGTCGCCATAACGTTTATGCAGGTGGTCAAACACTTCAAGCCCGGCACTGTCAAAATCAAAAGCACAAAAAATCTGCTGATAACCGGCCAGTAACGGGCTTAACAACGCCGAACCAATCCGCGATCCCGCCGCCAGCGCCACATCACAATGCTCCAGCGCAAACGGCTCAGCCAGCATCTGCCGGCACAGAGTCAGCACCTGCGAATAGCGGAAAAAATTTTCCTCGTTTTCAATCAACAACAGAGTGGTTTTTGGCACAAATCCGAGGCTCAGCTCTGCCTGCCCTGTCCCTTCAGTGCTGCCGGCTGCCAGCACCAGATCTGGCCTCGGGCCGGCGCACCCCGCATGATAAACCAGCAAGTAACAATGTGAAGTTTGCACCCGGTGCGAATCGCCCTGCAAACTGGCCGTGACCCGGTCTGCCG
>CAMLRA010000079.1 GCA_946482325.1 uncultured Chromatiaceae bacterium | reverse complement strand
GCCTGTTGCAGTTTGTGCTGGTTGCTTTGCTGTAATTCCTGATGTTGCATGCGCATCTCCAAAGGGTGGCTGTTAACGGGCAAAGCGGGCAAACCGGCTGGCTGCGGCAGTAAACCCGGCCAGGTTCAGCTGCATCTGCTGCAACACAACCGGACCCGCGGCAGTGCTGAACTCTCGCTGCACCGTGCTCTGATAACCCAGCTGCTGGTCAAAGCGCAGGGCTGCGCTGTTGTCCAGTTTGACATGTGCCAGCAGTGTCGTACAGCCAAGCGTTTGAAAGCAATACTGATTAAGCGCAAGCGCCGGAAAAAACGCCAGCATAGAGCCCCGAAAACGCGGGTCTGCCAGATAAAAACCGCTTTCCAGTACTTTGCTGCCAGAAACAGGCTGGCCCTCAGGCTGTTTCAAATTACAGGCGCCGACTGGTTCATCTTTGTAACAGATGACAAAATGTTGCTGGCTTGCATCTTGCTGTATGCGTTCAAACCAGCGTTGTTGGTCGGCGTCGCTGATTTGACGCTGGTCTAGCATCTGGGAACTGATATCCGGTTGGTTGCGCCATTGCCGCAGCAAGGCTAAATGCCCAGCATTGACCGGCGTTAGTACCACGCCATAAGCGGCAATTGGCTCTGGCGGAGTCATGCCAATAAATCCCAGCTCAGCGCGGTACCGCGCGCTACATCGGATTTAACGGTTTTGCCCAGCAGCATGGGCAGGTATTTGGGGGCAAGGCCAAGGCCGGGGCGGATCGAACGCACATTGTCAGCGCTCAGTACGTCGCCGGCTTTTAAATCCGCCGAAATATATAACGAGCGGCGATGGCGGCGCGACGCCACTTCTTTCGGAGTGACGCCATAATGCACGGCGCCCAGAGCCAGTTGTGCACGGCGCGTTTCATCGACCAACATCTTTAATTCTGCTGGTTCGAGTGAAAATTCGGCATCGACACCGCCTTCGCTGCGATCCAGCACAAAGTGTTTTTCAATCACAGTAGCGCCTAAAGCGACGGCGGCGACCGCAACCCCAATGCCGGTGCAGTGGTCGGATAAACCAGCCTGACACTGAAAAAGTTCGGCTAAATGTGGGATAGTGCGCAGGTTGGCGTCCACCGGTTCGGCCGGATAATTGCTGGTGCATTTGAGCAGGATCAGGTCTTTGCAACCGTGGGCTCTGAGTACTTCGACCGCTTCTGCCAGCTCGCTCTGGCTGGCCATGCCAGTGGACATAATCACTGGTTTTCCGGTGCGTGCAACGGCGGCCAGCAGGGCATGGTCAGTGTTTTCGAATGAGGCTATTTTGTAGCAGGGGACCTGCAAAGTTTCGAGGAAGTCCACCGCAGTCAAATCAAAGGGCGTACTGAACGCCACCAGACCCAGCGCTTTGGCGCGCTCGAAGATTGGCGCATGCCAGTCCCAAGGTGTATGGGCGATTTGGTACAGTTTGTAAAGACTCTGACCAAACCAGAGACTGTCCGGGTTATCGATAAAAAAATCACCGCTGTCAATGTCGAGGGTCATGGTATCTGCGGTATAGGTTTGCAATTTAATCGCATGAGCGCCAGCGGCCGCGGCTGCGTCGACCATCGCTAAAGCTTTATCCAGCGACTGGTCATGGTTGCCGGAAAGCTCGGCGATGATAAAGGGGGCTTGTCCGGCACCCAACTGGTAAGTACCCAATTGAATAGTCGCAGCTTTGGTCATGTCCGGTGCTCCGTTGGTTGATTCTTTATTGTTGTTTGGGGTTTGAGCCTTGTGCTAACAGGGCAATAAGCTTTGGTACACCACCGCCGGCGGGTACCAGTTCACTGGCGGCCGCAGACATTTGACGGCGACGTTCCGGCTGTGCCAACAGACTGTCGACTATTGACGCCAGGTTATGACTGCTCAAGGTGCTGGCAACTCCTAAATCTACACAAGCGCCAAGACTTGCCATGTACGCGGTGGTCGCCAATTGATTGTCCGCCAGCGCCACGACCAGTGAAGGCAGGCCCAGACAGGCCCGCTCCCAGTGCGTGGCGCCGCCGGCGCCAATCATTAAATCCGCAGCTGCCATCAGCCCGGCCATCCCTGGCGTTTGTATGTGCAGGGTCAGACGCCGGTCCTGTGCACAAAGTTGCTGCAACAACAGACGGTGCGGGTTGGCCTGACCAATCACGATATCGGCCAGCCAATCGGATTCCTGAAGTTGTTGCAACGCACCAATTGCGACTTTGCTTAAATTGTCGCCATCAGTGCCGCCAAAAAATATCAGCAGCCGGGCTGGTTGTTGCGCACTGAACTGCGTTGGAAATTGTCGGGTGGTCGGGTGACAAGCCGCGAATTCCGGCCGTAATAACGCCCATTGTGGCCCGAGCAAAGCCCGGCAGTGGGTTGGTAGCAAGCCGTCGTAACGGTGGTTGAGGTCAGGCAACAGGTTCTGATCCAGCAGCAGGTCGCAATCATAGGGCCGGTTGGCTAAATCGTCGATCTGTAAAATAGCCCGACAGCCTGCACGCATGGCCGCACAGAATTCAGCGCCAAGACCATAGTGGTCGACGACCAGCCAGTCAAATCCTTGATCGGCGAGCTCTGGCTGTAGTGCAATTGCCTGCAAAAGCGCTGCGGCATCTTCTGCTTCGGTGGCTCCGAGCCAGGCGGCATAACCGTGCTCTGGCGGCGTAGCCAATTCGGGAAGAACCAAAGTGGCAAAACCTTCGGCTTCGGGCAAACCCAGCAGGTGGCCAGGATGCTGGCGGCAGGCAAACCAAATCAAATGGCCCTGTGCACGCAGCGCGCGAGCCAGCGTCAGGCATCGCATCAGGTGGCCGGAACCAATGCGGAGCGAGGCGTCAGTGCGAAACAGCAGCCGCATCAGCGACTCCGGTTTTGTTGAAATAATAATTGTTGCAGTAGCTCTGCCCGTTGCCAGTCGGCTTCAGTATCGATGTCCTGCACCCGGTGCTGTGGCAGTTCCTGCAAAAAACTATGCGGGGCGAACATCGGCAAACCGTCCAGCCAATGCTGCGCTTGCCCCAGATAAAACTGGCCGGCGTCATGGAAAGTTTCAGGTAAATCCTGCGAACGTTTCGGGATTGCATCCGGTTGCACTGGTTCAATCTGGCCTTGGTTATTCCGGTACAGCGCACGCTGGATGGGGAAACTGAAACGACAACCGGAGAAGACAAATTTCAGCTGGGCATTGTCGGCAAGGGCTGCGGCTGCTTGTTGCAAATCGGCGGCTAATAACAGCGGCGCTGTGGCATAAATGCACCCGATCAGCGACGGCGCTTGTTGCTGCTCGCGCAGCCACTGAATGGCATGACAAATCACCGGGCCTGTGCCGGTAAAATCATCGGCCAGTGTAGCGGGGCGGATAAATGGCACTTCGGCGCCGGCGGCGCGCGCGACAGCCGCAATTTCTTCGTCATCGGTCGAGACCAGCACCCGGTCAAACACCGTGCTTTGCAGGGCTGCGTCCACAGACCAGGCCAACATCGGTTTACCGTTAAACAGACGGATGTTTTTGCGCGGGATCCTTTTGCTGCCGCCACGGGCCGGGATAATGGCAATCTTCATGATCTAGCTCTGTTCCAGCGCCTGACGTAGTGCCGAAGCCACTTGTTGTTGCTGTGCTACTGTGATGCCGGCAAAGAGTGGCAGGCTGATGATCTGACTATAAAATTGTTCTGCATACGGATATTGGCCCCAGTGAAAGCCAAGCTGTTGATAATACGGCTGGGTATGGATAGGGATGTAATGCACGTTGACACCAATGCCGGCTGCCCGCAATTGCTCAAACAGGCGGCGTCGCAGCTGGGGTTGTCTAAGCCGGATGATATACAAATGCCAGGCTGAAACACCGTCCTGCGCCGGCGCCGGCAGTTCTACCGGCAAATCTTGCAGGAGCGTCTGATACAACTCTGTGGCCGCTATCCGCTGCTGTACAAATTGTGGCAGGCGATCGAGCTGACTTAACCCCAGCGCCGCTTGTAAATCGGTCATCCGGTAGTTGTAACCAAGTTCCGTCTGCTGATAGTACCAGGGGCCATGACTTGGCTCTGTCATTTCTGCGGCATTGCGGGTAATGCCATGACTGCGCAACGATTGCAGGGCACCGGCGAGTCGTGCGTCATTACACAGTGCCATGCCACCTTCAGCGGAGGTAATAATTTTCACCGGATGAAAACTAAACACACAAATGTCGCTGTATTGGCAACAACCGACCGGGCGTTGCTGATACAAAGCGCCGATGGCGTGTGAGGCATCTTCGATAATCCGGATGCCGAGCGGGCGGCACAGCGCAGCGATTTGTTGCATGTCGCAGCTGTGGCCTGCCAGATGGACCGGGATCAACACTTTGGGCAAACGATTATTGGCCGCGGCCTGCAGCAATTTCAGTTGTAACGCTTGCACGTCCAGCAAACCTGTCGTGGCGTCTACATCGACAAAATCGACCTCTGCCCCACAGTAACGCGCACAATTGGCGGAGGCGACAAAGCTGATCGGACTGGTCCAGACCAGGTCGCCGGTGCCTACGCCTAAAGCCAGGCAAGCCAGATGTAAGGCTGAAGTCGCGCTGTTCATCGCCACGGCAAAATTCACTTCACAACGGCGGGCAACAGCATGTTCAAAGGCGGGAACTTTCGGACCCTGAGTCAAAAAATCAGACTGCAGGGTCTCGACAACTGCGGCAATATCGTTTGCGTCAATTTGCTGACGCCCGTACGGGATCATGCCATCGCATCCTGATTAAAGCGGTTAATTTCATCCACAGTTAAAAACCACGGGTTTTTGTCGGACACATATTCAGTGCCGGGTGCCACTTTGCGGCCACGTTCTTTCAGCGCATTAATCGTGAAATCATTGCTGCGGTTAGAAAACAGAATCGACGGCGCGATAACAAAGTGGTCGTCATATTCATAAGTGTTGTACGACATATCACCCGGACACATCATCTCATGCAGTTTTTCGCCAGGGCGGATACCAACGTCTTTAAGCGGCAAACCAGGTGCTATGGCTTGGGCTAAATCAACGATGCGGATAGATGGGATCTTCGGCACGAAAATCTCACCACCAAGCATACGTTCAAAGTTTTTCAATACAAAATCAACACCTTGCTGAAGACTAATCCAAAATCTGGTCATCTCAGGGTGGGTGATAGGGATATGATCGGCACCGCTGTCACGCAGCTTCTCGAAAAACGGCACCACTGAACCGCGTGACCCCACTACATTGCCATAACGCACCACGGAAAAACGCGGTTTACTGCCACCGGAGATGTTATTCGCTGCGATAAACAATTTGTCCGACGCCAGCTTGGTTGCGCCATAGAGGTTCACCGGATTGGCGGCTTTGTCTGTCGACAGGGCAATGACTTTTTCGACGTTGTTTTCAATCGCCGCATTAATCACATGCTCGGCGCCATTGATGTTGGTTTTGATACATTCCATCGGATTGTATTCGGCGGCGGGGACTTGTTTCAGCGCGGCGGCATGAATGACAAAATCCACACCTCGCATAGCGCGGATCAGCCGCTCCTGATCACGCACGTCACCGATCATGTAGCGCATGCAAGTTGCATTAAACCGTTGCTGCATCTCGTATTGCTTCAGCTCGTCGCGGGAGTAAATGATGATTTTGTTTGGCTTGTAGCGCTTTAGCAGCGTTTCGGTGTATTTATGGCCAAAAGAGCCGGTACCACCGGTAATAAAAATATTTTTGCCGTTAAACATATCAACTCCCTGCCCGCGCATTGCCGACGCGGCTTCGTCTGTTGTCAGCGTCTGATGTCAGAACCATAGCATAATTTATTCCAGTATTAAAAAATGCTTGTGATTAAGCACCTTAGCGTCATGGATACCTTTTTTCTGTGTGCCCGGTCAAAAATCAGTCAATGAATGCTTTGCCTGTTGCTTAAAACAGGGCGTACAATCAAAACAGGCCCTTCCAGACTCGGAGTGCAACATGAATATCAATGGTCAGTTTAATGCCACCGACTTGTTATCAGACCGCCTGCAGCGCAGTAACGACGACAAGTTGAAACAACTGGCGTCGGCGAAACGGATTAACTCTGCTGCAGATGACGCCGCTGGGCTGCAAATCGCCAACCGGCTCAGTGCACAAAATAGTGGCACCCGTCAGACCGAACAGAATTTGTATGACGGATTGTCGATGGCCACGCTGGCAGATCAGTCGCTGCAAGGCATTAACGATGGTCTGAACGAAATTGGCCGGCTGGCGACTCAGGCGGGCAGTGGAATTTTGTCAGCTGATGACAAAGCTGCGTTACAAAAACAAGTGGACGCGATTAGTGCCGGCATCAAGGACCAAATCGCCAATACCGAATTTGGCGGCACTAAGTTGTTTAGCAGCAACGGCAGTATCACGCTTGGTGGCGAAAAAAGTCAGTTCAGTTTGCAGACGACAGATTTAGCCAAACAACTGACAGATGGCGGCGTCTTTGCAATTGACCTGCGCAGTGCCGATGGTGTGGCAAAAGCACTGGAGACAGTGCAAGCCAACAGTCGTCAGATTGATAACCAACGTACCGACATCGGCGCGATGGCCAACGCGATGTCGGCCTCTGCCCGTAATCTGTCGAATCAGAATGTCAACGAACAGGCCGCCATCAGCCGGATCGCTGATTTGGATTATGCCAAAGCCAGCACGGAACGTGTGCAGGGGCAAATTCGCGAGCAGGCAGGGATTGCAGTGGCCGCGCAAAGCCGGATCCAGTCGGAGCAGGCACTACAATTACTCAGTTAATCTTTACGCGATCGGCAGAAACGCTGTTTTTTTGACGCCTGCATCATTTAAGTGTCAAAAAACCAGCGTTTGTTGCTTGCAAGGGCAGCAAGCCTTTGCAACAATAAGAAAAAAGCTGGCAGTTCGACCATATGAACCCACAATTATTTATTTTGGATCAACAGGATAGCCGGGCGCAACGCCTGAGTGTGATCCTGAACTTTATCAATGAGCCGCACGTTTTGCTGACGGAAGAACAGCTGACGACGACGCTCAATGCCGATCCAAAAGCGGTGGTGTTGCTTGGTGCTTTGACCTCACAGCAACATGAACAAATTCTGCAGCAATATCCGGCCTGTGCCTTTTTGTTATTAGGCGAAACCTTAAAACCATTACTTAAACACGCCAATGCCGTGGGTTTACTGACCGAACCTTTTGCTTATGCGTCGTTAACGCAGCAGCTGCGGGATTGTCAGGAATATCACCGTTTATTACCCGGTCAGCGCCATCATGATTTGCAGCACCGTTTTGTCGGCATGGTTGGCACCAGCCCGGTGATGCAACAGGTTCGGTTTCTCATCCAGCAAGTTGCTAAAACAGATGCCAACGTGTTGATCCTCGGTGAATCCGGCACGGGTAAAGAAGTGGTGGCCCGTAATATCCATGTGTTGTCGCATCGTTGTGACGGGCCTTTTGTGCCGATCAACTGCGGTGCCATTCCGGCGGAATTATTGGAAAGCGAATTATTCGGTCACGAAAAAGGCGCTTTTACCGGTGCCATCTCAACCCGCAAAGGCCGGTTTGAACTGGCGCAGGGTGGCACTATTTTCCTCGATGAAATCGGCGATATGCCGCTACCGATGCAGGTCAAACTGTTGCGGGTGCTGCAGGAGCGCAGTTATGAAAGAGTTGGTGGCAGTCAGCCAATCCGCGCTGATGTGCGGATCATCGCCGCGACGCACCGTCAGCTGGAAGGGATGATTGAAGACGGTCGTTTCCGTGAAGATCTGTATTACCGGCTAAATGTGTTTCCTATCGACACGCCAGCGCTGAAAGAGCGTGCTGACGATCTGCCGCTGTTACTGACCGAGTTACTGCAACGGCTGGAACTACAGGGGCAGTCCGGCGTTAAGTTTACCGAGCGGGCCATTGAGAGCCTGAAGTTACATCCCTGGCCTGGCAACGTACGGGAACTGGGTAATCTGGTAGAACGCCTGACCATTATGTTTCCAAATCAGGTAGTTGATGTCGCGGATTTGCCACAAAAATACCGGCATATTGATGTCGAGACCTATGTGCCGCATTACCCGGAAGCATTATTGGAACGCGACGCCATCAACGAACTGTTTCAATTTGGCAGTGATGACGAAGACAACACTGACGACGGCGGATTCCAAACATCTGGCAGTGATGAGTTTGGTCTATTGCCGGATGCGGGTATGGATCTGAAACAGTTTCTGGCTGATTTAGAAGTCAGTCTGATCAATCAGGCGCTGGAACGTCACGACTTCGTGGTGGCGCGTGCAGCGGATATTTTATGTTTACGCCGCACTACGCTGGTAGAGAAAATGCGTAAATATAACCTGATGCGCGACGAAGCCGATGCGGCGGAAAACGACTGACTGCCAAAAAATTGGCAAGAAAATTTGTTGTAAGTTCTTGAAATTAAAAGCAAAACATGATGGCATGATTTCTGCTTAGTCAGGAGGTGTTCAAAACCCTGACGGTGAAATTATGCTCACTTCCCCGCAAGCTGTACTGAAAAAGACGCCTGCGCCCGCGTTGTCGATGCCGCCATTGGCTGTGTCGCCCGGACTGGCGCCCGTTGCCGCGCCCGTGGTGATGGCTGACGCAGAACGTCAGGAACTGCAACGACTGCAACATCTGCTGCAAGTACTGCCCAATGGCATCGTCGTGCTGGACCAGCGCGGTTATGTCATGCAGGCCAATCCGGTTGCCGTGGCGATGCTTGGTGAACCGCTGCATGGCCAGCGCTGGCTGGACGTGATAAATCGCAGCTTCCGGCCGCGTAATGATGATGGTCTGGAAGTTTCTCTGCATGAT
This sequence comes from uncultured Chromatiaceae bacterium, assembly GCA_946482325.1. The sequence goes on along the minus strand of CAMLRA010000079.1, from coordinate 8,744 downwards.
GGCCGGCGCGTCCAGCTCGCCATCAGTCCGCTCGAACCTTTAGCGGGGCAGTTGATAGTACTGACCGATCTGACCGAGACCCGACAACTTCAAAGCCGCCTGTCGCATCTGCAGCGATTATCTTCCTTAGGCAAGATGATGGCGTCGCTGGCTCATCAAATTCGTACACCGTTGTCTGGCGCTCTGCTCTATGCGCGTAACTTACGCAATCAAAAGCTGGACCCTGCGGCGCGTGAACAATTTAGTCAAAAGCTATTAAACCGGCTGACTGATTTAGAGCAGCAGGTCAATGACTTATTGCTGTTTGCCCGCGCCGGTCGTGAGCAACAGGCACAGCCACTGTCGATGCAGCAATTACTCAGTGAAGTGTTTGCTGCAGTAGAGCCACTGGTGTTACAGCAGCAAGGGACTGTATTGGTCGAGCTGCCGGATCCGGATGTGATGGTTCTTGGTAACCATACGGCATTAGCCGGCGCACTGAGTAACCTGGTGCATAACGCGCTGGAGCACGCCGGACCCGGTGCCCGTATTCAGCTGTCCGCTATCGCCAGTGCTGACGAGCGTCAGGTGGTGCTGGCGGTCGAAGACGAGGGCCCTGGTGTACCTGAACACTTGCGTCAGCAAATCTTTGAGCCTTTTTATACCACCCGCAGTAATGGCACCGGCCTTGGCCTGGCTGTCGTGCAGGCGGTGGCTACGTCACACAATGGACTCGCTCGCTGCCTGCAAGGCGCAACAGGCGGGGCCCGTTTTGAATTAGTCTTGCCGGTTTGTCCGGCAACTGTTGGCACCCCCTATAGCGGTGCAAGCTCAATCAAGGAGTCTAGTCATGCAGAAGCCTAAAATTCTGGTCGTTGAAGACGATGCCGGCTTACAGGAGGCGCTGGCTGACACGCTGAGCCTGGCGCAATACGATGTGATCCTGGCCGGTAACGCCGAACAGGCGCTGCAGCAGCTCAAACAGCATAAGATCCGTCTGGTGGTCAGCGACGTGCAGATGGGCGCCATTTCGGGGCTGGAATTACTGAAGTCAATCAAGCTGAATTACCCGCAACTGCCGGTATTGATGATGACGGCATATGCCACCGTCAACGATGCTGTGACCGCGATCCGCTTAGGTGCGGTGGATTATCTGGCGAAACCTTTTTCGCCGGAAGTGTTGGTCAATATGGTCAGCCGCTACGTTAGTCCGGACGAACAAATGGCATTTGAGCCTATCGTTGCCGCAGCCAGCAGTCTGCAGTTGGTGAAGCTGGCGGCCAAAGTGGCGAAGTCCGACGCCAATGTCATGGTGCTCGGACCAAGCGGTTCTGGTAAAGAAGTGCTGGCGCGTTATATTCACCAACAATCCGGCCGGCAAGACGGGCCTTTTGTAGCGATTAACTGTGCGGCTATTCCGGAAAATATGCTGGAGTCGACCCTGTTTGGTTACGAAAAAGGCGCGTTTACCGGCGCCATCGCGGCTTGTCCCGGCAAGTTTGAACAAGCGCAGCAGGGAACAATTCTGCTCGATGAAATCAGTGAAATGGATTTGAACCTGCAAGCGAAATTGCTACGGGTACTGCAGGAGCGGGAAGTCGAACGGCTTGGCAGTCGCAAGACCATTAAGCTCGATGTCCGGGTCATTGCGACCAGCAACCGCGATCTGCGCCAGGCCGTAGCGCAGGGTACATTTCGTGAAGACCTGTTTTACCGGCTCAATGTATTTCCACTGACGTGGCCGGCGCTGCGTGAACGGCCTGAAGATATTTTGCCGTTGGCGGTACATTTAATGGAGCGGCATTGCCAGCAGCAGGGCGCTGCAGTTCCTGAACTGAACGCTGCGGCGAAACGGAAACTGTTTTCACATGACTGGCCAGGCAACGTGCGGGAACTGGATAATGTGATCCAGCGGGCTTTAATAGTGCATGCTGATGCGGTGATCACTGAAGACGATATTCTGCTGGAGCCCGGCAGCACAGCTGGCCATCGCGTTGAGCCTGTGCTGGTCAGCAATGACCCGGAACTTAGTGTGTTTAAATCCGGGGTGTACGAACAGGAACACCGGCTGATCCTGGAAACGATGAAAGCCTGCGCCAACCGGCGGAAGGATGTGGCGGAAAAACTCGGCATCAGTGCCAGAACTTTACGCTACAAACTGGCCCGGATGCGTGAATCAGGCATTATTGTGTCGTTTTGATCAGGCTTGCCGACACTGCGCAGCGCCCAGCTGCGCAGTTGTTACGCACATCGATGCCATGACCTTATTTTTCGAACTCATCGTTGATATCACTGTTTTTCCGCTCGTCAGGGCCGTTGCCAGCCCGTTATTGCCAACCTTCTGTCTGCCCCCAAATAGTACTGCGTCGGTTTTTTGACTGCTGGATATGTTGTTAAGTTATTGATTATTAATAAAAATAAAATGGCATAACTTGTGCTTAAGTCAAGCATATCAATAGCTTTACAGGCGACAGCATCATGGATATCAAAGGCGCAGGGCTTTATCAGGAAATGCAGGCATTTGCCCGGCAGGCCCGGAATGTGTCTGCTGACATGCAGATTGGTCCAGCTCAGGTCGACAATACCAGCCAAAGCGATTTTTCTCAGTTATTCAAACAAGCCCTGAATACAGTCAATGGTTTACAGAAAAACAGCAATGAGCTGGCAACGGCCGTTGAATTGGGCGACCCGAAGGTGTCGCTGGCGCAGGCGATGATTGCCGGTCAAAAAGCATCCGTTGCTTTTGAAGCCACAGTACAGGTGCGCAACAAGCTGGTCGAAGCCTATAAAGAAGTCATGGCGATGCCGGTGTGATGGGAGCAATCTAAATGGCTGAATCAACAGAATTAACCTTAAGCTCGAACGACTTTAATCAACCGGTCGACAGTGGGACGCCGGTGGAGCAGAAGTCTGGTTTTATCGGCTCTATGGGGGGGATGGATATAGTCCGGCAAGTCGCGCTGATTATTGCCCTGACTATTTGTATTGCGATTGCCATCCTCATCATCATGTGGGCGCGCGAACCGGATATGCGTCCGCTTGGCACTTTTGAAACCACTGAGCTCATCAGCCATCTGGACCATCTGGATGCGCAAAAAATCGAATATAAACTGGAAGGCAACACCATTTTGGTACCGGGCGATAAGTACCAGGACATCAAACTGGGGTTAAATCGTGCCGGTCTGGAGAAAGCCACCAACAGCGGCGATGAGATCCTGATGCAGGACAGCGGCTTTGGCGTCAGTCAACGGCTGGAAATGGAACGGCTGAAACATAGCCGGGAGCAACAGTTAGCCCGCACTATCGAAGAATTTCAAAGCGTTGCCCGGGCCCGGGTGCTGCTGGCTATCCCAAAAGAAAACATTTTTGCCAGGGTGGAAAAACAGCCGTCCGCGACTGTGATGATCACCGCCAAGGGCGGCAAAGCGATTAAAGACAGCGAAGTCGACGCCATTGTGGATTTAGTGGCATCGGCGGTACAGGGGCTGGAACCATCGAAGGTGACAGTCACTGACCAAAATGGCCGCCTGCTCAACAGTGGCTCACAGGACGCAGCTTCTGCCCGTTCACGCCGTGAATATGAAATTGAATTAAAACGCGAAGATGAGTATCGCCAGAAAATTGACTCAATCTTAATTCCAATCCTCGGGATGGACAATTACACAGCGCAGGTCGATCTGCAGATGGATTTCACCGCCACTGAACAGACGCAAAAGCGCTACAACCCCGATTTACCGGCAGTCCGTAGCGAGATGACTTCAGAAGAAAACAGCGTCGGCGGCGGTGCTATGGGGATCCCTGGCGCTTTGTCCAACCAGCCGCCACTGGATTCAAACATTCCGGAGAAAGCCAACAACGGTGAATCGCCGGTGGTGCCTGGCCGTAATAGTAAAGAAGTGACCCGTAACTATGAGCTGGACACCACCATTAGTCACAGCACGCAGCAAAGTGGCGTGATCCGCCGTATCAGCGTGTCAGTGGCTGTGGATTATAAGTTAGGTGAAGGCACAGCCGAAGCACCAGCCAAACCGGAGCCACGCTCGCAGGCAGAACTGCAGAACATCCGGCGCTTATTGCAGGGCGGTGTTGGTTTTGATGTGCAACGCGGCGACACCATCGAAGTGGTATCAGTACCCTTTACCCGTGAAGCTGTAGTGACCGCCGCTGAGCAACCAATCTATGAACAGGAATGGTTTATGCGTGTGATCCGGCTGGCGCTTGCGGCTCTGGTGATCATCGTGCTGATCCTGGCGATTGTGCGGCCAATGCTGAAGAAACTGATCTACCCTGAAGATACTTCTGAGACTTATGACGAAATGTCGCTGTCGCGTGGTGTGGATTTGGGTGATGACACCATCGATTTACTGAGTAAAGAGTTCGATGCGAAATCTGTTGGTTTTGCTGCAGATGGCACCTTGATGCTGCCTGATCTGCATGGTGATGAAGACTTACTAAAAGCGGTGCGGGCGCTGGTTGCCAATGAGCCTGAACTTTCCTCTCTGGTCGTGAAAAACTGGTTGGCTGAAGATGAGTAACGTAGAAACCACACAAAAGCCGGCGTTTGACGTTGGTAAACTGGATGGCGTGGAAAAAGCCGCCATCCTGCTGCTGAGCTTGTCGGAAGAAGATGCGGCGCAGATCTTAAAGCACCTGGAGCCGAAGCAGGTGCAAAAAGTCGGTATGGCGATGGCGTCGATTGAGGACCTGAATCAGGCCAAAATCTCGGCGGTGCACCGGCTTTTTATTGAACAAATTCAAAACTTCAGCACCATCGGCTTCCAAAGCGAAGACTTTATCCGTCGCGCCTTAACAGCAGCGCTGGGTGAAGAAAAAGCCTCGAACCTGATTGATCAGATTATTCTCGGCGGTGGCGCGAAAGGTCTGGATTCACTGAAATGGATGGACTCGAAGCAGGTGGCCAACATCATCCGCAACGAACACCCGCAGATCCAGACTATTGTCTTGTCATATCTGGAACCGGAACAATCCGCCGAGATTTTGTCGCAGTTCCCGGAAAAAGTCCGGCTCGACCTCACTATGCGTATCGCCAACCTGGAAGAAGTACAACCGGCGGCCTTGCAAGAATTAAACGAGATCATGGAGAAACAGTTCGCTGGTCAGGCCGGTGCACAGGCGGCGAAGATGGGTGGCCTCAAAGCAGCTGCCGACATCATGAACTACCTCGACACCAATATCGAAGGCCAGCTGATGGATTCTATCCGCGAACACGACGAAGAAATGGCACAGCAAATCCAGGACTTGATGTTTGTGTTCGAAAACTTACTGGAAGTCGACGACCGGGCTATTCAGGCCATTCTGCGCGAAGTGCAGCAGGATGTGCTGATGAAAGCGCTCAAAGGTGCCGACGACAACCTGAAAGAGAAGATCCTGAAAAATATGTCAAAACGGGCGGCAGAAATGCTGGCCGACGACCTCGAAGCGATGGGGCCGGTGCGGGTCAGCGAAGTCGAAACGGCACAGAAAGAAATTCTGTCCACTGCGCGGCGTCTGGCCGATGCCGGCGAAATTATGCTCGGCGGCGGTGGCGGCGAAGACTTCCTGTAATCAACCCAAGCGGGTAGTTTGGAGTAGCAAATGAGCCTGAACGATTTTATCAAGCACCGGCCTTTTGAGCCGGATGCTGAAGTGCTGGAATTGCTGCGAAATTGGCCTGCGCCGGATTTTCAGGCGTCTGTGCAGAAAAAGACTCAAAAAACCAATGCGTTGTATAAAACGCCGCCTCAGCCCGGGCAAAAACTGGTCGCACGCCAACCAGAAGAAGAAGAGATTAAACCGCTGACCGCGGAAGATATCGAACAAATCCGTCAGGCTGCCTACGACGAGGGCTTAGGCCAGGGTAAAGAAGAAGGGTTTAGTCAGGGGTATGCCGAAGGCCGCGAGCAGGGCTATCAGGATGGCTTGCAACAAGGTCAGGCTGAAGGCCGCAAAACCGGTCTTGCCGAGGGCGAAGGTCTGATCCGCGAGCAACTGGCGCAGCTGCAGCAGTTGCTTGAGCAGCTGCAACAGCCGCTGCAACAAGTGGATCAGCGCGTTGAGCAGAACCTGCTGGAATTAGCTGTCGCTATGGCGCAGGCTGTGGTTGCGGTTGAAGTCAAAACCAATCCGCAGGTGATTTTACAAACCTTGCGTCAGGCAATTGACGCCTTGCCACTCAAAGCCAATCAAATCCAAATCCGGCTGCATCCTGAGGATTTAGCCGTGATCCAACAACATTACAGCGCCGACGATTTGGCCGAGCGCCAGTGGCAGCTGCGGGCTGAGCCCGTGTTGGAACGCGGCGACATCCGCATTGATGCCGGTGATTCCTCAGTCGAACGCAATTTAAAACAGCGCCTGCAACATAGTCTGGAACACTTCCTGCAAACCAATAGCCAGACTGAATAATTGCCGTGAAGTGTCAAAAGCATGACATTTGAATCTAAAGCCATTGCCCTCGCCGGGCGTCTGCAGCAACAGCAGCAATACATCCGGCAAAACCGCCCGATCGTGGCCGGTCGTCTGGTGCGGGTGGTCGGGCTGACACTGGAAGCCACCGGCCTCAGTGCCGCCATTGGCCAAACCTGCAGCGTCGATACTTTTGACGGCGAGTTGCTGGCGGAAGTGGTCGGTTTTGCACAGGATCGTATTTTCCTGATGCCAAAAGATGACATTACCGGTGTGATCCCCGGTGCGCGCGTGACACCACTCAGTGATCACCTCGGTGTACCGCTGACGATGGCGCTGCTCGGCCGGGTCATTGACGGTGCCGGCAATCCGCTCGATGGCAAAGGCCCGGTGCGCGCCACTGAATTTGCCCGGCAAAAGAAAAATCCAATCAATCCACTGAATCGCCGGCCAGTAAAACAACCGCTGGATGTGGGCGTACGCGCTATCAACAGCATCATCACTGTTGGTAAAGGCCAGCGTATGGGCCTGTTTGCCGGCTCCGGTGTTGGTAAATCGGTATTACTGGGCATGATGACACGCGGCACTGCCGCTGATGTGATTGTGGTGGGCCTGGTCGGTGAACGGGGCCGTGAGGTCAAAGAATTTATCGACGAAATTTTAGGTGATGAAGGCCGTAAACGCTCAGTGGTAGTCGCTGCACCTGCCGACGTGTCGCCTTTGATGCGACTGAAAGGCTGTGAAACCGCAGTGCAAATTGCCGAGTACTTCCGCGACCAGGGGCTGGATGTCCTGTTGTTACTCGACTCGGTCACCCGTTATGCCCAGGCGCAGCGGGAAATCGCGCTGGCAGTTGGTGAACCTCCGGCCACTAAAGGCTATCCGCCCTCAGTGTTCGCCAAATTACCGGCACTGGTGGAACGCGCTGGCAACGGCGGGGAAGGCCAGGGCTCTATCACGGCATTTTATACCGTGTTGTCGGAAGGCGACGACCTGCAGGACCCGATAGCCGATGCGGCACGGGCTATTCTCGACGGCCACATCGTTTTATCGCGTCAGCTGGCGGACAGCGGCCATTTCCCGGCTATTGATATTGAACGCTCGATCAGCCGGGTGATGCCGGCGGTGACCAGTATGGAACACCAGAAGCTGGCGCGTGCGGTCAAACAGCTCTACGCCAGTTTCAGTCAGAGCAAAGATTTAATTTCCATCGGCGCTTATGTCAAAGGCTCAGATCCGATGCTGGATCAGGCCATCAGCCTGATGCCCAAAATTAACCGTTTCCTGCAACAAGGCATGACTGACGTAGTGCCTTATGACGAATGTCTGGCAGGACTCAATACCTTATTACCTGCGAACCGGAGCTTTTAAGTATGGCGCTGAAACAACTGCAATTATTAGTACAGGTCCAAAAAGAAAAAGAAGAAAAGCTGCTGGCTAATTTTGTGCAGGCGCAACAGTTTCTGCAGACCTGCAATGACCGCTATCAGGGCCTGGCTGACTACCGCACCGACTATATCCGCCAGACGCAACAGCGCGGTGCTGAAGGCGTACAGAGCCGCCAGTTTAACCAATATCTGAATTTTATTACCAAGCTGGACCAGGCTCTGGAGCAGCAAAATCTGCAAATCCAACAGGCACAGCGTGTCGTTGATATGCGCCGCACTGCCTGGCTCGCTATGCAAAAAAAACGCAAGGCCATCGAATTACTGATCGACAAAGAACTGGCTGCCAGTCAGCAGCGGCAAAACCGGCTGGAACAAAAGCTGCTGGACGAAATTGCCACCCAACAGTTTTTCCGTCGTCTGCAGCAACAAGGTGTCTGATTTTGGCCAGTCTGGCGTGAAATTTGTATGAGTTGCGAAAAGTCTGGGTAATAAACCAAATAAAGTCCGCGTACCACGCGGCCGGAGACAAGATGATGAACCTCAGTATCAATCTGACTTTGGGTAGCCCGGGCGCTGAGTCGGTGCTAAATACCGCGCCGGCGCCGGAAGATTCCGGCTTGGACAGCTTTAGTCTGAAGTTAGCAGATGAACTGAGTGAACAGGAATTAACCCCACCTATTCAAGTTGAAGATACCCGGGCTGTGGATCCGGCCTTGCTGGAAGCGATTGCCGCCCGGCAGAAGCTTGCCGCAGAGAGCGAAGCGGCCAGTGCCAAAGATGGCAGAGTCTGGCTGGATGACCCTTTAGCCGGGTTACCGGCCGCAGCGGAGAACGAAGTTGAGCTCACAGAGGCTGTGACCGAAGATAAGCCCTGGTTCGACATCATCGAAAAAGCCAAAAACTACGGCCCGGCATTACAAGCCAATAAACCCAGTGGCGACGTAAGCCCTGATGCAGTCCCGAGCGCAGACC
>CAMLRA010000078.1 GCA_946482325.1 uncultured Chromatiaceae bacterium | reverse complement strand
AGCCAATCCGAGCCGTTTTAACTCATTGAGCTGGGTAATGGCCGCATCAGTGTCGCCCATTAACATACTTTCGGTGATTTCCAGAATGAGATACTCCGGCAAAGCGCCGGTACGTTTGAGGATGCGTTCCACCAGGCCCGGTAAATCCTGGTCGGTAAACTGACGGGCTGACAGGTTGACGGATACCGTGACCAGCAAGCCACGCGCGTGCTGGCGCGCCAGAAAACGGCAGGCTTCCCATAATATCCACTCGCCAATTTGCACAATTAAACCCGTTGATTCAGCAACCGGAATAAACTTCAGCGGCGGCACCATGGTATTGTCCGGCCGCAGCCAGCGCAGCAGCGTTTCGTAACCCTTCACTTCATTGGTGCGGATATCAATTTTTGGCTGGTAATACAACAGGAACTGTTGTTCCCGGATGGCTTCCCGCAGCTGGTTTTCAATTTGCAGCCGGTCGTTGGCGGCGTCATTGAGTTCCTGACTAAAGAAATGGTAAGTATTTTTGCCACGCGCTTTGGCTTCATACATCGCAAGGTCAGCGTGCTTCAGCAGCATTTCTTCTTCGTCGGCGTCCTGCGGTGCGATAGTGATGCCGATACTGGCACTGATCGCCACATCATGGCCCGCCAGTCGCACTGGCTGCGCAAAGGCCTGCTGCAAATTCTCGGCAATAGTCGCTGCTGCTTTACGATCGGAAATGCCACTTAAAATCACCGCGAATTCATCGCCACCCAGCCGCGCAATAGTATCTTCTTCGCGCAAGCGGCTTATCAGCCGCCGCGCCACTTCTTTGAGTAATTCGTCGCCAGCGTCATGACCCAGCGTATCGTTAATGCGTTTGAATTCGTCTAAATCAAAATACAATAGCGCGAAGTGGTAATACCCCCGCGCCGCCATCGCTATCGCTTTTCTCAGCTGATCACGGAAATAACTGCGGTTAGCAAGGCCGGTCAGCACGTCGTAGTAAGCCAGCTGTTCCATTTTGCGCTGACTTTCTTTGATAAAGGAAATGTCCTGCATCGCGCAGACATAATTGCTGACGTCGCCTTTGTCATCGCGGATTGGCGCGATGGCGAGGCTGGCCCAGAATTGTTTGTTGCCTTGTTGCAGCAGCATATCGCCGCGCCAATGGTGACGCTCTTGCAGGCTTTGCAAAATATCTTCGCCCACAAAGCGCATTTCGTGCGCGAACAACAAAGACAATGGTTTGCCCAACACCGTTTCCGGCTCGGCGGCAATCATCTCCAACAGGAATGGGTTGACGTATTCCACCAGTAGCGCGCTGTCGGTCAGTACGATGCCCGAGCTGGAAAACGCCACGGCTTTGCTCAGTTTACGGGTGGCACGCTCCGCTTCTTCTTTTTCCTGGATCCGGGTATTAAGCCCCCCGATCAACTGCGTAATTTCATCAGACATGCGGGCAAAAGCCCGGTTTAACAAACCGATTTCATCAAAGCGGTCATCCAGTTCAATTTTCTCACCATCGTTATGCGACAACCGCTGCACCGCATTGGCCAGATTGGTCAGGCGTTTCAGCACAAATTTGTAGATAAAAAACTGCAGCGCCAGTGCCACAATCAGCGCCACCAGTAAAAACAGCAACACGACTTTGTTGCGATAATCCTGCAGACCTTTTACCACATCGGCCTTCGCGTGATACAGCATCACATGCCAATCCAGCCGGTCGATCCGCGCTGTTGAGGCGACGAAATTTTCCACCTCGCGGCTCATTTGCCCTTGCGCCGATGGCCGGGCCAACACATCTTGCATAAACTGATGTAATTCAGCTTGTTTAGGTTTAATACCAACAGCGAGTTGATTCATCGACGGATTAGCGATTTGCCGCTGCAGACTGTTTTGTGCGTCCAGTAATAAATTACCTTGACCATCAAATAACATGGCCTGCCGGCCCGGTTCCCACTGCGAAATCTGCCCAAGGTCAGCAAAGATGTCATCCAGCACCAAATCAGTACCGGTAATACCAACAAATTCATCATTGATATAAACCGGGATCACCAGACTAGTCATCCATTTCTGCCAGATAGAGTCGTAATACAGCGGTGTCCAGCGTGGCAGCCGTGCCGGATTTTGTTCCGGTGTCGCTATGGAAAAAAAGATATCTTTGCGGAAGTTATGATCGGCCGGAATTTCCAATGCCCAGTCCGCAGGCGCGATACGGATAAAACCGTCTTTGGAAATAAAATAGAAATTAAAGAAGTCTTCCAGCAATACCGGCGCTAATTGCTGCCAAAGCTGTTGAGTCTGGCCGAAATAGCCGTGCGGCTGGCGCTGAAAAGCTTGTTGTGGCTGAAACGCCGCAGACAAATCATCTTTACTGCGCAAGCTGCCGTCAGCGTAACTCTCGGCCTGATGTTCTTTGACGGCAGGATGTTGTTGCAAATAACGGCTCACCACCTGATTAGCACTGATGGCCTTTTTTTCTTTCTGCCAGAATTCATTGTCGAGCTGCCTGGCGTATCTGGTGGTGGTCTGTTCCAGCTCAGTGTGTTCTTGATCGATCAACACGTCCTGCTGTAACGCCAGCATGGCAAAAGCAATCACGGTACTGGCCAGCACTGTTAACAAAAACACCAGTGCCGAAAATTTGATGCTGAGAGAGTTGAGCCCAGTCGTCTTGTAGATGGATTCCTTCACGGGTTACGCCTGCTCGTTGAAAGTCCGATCACTGGACGTTGCGGTAGCCTGATGGTAAAACACTGTGAGATCAATGTACTCAAGTGCACAAAACTTATAGCATTATTGCATGCTAAATCGCTAAATGAGAATCAACCGATGAAAAAACTATTCACAATTTTCGTGACAGCTGCCGCCCTTTCCGCAGCAGCGCAAGCCGCAACCGCTTTTACCGACGCCAAAGACGCTGTTGATTACCGCCAGTCAGCCTTTACCATGATCCGGCATAATACCGGCGACATTGGTGAGATGTTGCAAGGTAAAGTGCCATTTGACGCCAAACGCGTACAACAACGTGCTGACGCACTGGCTGCTTTAGCGCCATTGCCGTGGCCTGCTTTCAGCACCGCCGGGACCGAAACAGGCGGCGGTGATGCAAAAGCAGAGATTTGGGCCGACTTTAAAGATTTCACCGCCAAAGCGGACAAATTCCAGCTGGATGCCAAAGCACTGCAAACTGCAGCACAAAGCGGCGATCAGGCGAAAATTAAAGCGGCTTTTGCCACTTTCCGTGGCAACTGCAAAGCCTGTCATGACAAATACAAAGCCGACTAAGCAGTCGGTTAGGATATAAAACGGAGCTGTGGCTCCGTTTTTTTCCGAAGTTACAGCGCCTGGATGCTTTGCAAATCCGACAGCAGCAAAGGCCATACCGCACTGCCCTGCCAACCCATCAAGCCGCAAAATAAAATCAGTGCTAACAGGATGTATTTAAAGCTGTTCAGCAGTTGTGGTGCAGGGGTATTTGCCGGAAGCACCTTTCGGCCATGCCACATGGCACTAATCACTCTGTCGCCACGCCACTGATGCAGCACAGCTGCCAATACATGCAGCGCAATCAAACCCAGTAACAGATTAAAGCCAAGCTCGTGCCAGCTACCCGCCAGGCTACTGAGCCAGTCCGGCACCCGGCTATACAGCGGCCCTTCTGTCATCACTTCGTCAGTAGTCATCAGGCCTGAAATAAACTGCAGGGCCACTAACAGGATTAGCGCCAGAATCATCAATGCAGACAGCGGGTTATGTCCTGCCACAGGGGTTTTGGTCTGCAGATAGTGCCGCACTTGCGTCAAACCAGGTACAAATTGACGAAAACGCGCTGTTTCACTACCCATCAATCCCCAGATCAACCGAGCGCCCAACAAAGAGGCCAGCGAATAAGCCAGCAGCTGATGAATGCCGTACCATTCTTGCTCTGCGCTATACCAAAGCCCGGCCAGCAGCACTACCTGCAGCCAATGAAACAGCCGGACCGCGAAATCAAACACCGGCGTAAGGGCAGATTGAATTTGTTGCATATAACACCTGATCTTCTGTGATAATCTAATTTTTCCAAGTCAAAATGAGCGCATCTGCATGAAAATTATAAAAAATATGTTAGCAGTAGCCATAGGGTTGCTGGCGATCGCCGCTGCAGCAGTCTATTGGATGGTGCATCAAAGCCTGCCTTTATATCAAGGCCAACTGGCCGCAGCCGTGCAGCAACAGGTCGTATCCAGCCGCGATGCGCAGGGTTATCTGACTATCCGGGCGCAAAGCCGCGGCGATGCAGCCTTTGCTTTGGGTTTTGCCCATGCCCAGGAACGTTACTTTCAGATGGATTTACTGCGGCGCAACTCGGCCGGTGAATTGGCGGAGTTATTTGGCATGGCCGCGCTTGATTTTGATAAAAAACAACGCATGCACCGGTTCCGTGACCGGGCGGACGCCATTTTACGGGAATTACCAAAACAACAACGTGACATCTTAGAGCGCTACGCCGCTGGTGCCAACGCCGGTTTGCAGCAACTGGGGTTGCCACCGTTTGAATATCTGTTACTGATGCAACAACCGCGCCCCTGGCAAAGCGCCGATTCGCTGCTGGTTATTTACAGCATGTTTCTGGATTTGCAGGGTTCATTAGGTAAAGACGAACTGGCGCAAGGGGCATTAAAAGCTGCCCTTCCGCTGGAGTGGTATCAGTTTTTAACTCAGCACAGCAGTGATTGGCAGGCCGCCATCGACGGTTCCGAAGCGAAAGCATTACCCCTGCCGACAAGCCCACTGCCGACCTTCTTAAAAGCGATCCCGGCACAAGCATGCCGTGATTGTGGTCTGACCGATAGCCGCGACATCGGCTCCAATAACTTTGCCGTTGCAGCACAAGCCAGTAAAGACGGCCGCGCTATTCTGGCTGACGATATGCACTTAGGTATCCGCGTTCCGGGCACCTGGTACAAAGCCCAGCTGAGCTGGTCTGAAGGCGACAAACAACACAGCGTCGCCGGCGTCACACTGCCCGGCGCGCCAGCCGTGGTCGCCGGCAGTAACGGCCACATTGCCTGGGGCTTTACCAACAGCACCGCCGACTGGCATGACGTCATTGCCCTGAGGATGGATGACAGCGGGCAAAAATATCAAACACCGGCCGGCCTGCAGGAATTTAGCTACAACAACGAAGTGATCAAAGTCAAAGGCGAAGCCGATGTGGTGCTTTTGGTCAAAGAAACCCAATGGGGCCCCGTCATGCCGGCACCTTTTGAAAAATTTGCGCTGCGCTGGGTGGGCTACGACCGCGAAAGTCTGAACCTGAATCTGCTGGCCCTTGAAACGGCGCAAAACAGCAATGAAGCGCTGGCTTTGGCACCGACCATTGGCGTACCGGCGCAAAACCTGCTGGTAGCAGACAGCAAAGGCCAAATCGGCTGGACCATCATCGGCGCCATCCCTGCCCGCCAGCTGCAAGACTGGGATACACCGCAAGACTGGAGTGAAGGCAAAAACTATTGGTCGGGTTATTTAGCAGCCAAAGATTACCCGCAAATTTATGCCCCCAAAGACGGCCGGCTCTGGACCGCCAATGCCCGTTCGGTCGGCGGCGACGCTCTCGCAGTGCTCGGTAATGGCGGATATGACTTAGGCGCCCGTGGCAAACAAATCCGCGATCGGCTGTTTGCACAGACCGAGCACGACGAAAGTTCGCTGCACGACATTCAGCTCGACCACGAAGCGTTATTCCTCCAGCGTTGGCAACAGCTGTTGTTGCAAGTACTGACGCCGGAATTTGTCGCCGCACAGCAACTGCAGCAATACCGCAACTGGATTGAAACCGACAGTAAGACCGCGAGCCGCGAAGCCATCGGCTATAGCCTGCTGCGGGCATTTCGCGACAAAACACTGGAATTGATGTTTGCGCCACTGGCCGCGCAGCTGGAAGCGCAACAACTGCGTTTACGGGATTTAAAAATGGTGCCGGAAACACCGGCTTGGGCGCTGTTACAGGCCCGGCGCGACGATACTTTGCCGGGCAACTTCCAGAGCTGGGATGCGCTGCTGCAACAAGCGGTACTGGATTCGGTCACACAGCTCAAAGCCCAAACCGAAGGCGATTTAAGCAAAGCCCGTTGGGGGATGCTCAATAGCGCTGAAATTCATCATCCGCTGACCAAAGCCCTGCCATTTCTCGGTCGCTGGCTGAATATGCCGGCCGATCCGTTGGCGGGCGACCGCCATATGCCGCGGGTACAGCTGAAAGTGCACGGTCAGAGCGAACGCATGGTGGTGTCGCCGGGCCATGAAGCGGACGGTATTCTGGTGATCCCGGCCGGCCAGTCGGGTCACCCGTTGTCGGAATTTTATGCCGCGGACCATGCTTATTGGCTTGGTGAAAAACCACTGGGCTTTTTGCCGCAGGCGGAAAAATATTCACTGCAATTGCTGCCACAGCGTTGACTTTAGCCATCCAGACGGAATAAGGTAGCGGCTATGCAAAAAATTCTGACTACTCGCTTCTTTTTTAGCTTTACCACCCAATCCGGGAGGTAACTGGCTGCGCGTGTGTCAAACCAGTTTAAAACCTCCCAATCCGGGAGGTTTTTTCGTTTCAGGGGACAGGAAAAAATGCCAATCGAACTCGATCAGATCCGTCACGATATCAGTGATACCGACCAGCAACTGCTGGGTTTATTAGCCAAACGCCGTGCGCTGGCGTTAGCCGTGGCCGAAGCCAAACTGGCACAGAACAAACCGATCCGCGACCAAAAACGCGAAGAAGAGTTGCTGCTGTCGCTGATAGGCAAAGGCAAAGACTTAGGCCTGGACGCGCAATACGTCACCCGGCTCTACCATGTGATCATCGAAGATTCAGTGCTGCAGCAACAAGCCAAAGTACAAGGCCAGCTCAATGGCGACAACGGCCCGGTCTGCCGTGTCGCGTTCCTTGGTCGGCAAGGTTCTTACAGCTATTGGGCCACGCAAAAATACTTCACCCGCCGCGCCGAAAAACTGATTGAAATTGGCTGCGACAGCTTCAACGAAATCGTGCAGGCGGTCGAAACCGGCCATGCCGATTATGCGGTGTTACCGATTGAAAATACCTCCAGCGGCAGTATCAATGAAGTATTTGACTTGTTGCAGCACACCCGGCTGTCGATTGTCGGCGAGCTGACCCATCCAATCAAACATTGTCTGCTCGGTTTACCTGGCACTGATTTAAGTAAAATCAAACAAATTTGTGCGCACCCGCAAGTCATCGCGCAGTGCAGCCAGTATTTGCAAACACTCAGCAACATCAAAATTGAATATTGCGACGCCTCCAGCGATGCGTTTAACCGGGTACGTCAGGCGCAGGATCTATCAGTCGTCGCCATTGGCGGCGAAGAAGGCGGCAAGTTATATGGGCTGGAAGTATTGGGCCGTGAACTGGCCAACCAAAAAGACAATGTCAGCCGTTTTATTGTGGTGGCGCGTAAGCCGATTAATGTGGCAAAAGCCATTCCGGCCAAAACCACTTTTATTATGTACACCGGCCAACAGCCGGGCGCTTTGGTTGACGCTTTAACTGTGCTGAAACAACATGGCATCAGCATGGGTAAACTGGAATCGCGGCCAATCCCGGGCAATCCGTGGGAAGAGATGTTTTACGTCGACGTCTTTGCCAACCTCGATGACTACGCGATGACACGGGCGCTGGACGAACTGAACCGCATCACCCGCTTTGTCAAAGTGTTAGGCTGTTATCCCAGCGAGGATGTGGCGCCAACAGTGGTGGCCACGGCTTGATCGCCGCCGCGCGACCGGGGCTTTGCCGGTCGCGCGGCTTTTTACGGCAAGGCTCTATAGCAAGATTTGCTGGGCCTGCTGGGCTATTTCAGTTCTGATCCCGGCACTTTGCAGTTTCTCAGCTAAGGCTTCCTGCGCCTGCGGTTCGCCGTGGACCAAATAAAACTGTGGATGACCGCCGATATGTTTGGCCCAATCCAGTAACTGACTTTGGCCGGCATGGGCGGAGAATCCGCCGATGGTGTGGATAGCCGCCCGCACCACGAGAGGCTGGCCGAGGATTTTGACCCGGGTTTCGCCGTCAATCAAGCGGCGCCCTAAGGTGCCTTTGGCCTGAAAGCCAACAAAAATCAGATGGTTGACGTTTTTCCACAGGTTGTGTTTAAAGTGATGCAAAATACGGCCGCCGTTACACATGCCACTACCGGCAATAATAATGGCACCCTGATTGATGCGGTTCAGTGCCATTGATTCTTCGACATCTTTAGTCAGATGCAAAATCGGCAAAAACGACTTCAAATCTTTGGCACCATAACGGGCAAAAACCTGAGTATCTTTTTGATCAAACTCTTTAATCAGCTTGTCGTAAATCTGGGTGATCTCAATTGCCATCGGGCTGTCCAGCACCACCATTCGCTGTTTCAACCGGCCCTGGTGATACAACAAGCCTAAGTAATACAATATTTCCTGCGAGCGCCCGAGCGCAAACGCCGGAATAAACACATTGCCACCGGCTTTGTGCGCCGCATCCAGTGCGCTGGCAAATTCTTCTAATGTATTTTCCAGACATTGGTGGTCGCGATCACCGTAGGTACTTTCCATCAGCACCACATCAGCGCTGTCGATCAGCGCCGGGTCATGCATCAGCACTGTCGCCGGGTTGCCCAAATCGCCGGAAAAAACCAGATGGCGCATCGCTTTATGGCCTTTGATCCAAAGGTCAACAATGGCGGAGCCCAGAATATGACCGGCATCATGGAAGCGCAGCGTCAGGCCTTCCAGCACATCAAAATCCTGCTGATATGGCAACGGCTCCAGGCTGTCAGTCACTGCCATTACATCTTTGAGGCTCATGATTGGCTCCTGCTCCGGCTTACCGAGCCGAGCCCGTTGCCGGTTCTGCCATTCCAGATCCTTGATATACAGCGAAAATGCGTCTTTTAGCAAAATGGGTAACAGGCTGGCGGTGCCTTCTGAGCAATAAATCCGGCCACGGAAACCGCGTGCGACCAGTAACGTGAGTAAACCGCTATGATCAATATGCGCATGCGACAAAATTACCGCGTCAATATCTTTGGGTCTGAACTGAAAGCGAAACTTGTGCAAGTCTGTCACCTGATCGCCGCCTTGCTGCATCCCGCAATCAAGCAGCACATTCCGACCGTTCCACTGCAATAAATAACAGGACCCGGTGACCTGACGGGCCGCGCCTAAAAATGTTAAACGTGCATCTAATGGCATGACAGCTTCCTTCTGAGTTGACGTGTTCAACATACACCAAAATTTGCAACAACATGGTAGGCTAGATCAAACAGATTGAAGATGGCGTGGCAGATTCTGCAACGTCAAAACAGATGCAGACTATAAATATGACCACAAAAAACCCGTTGGAAGCCCGTCACTTTAGTTCCGCCCGTGAAGCTTTAGCGCAGGCGCTGGAACTGCAGGATCACCCGTCGTACCGGCTCGCTTTTGCCGACAGCGAATTCCTGATGCAGGATGAATTACGCTCAACCCGCCTGCAGCTGGAATACCTGAAACCGCAATTAATTCTGGAGCAACATCAGGTCAAAGCCACTGTGGTGGTATTTGGCAGCGCCCGTTTTTTGTCGCCGGAGCAAGCTGCGCTGCAGTTAGCTGCTGCACAGCAACACTGCACAATGGCCCCGGAAGATCCAGCCAACCAACAGTTGCTGCAGCAGGCCAAACGTCAGGTCCGCAACAGTCGTTATTATGTCGACGCCCAGCGTTTTGCCGAAATAGTGACCCGGCATAGCCAGCAATGTCCGAAAACCGCCCTGATGATTATCAGCGGCGGCGGCCCCGGTGTGATGGAAGCCGCCAATCGTGGCGCTTATCAGGCTGGCGGCAAAAGTATTGGCCTGAATATCGTGCTGCCACACGAACAGCGCCCAAACCCTTATATCACGCCGGAGTTCTGTTTCCAGTTCCACTATTTTGCTATTCGCAAAATGCATTTTCTGCAACGGGCCCGCGCTTTAGTCGCTTTTCCGGGCGGCTTTGGTACGCTGGATGAGTTGTTTGAAACACTAACCCTGCTGCAAACCGGCAAAGCCAGTAAAGTACCTGTGGTGCTGTTTGACGAGCAGTTCTGGCGCAAGTTAATCAACTTTGATTTGCTGGTTGAAGAGGGCCTCATCAGCCCACAGGATTTGGAGCTGATCCGCTTCGTTGACAGCGCCGAAGCCGCCTGGCAGGTGATTTGCGACAGCTATCAGCTGCCAGCGGAATAAGTTGATTGCAAGTGGTTGTTTTTTAGCCACTTAACCAGCTCAGATTCAATTTTCTGTCATCTCTGGCCGATAGACTGCGCGGCATCAGGATATCCCCTGATGTTGCTTGCAGTTTTGCGGAGACATGCAGATGTATGATAAACGGATGTTAAAGCTGTTATTGTGTGAACGCCTGGCCTTAGCACAGGTGCCTTTCAGCCGGCACGGCAATCAAATCCGCACAGCGCGGGCAGCAGTAGAATTTCAGGAGCACTCATTGGTGCTGCTCAAAACCGGCAAAGCTGAACGCCATCTGCCGTATCACAAAGTGCGTCTGAGCCAGCTGTTGCTGAATTTACAGCCGCAGGGTGAGTTTAGTGCTTGAACAAAAAAGGCAGCCAATCTTTGGCTGCCAACAGTCGATTCACCCGACCCACGTAAAACTCGTTTCAGCAATAGCCGGCAAGTGGTTGCTGCTTACCGGCTGGTCACAAATCAGCACCCCTCAGAACTGATTCATGGTGTTATCTTTACCGGCGGCTTTTAATGCAGCTTCGCCGGCAAAGTACTCTTTGTGGTCATCACCAATGTCTGAGCCTGACATATTCTGGTGTTTAACGCAGGCGATGCCCTGACGGATCTCCTGACGTTGTACACCTTTGACGTAACCCAGCATGCCGGCCTCACCAAAGTACTCTTTGGCCAGATTGTCGGTCGACAGCGCAGCAGTGTGGTACGTTGGCAGCGTGATCAAGTGGTGGAAGATCCCGGCGCGTTTCGAACCATCAGCCTGGAATGTGCGGATGCGCTCATCTGCTTCCAGCGCAAGTTCGGTGCTGTCGTATTCAACACTCATCAGCTTGGCGCGGTCATAAGCCGACACATCTTTGCCCTCCGCGGCCCAGGCATCAAACACCTGCTGACGGAAATTCAGTGTCCAGTTAAAGGACGGGCTGTTGTTATAAACCAGCTTGGCGTTCGGCACCACGGCGCGAATACGGTCGACCATTTCGGCGATTTGGCCAACGTGTGGTTTTTCCGTTTCAATCCACAGCAAGTCTGCGCCATGCTGCAGCGACGTAATACAATCCAGCACCACCCGGTCCACACCGGAGCCGGCTTTAAACTGGAACAAACCACTGGCCAGGCGTTTTGGTTTTAACAGCTTGCCATTGGCTTTTACCACTACATCGCCGTTCTGGATATCGTCAGCGCTTTGGATATAGTCGCCATCCAGGAAGCTGTTGTATAGGTCACCTAAATCACCCGGCTCGTTGGTCACAGCGATTTGTTTAGTCAGACCTGCGCCTAAAGAATCAGTACGGGCGACAATAATGCCGTTTTCAATGCCAAGCTCGAGGAAGGCGTAACGTACTGCATTAATTTTCGCCAGGAAATCCGCGTGTGGCACTGTGACTTTGCCGTCCTGGTGACCACATTGTTTTTCATCCGACACCTGATTTTCAATCTGAATGGCACAGGCACCGGCTTCAATCATTTTCTTCGCCAGCAGGTATGTTGCTTCGGCATTACCAAAACCGGCGTCGATGTCGGCGATAATCGGCACGACATGAGTTTCAAAATTGTCGATCTTCGCCAGGATCTCAGTGACCTTGCTTTGCTGATCGGCTGCGCGGGCAGCATCCAGTTCACGGAACAAACCACCCAGTTCACGGGCGTCGGCTTGTTTTAAGAAGGTATACAGCTCTTCAATCAATGCCGGAACTGCGGTTTTTTCATGCATTGACTGATCCGGCTGCGGGCCGAACTCAGAACGCAGCGCGGCAATCATCCAGCCGGACAGGTACAAATAGCGCTTTTTTGTGCTGCCAAAATGCTTTTTGATGGCAATCAGTTTTTGCTGACCGATAAAACCGTGCCAGCATCCTAACGATTGGGTGTAGCTGGCGCTGTCGGCGTCGTACTCTGCCATATCACGGCGCATGATATCGGCGGTGTACTGCGCAATGTCGAGGCCACTGTTAAATCTGTTCTGCAGTTGCATCCGGGTTGCATATTCAGCGCTGATGGCATTCCAGGCGCTGCCATTGGCTTTAACACTTTGTTCCAGTTGCTGGACTTTCTGTAAGTAGGCTGACATCACTGCATCCTCATCGGGTTCGGGCTGTTGGGTACGTTTTATTGGCAGCTCTGCAGGTGTTGTGTGTGCCCTGCGCTGTTGCATTTCACTATAGGTTTCAGCAAAACGATTCATCCAGTTGATTTTTCTGATGCTCATCATTCATTATGTGAATATGAAAATCAGTTTATTTGCCGCTGGCGCAGCTATTTCACGGGGGATTTGATGAATATCAGCAAAATCGACTTAAACCTGTTGGTCTATCTGGACATGTTGCTCAGGGAGAAAAATGTCACCCGGGCTGCCAACCAACTTAATATCACCCAGCCAGCAATGAGTAATGGCCTGAAGCGCCTGCGCGACCTGCTGAACGACCCAATTCTGGTCCGGACTTCCGACGGTATGGTGCCGACCGAACGCGCCAAAGAACTGGCGCCTATCGTTCGTGGTGTGCTGTTAACGCTGGAAGAAACGCTGCAACCGAATAAAGAGTTTGAACCAGTGCACAGCCATCGGGTGTTTCGTATTATGGCCAGTGATTATGCGGCCTCTACGCTAATTCCGGCATTGCTGAAGCGCCTGCGGGCACAAGCGCCCGGCACCTCACTGGACATTATGACGCCGTCTGATGTGACCTTTCATGACGTCGAAAACGGTAAAGTCGATATGGCGATCAACCGCTTTGACCAGTTGCCGCAATCTTTCCACCAAAAAACCATCTGGAAAGATGCCTTTGCTTGTCTGGTGCATAAACAAAACCCGATCCTGCAGAACTTCAATTTAGATACCTATTTAAAAGGCCAGCATATTTGGGTCAGTAAAACCGGTTTTGGTGTTGGAGTCGGGATGGACCCGGCAGATGTGCAAAAGCTTGGTTGGGTTGACGAAGCGCTGGCCAAATTTGGCAAGCAGCGCAATATCGGCGTATTCACCCGCAACTATCATGTGGCGATGCACCTGGCCGTCGAAACCGATTTGATCGCGACTCTGCCCTATCGCGCCGCCATGCTGTATAGAAACGACAGCAGCATGCAGGTACTAGATCCACCTTTCCCCATCCCGTCAATTGAACTGAAGATGATTTGGAGCCCGCTATTGCATCAGGACGCCAGTCATATCTGGTTGCGCCGGCTGATTGTGGAGATTGCGGAGGAATTGAGTTAGGCAGGCTATCTCCGAAAAGCGCTGGGGTTCAAGCGCCTGAATTATCGGCATACTGTACATAAAAAAAGAGGGGCGGTTGGGATGCCCCTCTTTGCTTCGGGTTACACTAAAAGCTCATACGCTGGCAGGGTCAGGAAGTCCACCAACTCATCAGCTGTGGTGATACTTAGCAATAAAGCCGCCGCTTTGTCAAAGGATTGTTGTTGCCATAGTTCTTCACCAACTTCAGCCCTTACCACAGCACTTTCTTCGGTTAACATCTGACTGAATAAGGTCTTGGTAATTAATTGCCCGTTTGACAATGACTTACCATGTTTAATCCATTGCCAGATTGAAGTCCGGGAGATTTCTGCTGTCGCAGCATCTTCCATCAGCCCATAAATTGGCACACAGCCTTTGCCGCTGATCCAGGCGGCAATATACTGCAGCGCTACTCGGATATTGGTACGCATACCGGCTTCAGTGCGATCCCCTTCGCATGGCTGCAGCAGCTCAGCGGCGCTAGTCGGCGCGTCTTGATCGCGCAGGATATGGAACTGATTCGGTTTGTCGCCAAGTTTGGCATCAAAGACCGCATTAGCCGTTGCCGCAAGCCCAGGATGCGCCACCCAGGTGCCATCGTGACCGTTGTTGGCTTCCAGCGATTTATCTGCGGTCACTTTTTGCAAAATGGCCGCATTGGCTACCGGATCTTTGGCCGGAATAAAAGCCGCCATGCCACCCATCGCCAACGCACCGCGTTTGTGACAGGTTTTGATCAGCAGTCGCGAATAAGCACTCAAAAACGGCTGATTCATCGTTACGACCTGCCGGTCGGGTAAAACCCGGTCCGGATGATTTTTTAAGGTCTTGATATAGCTAAAGATGTAATCCCAGCGTCCACAATTCAGCGCCACGATATGATCTTTCAGGCTATACAGGATCTCGTCCATTTCAAACACGGCCGGTAAGGTTTCAATCAGCACTGTGGCGCGGATAAAGCCAATCGGCTCCTGGAAACGCGCTTCGGTAAAGCGGAACACTTTATCCCACCAGGCCGCTTCTTTATGACTTTGCAGTTTCGGTAAATAGTAATAAACACCAGTGCCTTTTTGCTTACGTATCTGATGGTTATGGAAAAAATACAAAGCAAAATCGACCAGTGAACCCGGTACCTTAGTGCCATCCACTTCCAGATGCCGCTCCCACAGATGTAAACCGCGGACACGGGCAATCAGCAGTGCCGGATTATCACGCAGCGCATACTGTTTGCCGGATTGCGGATCGCTGTAGCTGATAGTGCCAAGATTGGCATCTCGCAGGTTAATTTGGCCTTCAATAACCCCTTGCCAACTCGGCGCCTGTGAGTCTTCGAAGTCCGCCATAAAGACTTTCACATCGGCATTGAGCGCATTGATGATCATTTTCCGGTCAACTGGCCCCGTAATTTCCGTGCGTCGATCCTGTAAATCTGCCGGAATTGCAGCAACCTGCCAGTCGCTTTGGCGGATATGTGCAGTTTCTGGTAAAAAATCTGGTAAAGCACCGGCATCAAAACGGGCCTGTACTTGCTGACGAGTGGCAAGCAACTGGTACAGCTCAGGTCTGAACTCGCGGACCAGCTCAACCACAAAGCTGCAGGCAGCTTCTGTCAGAATTTGTTCGTATTCCGCCGTCAGCGGGCCTTTTATCGTTAATCCTGCGCAAGTGGTCATCACTGTTTCCTCAATTAGTAGGGACTTTTTCAGTGCAGCGCTCAACTGCCCTTTGATTCCGGACTGCTATGGTAGCGCTGTACTCTTGATACTTGCAGCACTATAGGCCTGAAAAGACCATCACAGGCATTAATGCCAAATATGTCTGGCATCACGGATTATTATGAATGAATGACGAAAACCTCATATTTTCTGGCACGACTTCTGCTATGTAATTACACGGCAAACCGCCGTTTCTGCTGAACGTCAAAAATTTGTCTGAGGTGTCTATGGAATTGATCATTGTGCTGCTGGTGTTGTTAGCAGTGATGGCTGCAGTTGTCGTGAATCGCTTTATCCATCATGGTAACCCATTCCCCTTTCACAAAAAGACGCAACTGTTTACGCACGTGGAGCGTTCTTTCTTACAGTTGCTTGAACGTGCTGTGGGTGGGCAATACAAAATTATCAATCGGGTGAAACTCGCCGATATTCTGGAACTGAAAGATAATGCCGACAGTAAAACCCGCAGGGCCGCTTCGTTGAAACTCAACGCTAAATATCTCGACTACGTGCTTTGTAACGCAGACGATATGTCGATCGTTGCGGTTATCGATCTTGTCAACAACACAAACAAAGAAGGCCATAAAGCGGTCCCCGATTGGTTTGTCAGCGGCGCTTTAGAAGCCAGCGGCATCCCCTATATACGAATGAAAATTAAAGCTGGTTACACAGTTGCCGATATACAGCAAGGTTTGGCTGCGAAACTCGGCAACATTCCGATGGCTCCACTACCTCTGGTTAAAGGTACAGTGAAAAAAGGCCCGACCCGACCAGTTCGTCCACTGACGACAGCTTTGCCAGCGCAAACCATGAAGACAAATTCAACGGCATTGGTCCAGATAGGATGACCAGTACCCACCGAACCTTGACGCTTTGGAAATCATAAGTCACTCCTAGCGAAAAGCCCCCGGCCCCGTTTGCTGCAACAAACGGGGCTTTTTTATGGGCGAAATGTAAGCTTGGCCGATCAAGCAAGAACTATCGTCAGTGCTGGACAGAGTGCTGCAAAAACATCCCAATCCTTAAAGTTATGTGTTAGAACGTCGATAACATCCAAGATGTAACGGCATGGGAGGAACTATGACTGAAAGCATCGGTAGCCAGGCTGTCGGCCAAAGCTATGAAATGCTGGGCGCCGCCTTGGCAAAAACTCAGCAAAAACAAGAAGCTCAAATGACGATGCAGCTATTGCAAAGCGCCACGGTGGCTCAGCCTCCGCAGCCGGCACCAGTCGGAAATTTGGGACAGAATGTTGATCTGATGGTATAGATCTGTCGGACCTGAAGCTTCAGGTCCGTTTTTCTTTTGACGCTGCATTAGATATCGCAGACTGTAATTAGAGAATTTGCCAAACCTCTAGTTGCAGACGCATTTTCGTGTGCTAACAGACCTCAGAAGGTAACTTCTTTACCGCACTGCAAGCACTCAGGTAACTCATTATCAGGCAACTGAGAGTAAGGGTCTGACCATGTCCTGACGAAACTGCCAACTCCGTAGCAACAGATCCTGCTTCAAACCAAAATCGCTGCTATGCAAGTAGTATGTCGGAATATACTCCAGCATAAACATATCTCTATATAGCGTTTTAAATCTCGCACGCGCTTCTATTTGCAAAAGTCGTTTCGGAGTACCTATCGGCATTTGCACATTAAATAGATAAGCCATTTTTTCATTCGCTGGCAGATAACCTGAATAAGCACGATTTTTCAACTGCCGAATTTTCAACGAAACATCAACAAGTTGCGCGATAAAACCATACTTCTTGGAAAGTTGACCAAAAGGTTGGATCCAGGGTTTCCGCTTGATTGTGTGCTGCCGAATTAAACCAGTTTCTTGTTCCATCAAGGCAATCAACAGGGACGTACAAACACCAGTTTGTTTTACCACAAAATCAATATCCATAGCATGGATCAGCATATGAGGTGCATACTGTTTAAAGTAAGCGACCGAACTAGGTTGTTCCACTTGGTTACAAGCATAAGGGAAAGTATCAAAGTAATTCTTTTCTGCAGCAAATGCGGTGCTACTAGCCATCAGCACTACAAATGTAAGCTTTGCAATAATCCGTTTCATTCAATCCTCCTTACTATTAATCTAGGTCCGGAGAATTTAGAACATTAAATTTTGCTGCGACATGATAAACATATATTTATCATTTTTTTATCATAAATTTTGAAAAATCTTACCTTGATTAGGGGCAAACATACTGTTATGGGAACAGCTATTAGTCCAGTGAACCTGTGACTTAACTGAGCTGCTAACACTCGTTGAAATAAAACATAATATCTGGGTTTAAAATCCTTATTTTGAGTCCTGAGCAATACCCAACATCCCA
This sequence comes from uncultured Chromatiaceae bacterium, assembly GCA_946482325.1. Next base: position 375 of record CAMLRA010000078.1, on the reverse strand, counting down.
GATTTTTTTGTCACATAGGATTGTCAGACTCGAGGAATGCATCGACAGAAGTGGGTTTGGATGGCGTAAGCCGTCTGTGCGATGGCCAGCCCAGGACATTTTACAGGACGTAAAATGCAAAAGGCACACTCGAATGAGTGGGCCCTTTGGTTTTATTGCGAGCCTTCATATCCCTCGCGGAGCTCTAGTGTGTTCAGCCGCTGTGTGACGGCTAGAACAGCATCATTGGTTGCGTTTTTAAACCCCGCTCCTTTGAGGGTTCTATTGAACTCACCATCGCGGTTTCTTGAGAGTCTGCACCCTCGCAGAGCGAGGGTGTGTTCAGCAGCTGTGTGACGGCGAGAAGAGCCAAACTGTTGGCTCTGAAGACTTAAG
>CAMLRA010000077.1 GCA_946482325.1 uncultured Chromatiaceae bacterium | reverse complement strand
TTCTTCGGTCGTTATCCGGAAACTGCAGCATTAGTGGCTGACATGACCGACGAAGAAATCTTCGCATTAAAACGCGGTGGTCACGAGCCGTCAAAACTCTATGCTGCATTTAAAGCGGCGCAAGACACGAAAGGCCGTCCGACGGTGATCCTGGCCAAAACCATCAAAGGTTACGGTATGGGTGAAGCCGCTGAAGGCAAAAACATCGCTCACCAGGTGAAGAAAATGGATATGACGCATGTGCTGCAAATTCGCAAGCGTCTGAATCTGGAAGAATATCTGTCAGAAGAAGATGTGCATAGCCTGCCGTATCTGACGCTGCCGGAAGGCTCGCCTGAGCATCAGTACCTGCATGCCCGTCGTAAGGCCTTAAACGGCTACACGCCGGTGCGCCTGCCGAATTTCACTAAAGCACTGACTTTGCCGGAATTGCCGGCCTTTGAAGGCCTGCTGGAAGAGCAGAAACGTGAAATTTCGACCACTATGGCATTTGTGCGTGGTCTGAACATTCTGTTAAAAGACCCGAATATCGGCCAGCAAATTGTGCCGATTATTGCTGACGAAGCCCGTACCTTTGGTATGGAAGGTCTGTTCCGCCAAATCGGTATTTATAACCCGCACGGCCAGACTTACACGCCGGAAGACCGCGCCATTGTGTCTTATTACAAAGAAGAGACCTCTGGCCAGGTATTGCAGGAAGGCATCAACGAGCTGGGCGCGATGGCATCCTGGGTGGCGGCGGCAACGTCGTACAGCACCAATGACCTGCCGATGATCCCGTTTTACATTTATTACTCCATGTTTGGCTTCCAGCGCGTCGGTGATATGGCCTGGCTCGCGGGCGACCAACAAGCGCGTGGTTTCCTGTTAGGCGCCACGGCTGGCCGCACCACGCTCAACGGCGAGGGTTTACAGCATGAAGACGGTCACAGCCATATTCTGGCCGGCACAGTACCAAACTGTATCTCTTATGACCCGACTTACGCCTACGAGCTTGCCGTGATCATGCAGGACGGTATCCGCCGCATGTATGGCCCGGCGCAGGAAAATATCTATTACTACATCACTGTGATGAACGAAAACTATCATCACCCGGCCATGCCACAAGGCGCCGAAGAAGGCATCCGTCGTGGTATTTACAAGCTGGAAACGCTGACCGGCAACAAAGGTAAAGTGCAGTTATTAGGTTCAGGCACCATCCTGAACGAAGTGCGCCGCGCGGCGGAAATTCTGTCTGAAGAATATGGTATTGCATCTGATGTCTATTCAGTGACGTCTTTCAACGAGCTGGCGCGCGATGGTCAGGATTGTGAACGCCACAATATGCTGCATCCAAGCGAGCCGGAAAAAGTGCCGTACATCGCACAAGTGATGGGCAAAGAGCCGGCGATTGCTGCTACCGACTACATCAAAAATTACGTCGACCAGGTCCGTGCTTTTGTGCCGGCTGTGTCTTACAAAGTGCTGGGTACCGACGGTTTCGGTCGCTCCGACAGCCGCGAAAACCTGCGCCGTCACTTCGAAGTGAACGCCGGTTACGTGGTGCTGGCAGCGCTGCGTGAGCTCGCCAAACAAGGCACTATCGACAAACAACTGGTCGCGGATGCCATCGTGCGTTTTGGCATCGACACCAATAAGCCGAACCCACTGTTCGCATAAGAGGAATGGCAATGACAATCGAAATTTTTGTGCCGGATATCGGCGCGGATGAAGTGGAAGTCACCGAAATTCTGGTGAAAGTCGGCGACACTGTCAGTGTGGACCAGTCGCTGCTGTCGGTCGAAGGCGATAAAGCCTCGATGGAAGTACCAGCGGCGCAGGCCGGCGTGGTGCAGGAAATTCGCGTAAAAGCCGGTGATAAAGTCAAAACCGGCTCGCTGATTATGGTCTTTGCCGGTGCCAACGCGGCTGCCGCTGTGGCTCCGGCTGCTGCGCCTGCACCCGCTGCGGCCCCTGTTGCTGCAGCGCCAGTTGCCGCACCTGCTACCACCGAACTGAAAGACGTTAAAGTACCGGATATCGGTGGTGACGCGGTAGAAGTTACTGAAGTGCTGGTGAAAGTCGGCGATGTGGTCAAAGCCGAACAATCGCTGTTATCGGTCGAAGGCGACAAAGCCGCGATGGAAGTGCCGGCACCTTTCGCCGGGACTGTGACTGAAGTCAAAGTCAAAGTCGGCGACAAGGTTCAGACCGGTTCTTTAGTATTTGTATTCTCGACCGGTGCAGCGGCACCAGCAGCGGTGGCGGCAGCACCAGCGCCAGCTTCGGTTGTTGCGCCGGCACCGGCCGCTGCGCCAGCGGCTCCGGCCGCAGCAGCTCCTGCTTCAGCTCCAGCCGTGGCTGTCAGCGACAGCGAAGTCACCCAAAGTGCTGCTTTTGCTCATGCTTCACCGGTGGTACGCCGCTTAGCCCGTGAATTTGGCGTTGACCTGTCGAAAGTGGCAGGTACAGCGCGTAAAGGCCGGGTACAACGTGAAGACGTGCAGAATTATGTGAAAAACATTATTGCGCAGGTTACAGCCGGTAAGGGCAATGTCACCAGCAGCGGCAACAGTGTTGGTTTTGACCTGATCCCTTGGCCAAAAGTGGATTTCAGCAAATTCGGTGCTGTGGAAGAAAAACCGCTGTCGCGAATTCAGAAGCTGTCAGGTGCAAACTTACACCGCAACTGGGTGCGCATCCCGCATGTGACGCAGTTCGACGAAGCAGACATCACAGATCTGGAAGATTTCCGCAAAGAGCAAAACGCGCTGGCCGAGAAGAAAAAACTCGGTGTGAAATACACCCCGCTGGTGTTTATCATGAAAGCAGCTGCGAAAGCGCTGGAAGAATTCCCGACCTTTAACAGCTCGTTATCCGAAGACGGCGCGAGCCTGATTCTGAAGAAATACGTGCACTTAGGCATTGCGGTGGATACACCCAATGGCTTAGTGGTGCCGGTGGTGCGTGATGTCAATAAAAAAGGCATTATCGAGCTGTCGCGTGAGCTGCAGGAGATCTCGGTCAAAGCGCGTGAAGGCAAGCTGACGGCGGCGGATATGCAGGGTGGTTGTTTCACCATTTCCAGCCTCGGTGGCATCGGTGGTACTGCCTTTACGCCTATCGTGAACGCGCCGGAAGTAGCTATCCTCGGGGTGTCGAAATCAGACATCAAACCGAAATGGGATGGCAAAGCCTTCCAGCCGCGTCTGATGGTGCCGCTGTCGGTGTCTTATGACCACCGCGTGATCGATGGCGCCTTAGCGGCCCGCTTTACCGCGACGCTGGCGTCATACTTAGCTGATATCCGTCAGATTATTATGTAAAACGCACCGCGGCAGCCCCGGCTGCCGCTGCTGTTGTCGCGGGCAACAGGTCCGGTCTGGTTGTTGAAGTAACTGAAAAGTTACGGGACATCTTTCAGGCAGGGTGCTAAAATCCGCCAACTTTTACGCTGTGCCACCGGCGCTGCCGTGGCAACCTACGAGCCCGAAGCAAGTAAAATTGCAAGCTAAAATAGCAAGGTAAAACAATGAGCAACGAAATCAAAACTCAGGTAGTAGTGCTGGGCGCTGGCCCTGGTGGTTATTCAGCTGCATTTCGCGCAGCAGATTTAGGTCTGGAAGTGACCTTAGTTGAAGCCCGCAGTACCCTCGGCGGTGTTTGCTTAAACGTTGGCTGTATCCCGTCTAAAGCCTTATTACACGTTGCCAAAGTCATCGATGACGCGAAAGAGATGGCATCTCACGGCGTTACTTTCGGTGCCCCACAAATCGATTTAGATAAAATCCGTGCCTGGAAAGACAAAGTGGTAGGTCAACTGACCAACGGTCTGTCTGGCATGGCCAAAATGCGTAAAGTCAAAGTCGTCAACGGCTACGGCAAATTCACCGGCCCGAATACGCTGGTTGTTGGTGATACCACTATCACTTTTGACAGCGCCATTATCGCTGCCGGTTCTGAGCCAGTTGCACTGCCATTTATTCCAAAAGATGACCCACGTGTCATCGATTCTACCGGCGCACTGGAACTGAAAGACATCCCGGGTGAAATGCTGGTATTAGGCGGCGGTATCATCGGCCTGGAAATGGGTACTGTATACCGTGCTTTAGGTTCTAAAGTGTCTGTCGTTGAATTTGCTGACCAGCTGGTTCCGGCAGCAGATGCGGATCTGGTGAAAGCCTACACCAAATACAACAAAGACAATTACACGCTGATGCTGTCGACCAAAGTGACGGCAGTAGAAGCCAAAGCGGACGGCCTGTACGTCACGTTTGAAGGCAAAAACGCCCCGGCTTCACCAGTACGTTACGACAAAATTCTGGTGGCAGTGGGTCGTCGTCCAAACGGCAATCTGTTGGATGCTGCGAAAGCCGGCGTCAACGTCGATGAACGTGGTTTCATCAACGTCGACAAGCAATTGCGCACCAACGTGCCACACATTTTCGCCATCGGCGACGTGATTGGTCAGCCGATGCTGGCGCACAAAGCCGTACACGAAGGCCACGTGGCTGCAGAAGTCATCTCTGGCATGAAACATTTCTTCGACCCGCGCTGCATTCCATCTGTGGCTTACACAGATCCGGAAATGGCCTGGGTGGGTATCACCGAAAAAGAAGCCAAAGAGAAAGGCATCGCGGTGGAAACTGCGACTTTCCCATGGGCAGCTTCTGGCCGCGCTATCGCGTCAGCCCGTACTGAAGGCTTCACTAAGCTGATTTTCGACAAAGAATCACACCGTATCCTCGGTGGCGCTATTGTCGGTATCAACGCCGGTGAAATGCTCGGTGAAATTTGTTTAGCGGTGGAAATGGGCGCAGATGCTGAAGATATCGCGCTGACTATCCATGCGCACCCGACACTGAACGAGTCTATTGGCCTCGCTGCTGAGATTTACGAAGGTTCGATTACTGACCTGCCAAATCCAAAAGCGAAAAAGAAATAAGTTCGGATTAAACTGAACTTGACCAAACAAAGGCCGCAGCAGCGGCCTTTGTTGTATCTAGAGCCGTGCCCGATTCCTCATTCCGCCTGAACTGTTCCGGTTGTGCACCGACCAGCCGCAAATACACTGCCATCGACCAATGTTTGCGGTACAATCGGCGCCAAACTCTAAAGAAGCAGCGATTTGTTGTTTATCGAAAATAAATAATGATTTCGAATGCTTTCGATAATAAGATGTACTCCAACCTTTAAAGATGTAGTCAGTCGGCGATTAAACGAATCTGCGGCGCTTTTTACACAACAGCATTGAGCTGTTTGAACGCAGTGAGTGCAGGCAGCCAACACCGCCATATCTGCAAAGAAGAAGGGTATAAATACCAATGTCCCAACAGGAGGCGTTATGCGCAATTCCGCGTTCCTCAGCCATATCCAACACCAAATCGATGACGTCAAAGCCGAAGGCTTGTACAAAGGCGAGCGGATCATCACGTCGCAGCAATTCTCTGATGTCACAGTCAACGGCGAGCAGGTCTTAAACTTCTGCGCCAACAACTACTTAGGTCTTGCCAATTCACCTGAACTGATTGCTGCCGCGCAACAAGGCCTCGACAGCCATGGGTTTGGTGTCGCCTCAGTGCGGTTTATTTGTGGCACTCAGGATATTCACAAAACCTTAGAAGCGCGTATCAGTGCGTTTTTAGGTACTGAAGATACCATTTTGTATTCGAGCTGCTTTGACGCCAACGGCGGCTTGTTTGAAACCATTTTAGGCGCCGAAGATGCAGTGATCTCCGATGCGCTGAACCATGCGTCAATCATCGACGGCGTGCGGCTGTGTAAAGCCAAACGGTACCGCTACGCCAACAATGACATGGCGGAACTCGAAGCGCAGTTACAGCAAGCAGATGCTGACGGTGCACGCTTTAAACTGATCGCCACCGACGGTGTATTCTCGATGGACGGTGTCATTGCCGACCTGAAATCGATTTGCGATTTAGCCGACAAATACAATGCGTTGGTGATGGTTGATGACAGCCATGCCGTTGGTTTTGTTGGTAAAAACGGTCGCGGCACTCATGAATACTGCGAGGTGTTAGACCGGGTAGACATCATCACTGGCACGCTCGGCAAAGCCTTAGGCGGCGCCTCTGGTGGTTACACCTCAGGGAAAAAAGAAATCATCGAGTGGCTCAGACAGCGCTCACGGCCGTATTTGTTCTCGAACAGTCTGGCGCCTTCTATTGTCACGGCGTCGATTAAAGTGCTCGACATGCTGGCGCAAGGCGACGCGCTCAGAGCTAAACTCTGGGATAACGCGGCCTATTTCCGTGAACAGATGACGGCAGCTGGTTTTACGCTGGCTGGCAAAGACCACGCCATTATTCCGGTGATGCTGGGCGATGCCAAAGTGGCCGGCGAATTTGCCCGCCGTATGCTGGAGCAAGGCGTGTATGTGGTTGGCTTCTCGTTCCCGGTGGTGCCAAAAGGCCAGGCGCGCATCCGCACGCAGATTTCGGCGGCACATAGCAAAGCACAGCTGGATAAAGCCATTGCCGCTTTTATCCGCACCGGTAAAGACATGGGCGTGATTTCTTAAGGTAACAACATGAAAGCATTAGCGAAATTAAAAGCAGAACCGGGCATTTGGCAAACCGAAGTACCGATGCCGGAAGTTGGACCTAACGACGTTTTAATCAAAATCAAAAAGACCGCCATTTGTGGCACTGACGTCCATATCTACAAGTGGGACGACTGGGCGCAAAAAACCATTCCGCATGGCATGGTGGTGGGCCACGAATATGTTGGTGTGGTGGTGGGCATGGGTTCGGAAGTGCGTGGTTTTGCTGTCGGCGACCGCGTGTCCGGTGAAGGTCATCTGGTTTGTGGCCATTGCCGCAACTGTCGAGCCGGCCGGGTGCATCTGTGCCGCAATACCATTGGTGTTGGCGTGAACCGGCAGGGTTCTTTTGCTGAATACCTGGTGATCCCGGCCTTTAACGCTTTTAAAATCCCGGACAATATCCCGGACAATATCGCGGCGATTTTTGACCCGTTCGGCAATGCCGTGCATACCACGCTGTCGTTTGATCTGGTTGGCGAAGACGTGTTGATCACCGGCGCAGGCCCTATTGGCATTATGGCAGTGGCTGTGGCGCGTCATGTTGGCGCCCGCCATATCGTCATCACTGACGTCAATCCGTTCCGGCTGGAACTCGCCATGAAAATGGGCGCAACCCGCGCTGTGGATGTCAGCAAACAAAACCTCAATGACGTGATGACTGAGCTTGGCATGACCGAAGGTTTTGATGTCGGTTTAGAGATGTCTGGCGTGCCTTCAGCGTTCCGGTCGATGCTCGATACTATCAATCATGGCGGCAAGATTGCGATGCTGGGTATTCCGCCATCGGATATGGCGGTCGACTGGAACAAAGTGATTTTTAAAGGCCTGGTGATTAAAGGCATTTACGGTCGCGAAATGTTTGAGACCTGGTACAAGATGGCGAGCCTCATTCAGTCCGGCCTGGACCTGACGCCTATCGTCACCCACGAAATGCCGGTTGCTGAATTCCAGCAGGGCTTTGACATTATGTGTTCTGGCCAGAGCGGCAAAGTGGTACTGAACTGGGAATAAATTTTCCTGCTTTACTCCTAAAAACGCCGGCTCTGAGCCGGCGTTTTTTTGCTAACCAAGTATCAACAGCGCCAGCTAAAAATGCCATTTCAGCAGGAAATTGACGTTATTTTCGTGGCTGCGCTGCTGTGGAGTGTCGGTCACACCGAACTTGTGCCGCCACCAGACATATTCGACACCAAGCCAGACCTGACTTTTACCTTGCCACATGTCGCTAGCCAGCCATTTGAACTGGGAGGTCCAGTTAAAGTTGGCGTGCTGGTCGGCGCTGCCACTGGCCCAGTCGATAAAACCGTCATACAAAAACTGCTGCTGTGCCAGCTGAAAGGGCGCGCCCCAGGCCAAAGTCGCCTGCCAGTTGTCGGCGAGCTGTTCGTTATTACGCCGGTAGAAGTTCAGCTGGGTAAATTTCATGCCGGGGACCGTCAAATCAAGACCAATGCCGTATAGAAAATTAGTGCGTTGCGAGGACATTTCGATGTGGCTCGCCAGCAACAGATCTTTAATCAGGCCGCCGGGTGCCAGCTGCCAGCCATTTTTGCCAAGACTGAAGCGGGGCTGCAATTCAGCGTAATTACTGTGCTGGCCGTTGGCGGATTTCATATGGTCGAGGAAGAAAAAACTGTCGCCCCAGCTCGTGGCTGCGGCATGTTCAATCGTCAACACCTGACGGTTGGGGTCACCCAGCCGGTAGTGGTTACCGTTTAAATAAGTCAGGCGAAAGTCTTGCCACAACACCTCAGCACTTAATGGCAGCGCACTGCATGCAACAACACAAAGCAGCAAAATGGCACGACCAGACAAAAAACGGCCTGAGTTCATAGGGCTCTCCGTAACACCTTGATTGTTGAAGTATAGTCAGCATGCTTGTGCGCGCCATTTGCTCCGCTATGCTTCTGCTATTGCTGTTTTAAAAATGAGGTCTGTCATGCGTCTTTGGGTTGCCGGACTATGGTTATTCGTTGGAACTTGGGCTGACGCGGCACTGGCGGATAAACCGCTGCAGGTCTTGGTTGGTATGAACAAGCCGCCTTATATTCAGGTGGATAGTTCGGATGGCTATGAAATAGAGCTGCTGCGTGAAATTGCCCGGGTGATGCAATTGCCGGCAGAATTCACTTATGTCCCAAACAAACGTATCTTCACCTTATTGCAGCAGGGCATCGGTGACATTGCCACGCTACAAAAAAAAGCCGAAGGCAATCCAAAGATTTTTTACAGCTGCCCTTATATCCGCTACCAGAATGTTGCCGTCACGCTGGCGACGAATCAGCTCAGCTTAAACGACGTGGCTGATTTAGCGCCATTCTCCATTTTGGCGTTTCAAAATGCGGTGCAGGTGCTGCCTGAAGCCTATCAGCGCATTGCACTGACTTCCCCCAGCTACCGCGAAACCGTAGATCAGCGCAGCCAGGTCGAGATATTGCAGAAACAGCGGGTGCAGGTGGTGGTGATGGATATGAACATCTTTCACTATTACAACAACAAGGCCGAGCAGGGCGGGCAGGTACAAATTCATCCGCTGTTTGCGCCGACCTTCTATCGTGCGGCATTTCGCAGTAAAGAGCTGGCCAGCGCTTTTAATCAGGCATTACTGCAGGTGCAGCGTTCTGCCGCTTACAGCCTGTTGCAGGAGCGTTATTTCGGCAATGCGACAGCAGCCGCGCCGCCCCCTTGTGAACTGGACCCGCTGTAAATCAGTTTTGCGGCGGGTTCAATTTTGCGGTGGCCCCAGCACCAGCGTAATTTCCAGATGGCCTTGTTCTATCGGTAAACTTAGATCGGTTTCCAGCTGAGATTTTAATTCTTCATAAGGCCGATGCAATGCCACCAGGCCATAACCGCGGTTACGGCCATGCACTTTGCCCATATACAAAGCCATGTCGGCCAATTTCAGCGCTTTTTCCCAGTTCAACTGCGTTTCGTCAACACCAGCAAATGGCAAGGTCAGAAAACCGGCTGACGCCGTGACCGGAATGCTGCTGTCCTGATAGGGGACAGGGGTACTGCCGATGACCTGTAAGGCCCGGTTGGTGAAATTGGTCAGCGCGGTCTGATTCAGATTGCGCAGCACTATTAAAAACTCTTCGCCACCCCAGCGCAGTACCATATCGCCCTGACGGGTGAGTTGTTTCAGGCGCTGACCGATTTCGATTAACACGGCGTCACCGGCGGCGTGGCCATGATGGTCATTGATATGTTTGAAATAATCGATATCCAGCAGGATAAAACCGTCCGTATTGGCGGTTGGTAGCTGGCGGCGCTCACCCTGCTCGGTGCGCTTTTGCATAAATTCGTGTAATGAGCGCCGGTTCAGCAAGCCGGTCAGTGGGTCGTGCAACGAGTTATAAGCCAGCTGGTCATTGGCTTGACGCAACTGCTGATTGGCATTGTGTACTTTGCGATACAACAAATACAGCAGTGCTGTGGCTAACAGCACGACCAGACCGAACAATAGCATCACCCGTTGTTGCAGTTGTTTTTGTGCAAGTTCGGCCCTGTTGAGTTTATTTTGCTGTTCCAGACTTTCAATTTGTTTGGCTTTTTCTTTGGCGGAAAAGGCTTCCTGCAGTGCACTGATTTCCTGATCGCGGTCAGTTTTAAAGATATTTTGGCTCAGCTCGTTGTATTCGCGTAGCAGGCGGGCCTCGTCGGCATGGGCTTTGGCGATGCCATAGGCGTCCGCCAGTTCGCCGACATAACTCAGCAGCTCGGTGTCTGGCAGTTGAAGTTCCCGCGCTTTTGCAACCATAGCCGCCATCTGCGCCAGACCTTCCTGCTGTTTGCCCTGTAAGACCTGGATATAACCCAGATTAAAATCTGCGGTCAGCACCATCGCCTTATAATGCAGTTGTTCGGCCAATTGCCTGGATTCGGTAAACAGTGGCACCGCTTGCGTGTACTGGCCTTGTTTCAGTCGTATGTCGCCGATGTTATTCAATAGTGTTGCAGCGGACAGCGAGTTGTTGAGCTTACGAGCCCATTGCAGCCCCTGTTGGTTGGCTTGTTCTGCTGCCTGATATTGCTGCTGGGACGAATAGTTCACTCCCAACTGCAGGAATAAATCTGGCAGCATAAAATTCAGTGTTGCTTCGGCTTGGGCCCGTTGAATGGCTGTTTGCAGCAGCTCATCGGCTTTTTGATATTGCGCCAAGACTGTATTCAGACCGGCAATGGCGCCCTGCAGATAGATTTTTCGCACTGCTGTGCGCGGATGACTCGAGTGTTCAATGGCGTGAAATGCCTGATAATAAGCCTGCAAGGCGTCTTCATAGCGGTCTTCCGCCTGCAAAAAACTACCCAGCGTATTGGCCGCGTAATAACGCACCCGTTCCAGATTAGCGCCATTCAGCGCTTCCTGTAGCTCTGGTACAAGCGCACGGGCCTTGCCGACCAGGTTTTGCGCCCAGTATAACGCCAGCTGGTCAGTCAGTGCTTCAGTGCGAATATCTTCACTCTGACTTTTTTCCGCGAGTTCAAGGCTCAGCTCAATATAGTGCTGCGCTTTGACAAAATCCTGTTGTTCGCGGTAGTCACTGCCGAGATATGACCAGAGCCTGGCACGGGTAATTGCGGCGGTAGACGGTGCCAGCTTTGTTTCCATCGCCCGGATAAAAGCAGAAGCCTGAGCCGGTTGTTCGTTGGTCAGTTGCAGATAGTGGTCGAGCTCAGCGTCCAGTGGATCAGCAACAGCATCAAAGGGCAGCAGGCTGCTCAGCAGCAGACAAAGACCAAACAGCGATAACAATGGGTTCAAACGAACTCCTCAGCGAATTTTTTCAGGGTTGAGTAGTGCCGGGAACCGGCGCTTCGCATCTGCGGCTTTGTTGTTATCTTAGCCAGAAATACCGGGAAAGCGGTAGTGCCAAGCCATTGTTTACGAAAAATTTAGTTACAAATATTGCCAAGCCGGAAATCATCGCCCGGCGACAAATCCTTCTGGTAAGATAGAGGCCTTTGCGGTTCAAGAGGTTTTTTGATGCAGGCCGTCCAGCATCTGTTTCGCCAGCTTCTGACTTTATTGGTTTTACTCAGCACTGTGGTGTTGTTTATCGCCTGGCTATTGCTGGACCGTGCGCCTTTGTTAAACGAAACCGGCCAGCTCAATGCGGCAGCGGTGCGCAACAGCCAGCAGTTGCTGAATAATCTGAACCAATCCATGCGCGACCCAGGTCAGCAACTGGTGATCCAAACGAATGCTGATGAGCTCAATGCTGCTTTTACCATCGCAAGCCGCAGTTTGCCGGGTTTTCAGGGTAAAACTCAGATCAACGACAGCGGTTTAACCATTCTGATGACGATGCCTTTGCAAATGTTTTCCTGGCACTGGTATGTCAACGCTCATTTACAGATTGAGCCTTCGGTCGGCCCTTTGCAGTTGCGAAAAGTGCAAATAGGCAGCCTTACTTTGCCAGGTGGCATGGCTCTCGGGTTATTGGGGTGGGTGGCTGATCAGGTATGGGGGCCAGGGCAAGGCGCTGCATTGCTGATGAAAGTCCGTTCTGTCACCGTGCAGCAGGATGCGGTGAAAGTGGAACTGAATAAATCCGCCGATTTCAGCTTCAGCGCGTTAAAACATTCGGGGTTAAACCTGTATAAACAATGGTTCCGCGATGAAGACCAAAAAGAGCTGATCGAGCATTATTATGCGCTGGCACTGCAACACAGTCAGCAATCAGCGGCGTCGCAAAGCCTCATTCATTATCTGCAGCTGTTGTTGCGTGAAGCAGACCAACGCAGTCAGGCTAAACCTGAGCTGGCGGTGCGGGAAAATCAGGCTGTGATCCTGGCGCTGGCGCAGTTGTTGGGCGGACGAAATCTGCAGTTGCTGGTCAATGAAGTCAAGGCCAATCCACAGGGCAAGACACCAAGGGTAACACTGGCGCGGCGGCCGGATTTACAACAGCATTTTATCTATTCAGCGACTTTGCACGTGCTGGGGAATCAGCGTTTATCTTCGGCGGTCGGGGAAGCAAAGGAACTACTGGATTCGTTAAAAGGTGGCAGCGGTTTTAGTTTTGTTGATTTGCTGGCGGACCGGGCTGGCATCCGCTTTGCCCGTCTGGCGGTGGCGACACCGGAATCAGCGCGGGCGTTGCAGCAGTTCTTTGCGGCCACAGAACGGACAGAACAAGAGTTGTTCCCGAGTAAAAGCAGGCTGCCGGAAGGCTTGCCGCAGGAAATGTTTGAACAGCAATATCAGTCGATCGATTCCGCCGTCTATCAACAAATGGTGGCAGAAATCGACCGACGTTTAAATGCCTTACCGCTGTACCAGCTGGGACGCTGATTTCAGCGCATTAAGCCGTTCAGCTGGTCCAGCGCGTCCGACCACTCCGCATCCTGCTGATAGGCATCTTTCAGAAAGCTGGCCTGAGCCGGCGTCCAGAACTCGGCCTGGTACAGGTACTGGCCATCATTGAGCCGATAATGACGGGCAAAGCGTTCAATGCTGGCATCATCGCTGGGCAAACCCAGCTGGTCGAACAGGGTATACAAATTATGTTTGCTGGTATCCATGTCGCACCTCCGCTGTCTTGGGTAAAAAACTGTACTGATAAGCTCTGACAGTATAGAGGTCTATCGGTTCCTGCGCTGCGAGCGGGTCAACCGGTCGGCAAGCCGGGGCGACGAAGTCGTGCCAGCCGAAACCCCAGCAGCACAACCCCACCAAGGGTAAACCCCAGCGCACTGCCGGCACTGATGATCAGAAGCGGGTGGTTAAAGTCGCTGCGGTCCTCGTAATCCATAATGTGCAGCATCCAGAAAAAATCGTACAGGCGCCAGGTATCTGTTCTCACCCGCAATAATTGTCCGGTGATCGGGTGGAAATAAAATGCGGTTTGTTCAGTGTCGGCAAACTGTACCTGCCACAATGGCGCTGTTAATCCACGCACTTCAGCAGGCGTTTGCGTTAACAGCCCGGCACTACGCACCGCGCTGGTACCCTGATAGCGTTGTTGTGCCAGCATCCGCACTTCGTTGGCATTCAGAGGTGTCAGCATCTGACCAGACAAGGCGCTGATAAACAGCTGTTGATTGTCTTGCTGTAATTGGTAAACAGGTTCAGTGCCGCGTTGAGTGAGACTCAGCTGCGCTTGACGGAATTCCGCCGGCGCTTGTTGCAAAGCACTTGCCGGTGACACCGACGCCAGGTTCCAGTCTGCCGCCGGGGGCAGGGATTGCAAATGGTCGCCCCGGACTTGTGCAATTGGAAACCAGCTCATCACCACACCACTGGCAAACCAGGCGAGCAGTTGTAAAGACAGCACTAAGCCGAGATAAAAATGTATGTGACGCCAGCAACGCTCGCGGCGCAGTTGTACGAAGAACATAGTGAATGCTCAGATGTTTATTAAACAAATACTCTAACAATGCGCAGACAATAAAAAAGCCCCTGCGACAATAAGTCGCAGGGGCTTTGACGGGAAAGTGCCGATTTATGGCTGCTGTAAAGACCACAGGGTTAGCAGATGAACACCGAAACCGGTCGCGCCCGCGGGGTGCACGCCTTTGTCGCTGTTGACCAACGCATTGCCGGCAATGTCCAGGTGAGCCCATGGCGTGTCACCGGCGAACTGCTTCAGGAACCAGGCCGCAGTTGAGGCGCCGGTGGTCTTGCCGGTATTGCGCAAGTCAGCAACGTCACTCTTCATTTCGCTGGCAAATTCATCGCTGAGTGGTAAACGCCACAGTGGTTCGCCACTTTGTTTGGCAGCCTGTAATAAAATGCTGGTTAAGGCTTCGTCTTCACTGAAAAGCCCGGCGTAATAACTGCCCAGCGCGCCGACTTTGCTGCCGGTTAAAGTGGCAATATCCACCATGGCGCGCGGTTGATATTCTTTGCGGGCGTACCACATCGCATCAGCCATCACCAAACGGCCTTCGGCATCGGTCGAGGTGATTTGCACTGTCAGACCCTGCGCGGTTTTTAACACATCGCCGGGCAGGTAAGCGTTGGAAGAAATCATATTTTCTGCCATCGCCATCAGGCCCACGACATTGACTTTGGCTTTTTGCAGCGCCAGCGCTTTGATGGTGCCAAGCACTGCTGCCGCACCAGCCATATCGCTGGTCATGCGGACTATGGATTCACCATCAGTCTTCAGGTTGTAACCACCGGTATCAAAGGTGATTCCTTTGCCGACAATCGCCAGTGGCGCTTTGTTATCCCCCTGCCAGTGCGCGATCACGAGGCGTGGCGGGCGGTCGCTGCCACGACCAACGGCCGTCAGCGCGCCCATACCGAGTTGGTTAATGGCTTTTTCATCCAGCACTGTGACTTTGACACCAAGCTTTTGTAGCGCCAAAGCAGCTGTAGCGAAGCTTTGTGGTGTTAAATCAGCGGCCGGCAGATTGGTCAGGTCACGGGCCAGATAGATACCCTCAGCAACGGCCTGTAGCTGCTGATGCTTCTGCTCTGCATTTTTAACATCTGCAACGACCACATCAACAGTCAGTTTGCGTGGCGCTTCGGCTTTGGATTTCAGCTGGTCAAAGCGATAGGCCCGCAGTTCCAGACCATGGATCAACTGTGGCGTCGCGGCCAAATAACGTCCGTCGATAGTGACCTGCTGCGCCGCGCTTTTATCCAGCGCTGCTGCCAAATCGCCACCATAGGTTGCCAGTTTATCGTCGGCGATCACCGGTTTATCTCCAAGGCCCAACAGCACCACGCGCTGGTAACCCGCGACGTGGTAGAGCTGGCTGATAGTACCGGCTTTACCGGTAAAGCTTGACGCTGCCAGCTGTTGCTTCAACTGCGGGTCGGCGAGCAAGTGATGACTGCCGCTTTGCAGGTCACTGCTGCGCAAAGGCAAAACTAAAGTATCCTGCGTGGCGGGCACGACGCTGTGATACTGATACTGGGGATCAATAGCCGCCTGTGCCAGACTGGTGATACCGATAGCCAGCAGGCCAAAACAGTGACGTATAGACATAAAAGCTCCTTGGGCCAATAAAATTGTCTATTGATACGTCAAAACTGCAGTCAGGTTCTCACGAATGCGGCTGAATGCCTGATTAGATCGATGAAATGTGATACTGTCACAATTGTGTGCAGACAAAAAAGCCGGCGCTATGGCCGGCCCGATGAAAAAGTTCAGACGCTACAAATTGCCGGTTTTACCCGGGTATCCCAGCACTGAAGCATTGGCCCAGTTGGCACAAATGCCGGGCTTACCGTTGACGGTGCGCAGGCTCAGCAAACGAATTCCGCGGATATCCAGCTCTGGTTTCACCACCGCCGGCGCCTGCACCAGGCCAGAGTCGTAGAGTAACTTATCGTCGCCATAAATCTGGAATTGCACGCCGCCTTTGTCACGACAGCTGTCGTCGATACCGACATCGGCCCGCAGCAACCGCCATTGTCCGGTGAGCTGATAATCAATCCGGCTTTGTGCCGCCACGCCAAGGCCCTTGCGGAATTTCAGCCCGTTCATCGACATCACACTGCCGTCATTGGCTTCGGCGCCGCCGTTGCTTTGGTTCAGTTCAACCGGTCCAACAGCATTGCTGCTTTGCTGTGGTGTTTGTTCGGCTAAAAACAGCTGGACAGGTTCTGCTTCCGGCTCTGGTTGTTGCAACACGCGGAACTCGGAAATCGCAATCGGGCTTACCACTTTGGGCAACAACGCGTTATACGCTTTGGCGCTGCCTTGTGCGGCTGCTGTCACCATTGGGTCAGCTTCGGCTTGATCCTGAGTGCTTAAGATGCGGAAGCGGAACAAACTGCCGGGGCGGGCTTCAAACTCGACTTTTTGTTTTTGCTGCAGTTTTTGCAAACGGCCTCGCGCGACCGGCTCACCCCATTCGCCATTGTTCTCGCCCAGATAAACCTCATAATCAGCGACCTGACCGTATTGCCAATGCTGGTCGTTGCGCGGTGCGATTTCAAAGCCATTCACCATACGGCGCTCGCCCAAAGCCAGCGTGAATTCATGGGCTCCGGTTTTCAGCGACTGGTCGCGTTTGGTGCGAAACCAGGTGCCCGGTTTGCCGTCAAAGGCGTTTTCCAGCACATGGCCGGATTCCTCTGCCGGCCGGTTCAGCACCAAAATGCTGTCAGCGGCGATTTCATTACCAAGGTCCGGTGCTTTGTCATAGCCTTTGGTTGCTGCAAGGCTTAAAGCGCCGTTGATTTGGACTGTGAAGCTCAGTGCCTGCCGGATCTCTGTTTTGGCGGTTTTGATATGGAGCACGCCGTATTTTTCATTGCTGAAATACCAGCCGCTGCTGGCCTTGGCAAAAGCGGTTGCGTTAGACAGTGCCGGCAGTGGCTTGCCATTGCGCTGCACGGCTTCAGGTTTCACCCGGCTATGTATTTGCAGCTGATAAACCCGCGCTTGTTCCTGGCCCTGATACTGACCACTGACCGGTGCGATCTCGACCTGAATATCACCGGCTTTGCCGCTGGCAAAAGATGGCGCTTTGACACTGAATTGCTGGGTACTGAACGCCCCTTGCTGATACTGCCGTGTGTTGCCGTCATCTTCGTACAGGCTGAATGTGCTGTCGCCATAGGGATAGATATCCAGTGTCAGCACATCTTTGGGTTTTTCACCGTCATACAACATGGCGTCATACATCGGGATAATGGCGCCGGCACGGACAAACAGCGGGATGGTTGTTAAATCGACCTGATAATCCAGCAGCAGGCCGGCTGCA
The DNA here is from genome assembly GCA_946482325.1 of uncultured Chromatiaceae bacterium. The sequence continues at coordinate 1,271 of CAMLRA010000077.1, read as the reverse complement.
GGCGCGTCCACGACGCGGCCATCCCAATAATCTATCCATTGGCCTTGTGGTAAAAATACGTTTTTGCGCCAGCCCTGACTGGCGGTTTGTGAGCGATACACCGGCGCGACCAGCAGATCGCGGCCGAGTAAAAACTGATATTTATACGCTTCGGTCAGGGCCTTCGGCGTCTGCGGATAATCCCACATCAGACCGCGCACAATCGGCGCGCCGCTTTGTTCGGTGTCATGCGCCAGTGTGTACATATAAGGCGTCAGGCGCATTTTCAGTTTTAAATAATCGCGGTTGATGCTGCGATAGGGTTCGTCATACCACCAGGGGTGTTTGCGCGCTGCTTTCGACCAGCCGGACATGCCCATTAACACCGGTGTAAAAGCTTTCCATTGTAAATCGCGGGTATAAGTCTCGGGGCTGCCGCCAAAAATCGCATCGACGTCGCCGGTGGCATAGGCCTGACCGGACAAACCAGAACCAATCAGCGTTGGGATATGCCAGCGGATATAATCCCAGCTGGCGGACTGGTCGCCAGTCCAGGTTACGGCGTAGCGCTGCATGCCGGCCCAGCCCATCACAGTCCATAAAAATGGCCGAGAGTCGGAGTTATTCAGAATACCGTCGGCGGCGGCTTTGTTAGCGTCTAAGGCAAACTGATAACCCTGGCCGGTCCAGGCCACGTCAAGTTTTTGCGCGCGGGTGCCGGCAGTGCCGACTTCCCAGGCGATTTTATCGACGCCGTTTTCGGTCCAAAGTCCGGTTCTGAAGCCGTATTTGGCGAGGCCTTTGACCACTTTGGGTAAATCGGTGTAACCACAACCGTAGCCGTCGTTGGGGAGAATCCAGCCGCCAGGCATGTCGTGTTCACGGTATTTTTTAGCAACAGTTTCAATCACATCCGGTGTGGTGCCGGTCGGGCCGTCAGTCCAGCCGTCCGGCACTGTGCCGGGTTTTTTCACGTTGTCGCCGTCGTTGTAACAATCGGCGTCGCCATATTCAAAGGCCCAGCGCGGAATAAGCTTAGCGCGGCCGGTCAGTTCGGTGTAATCGCTGAGCACGTCCTGGATGGAGCCGCCGGCAAAGAAATAAGCATCAAAGCGGCCTTCCTGATGGGACAAGTTTAGATATTCGGCAGAGCGGAAATCATAGCTGCCGTTGGCCCAGGTATTGCGCAGCACGCCGTAGCCTTTGCTGGATAAATAAAACGGCGCCGGGCTGGGTCTGTCACCTTCTTCCCAGCCACCGGAATAGGAAATCTCCATACTTTTGCCTTTAAA
>CAMLRA010000076.1 GCA_946482325.1 uncultured Chromatiaceae bacterium | reverse complement strand
ACTGTAGCGGCCGGAGGCTCTTTGTTGCAACCGGCGTTGACCGACCGTATCCTGCAAGCCCGTCCGGGCACCGCCGCGCCGCCAGACACTGAAACACTGTCGCCCAAAGAGCTTGAAGTACTGCGATTATTGGCTGCCGGATTCAGTAACAGGGAAATCGCGACCGCCGTTTTTAAGTCTGAAGGCACAGTGAAAAATCAGGTGTCGGCTATTTTAAGTAAACTCGGTGTGCGCGACAGAACCAAGGCAGTCCTGAAAGCCATCGATCTTGGTTTATTGCATTAACTCATTTTGGAATATTCGACTATGCAACAACAACTTGCCCTCGTCAGTCTGCTCGTACGCGACTATGCCGAGGCCATCGACTTTTACTGTAACCAGTTAGGTTTCCGGCTGGTTGAAGACACACCACAAGGGCAAAAACGCTGGGTCGTCGTCGCGCCGCAAGGCGAAACCGGCTCTGCACTGTTACTGGCGCGCGCCAGTGATGCGGAGCAACAAGCCATGATTGGCCGTCAGGGTGCCGGGCGGGTCTGGTTGTTTTTACAAACCGATGATTTTGAACGCGATTATCAACGCATGTCCGCCGCAGGTGTGCGGTTTCAGGAAATGCCCCGCTACGAGCCTTATGGCACAGTTGCGGTATTTGCCGACCTCTATGGCAATCTGTGGGACTTAATCGAACGGAAAAATAACTGATATTTTTCTGACAAATCATCCCACTGACTTGGGTTAGTCACATTGTGCCTCCTACACTGTTGAATCGGGTAGATATCTATCGGTACAGGCATCCAACAGGGAGTGGTATGATGGTTCAGTCGGAACTCATTCAGGTACGTCATTTATTTCGTCAGCCCCCAACACAAGTATTTGACCACTGGCTGGCCGAGCATCAGGCCGGCCGCTGGATGTTTGCCACGCCGCAGGGCCGGATGCATCATCTGCAACTGGAATTCACACCAAACCAGCAATTCCGGGTCATTGAGCAATCAGACGGACGGCACTGGGTCCATACCGCGGAATACCATCAAATGCTACGCCCGCATTTGTTGCTGTTTAGTTGCTCCACTCGCGCGACGGCCAACAGCACACAACCTGGCCGCGGTGAACCGGACATGGTGCAGTTACAGTTTCAGCCCCATCCGCTAGGCTGCGAACTGGTACTGAGCCATCAAACCTCAGCGCAATGGGCATTGTGCCGACAACAATTAATTGAAGGCTGGACCCATATCTTTGCCAGTCTGATGGCTGAACTGAATGACCTCGAATATCAACCCGGTGAGATCCTGAATTAAGTGCGGCCAACTTACCGCTTGGTTATAATCGCCGCCTTTAGCCGCCAGTCCCGGAGTTCTGATGTATCGTTGCCCGCTTTGCCGTGAAGTATTAACTCTGCAGACCAACGCCTGGCGGTGTACGCATGGTCATCAGTTTGATCTTGCACGGGAAGGTTATGTCAATTTATTGCCGGTGCAACACAAGAAGTCGCTGGATCCGGGCGATAACGCCGAGATGATCCAGGCGCGCCGCGCTTTTTTAGATGCCGGTCATTATCAGTTTTTATCAGATGCGATAAATCAGCAGCTCGCTGGCGTGTTACTCAGTACAGATGCTTTATTAGATCTTGGTTGTGGTGAAGGTTATTACAGTGCCAGAGCCGCGTCAGCCCTGAACGGAGTCCTGGTCTATGGTCTGGATATTTCTAAAACCGCAGTAAGATCTGCCAGCAAACGCTATAAAAACCTGCATTGTTGTGTTGCCAGCAGCTACGCCTTGCCATTTACTGATGGTGTTTTTGCCGGTTTATTGCGGATCTATGCACCGTCAGATGCGGGCGAGATGGCCAGGGTGCTGCGGCCCGGCGGTTATCTGCTGACAGTCAGCCCGGCACCGGAACATCTGTGGCAATTTAAACAACAGGCCTACGCCACAGTGCGACTGCACCCCGACACCGTCAAAGCAGAAGCTGGTTTCAGACATTTACAGCGCCAACGGCTGCAATCCTTATGGCAGGCGCCAGACGCGGCGACCATGATGCAGCTGATTGAGATGACGCCTTTGGCTTATAAACTGAACGACGCGATGCGCGAGATTTTGTGTCAGCAACTGCCGGCCATTCAATTAGACTTTTATCTCGATTTATATCAGAAAGACTAACCGAGCAAACTCTACTTCCGGCCGGACGAGCGGCAATCAGGCGCCGTATTCAGCAACACTTACCGGCGCCAGTCTGATTTATCTGCGAGACGTAGTTTTTGTGGTGGACCTTTTCGGCACTGTTTTTTTCTTGACCGGTGCTTTTTGCGTCTTTTTCGTCAGCTTTTTAACCGGCTTTTTGCCGACTCTTTTCGCCGACACCGGCACAGCCTGTGCCGGTGTATCCAGCATCTGATGCCAGAAATAACTGCCCAGTTCCGCCACGGCATTAGTCTGGGCATTCACCAACACGGCCACGCCCAGACCAGCGTCTGGTGAATATGACATGTCAGTGCGGTAGCCGCGCACCAGACCCCCATGGTGATACACAGTGTTATTGCCAAACTGATAGATCCGCAGGCCCAACCCATAATGCGCCGTGCTGACATAAGGCCCATAAGTGCGGCCCTGCAGATTATCTGCCGTTTTGACTCTTGGTGTCTGCAGATCTTTCAGCACCGCCGCAGATAATACTTGCGGTCTGTACCCAAGCCGGGCTATCAGCCATTTGCCCATATCCATCGCGCTGGCATTGACGCCAGCCGCCGGATTGACGCGATAATAAGTAGGCACCACTTTGGTTTCAGCCCAGCCCTGACGGGTGCCAATATGTGGCATGGCGCGGTTTTTACTGGCGAGAAAACCAGCGTAGCCGACACTGGCCGTATGCATCTGTAATGGTTTAAAAATACGCTGGTCGAGCAGCTTCTCATAAGGCTGCCCCGTAGTTTTTAACAGCACAGTTTCAATCTGGCTGAACAACACGTTTTGATAACCATAACAACGCCCGGGCACACAACGTGGGTTGATATTTTGAAATTTCGGCAGGATTTGCGCCGGTGTTTGACCGGCTTCAATCAGTTCATCAAAAGCGTTGTCGACTAAACCTGCGTTTTGCCCAAGCAAATGTTCCACTTTCAGCTGCGCCGTCATCGCCTGACTGCGGAACTGCAAGCCCGGCACATATCGCGTGACGCGGTCGTTCCAGTCGAACCGCCCCTCATGCTCAACCTGAGCAGCAAGACCAGCAGCGAAGGTTTTTGACACTGAAGCTAACCGGAAAATGGTGTTGGCATCGACCGGTGTTTTACTGCCAACCGAACGCACACCATAAGCACCGACGCGGACAATCCGGTCATTTTTTACGATGACGTAGACAGCACCCGGTACCCGGTTCTTCGCCATTTTTTGCTGAAATTCGCGATGAAATTGATTAGCGAACTCATCGACAGAAGGTGCAGCCAGAACAGAACCCGCCCAGAACAACAGGCCTGCAACTGCAGTAAATTTCCACATAGACACATATCCTGTCCCGCGGTTACAGCTGGGCAGCTCAGGCCTGCCGGAGAGCAATGTCACAACAAAATCAGGGTTTTGTCGCAGCCAATGCCTGTAACATCTGCGGGATCACTTGCTGAATAAAATGCGCTTTTTGCGCCTCACTGACCAGCTCCGGTTGCCAGTCGCCCGAAATATAAGGCGTTAAGGTCGGGCCAATCGCATAACAGAATGCAGAATACCACTGCCCTGCGGCCTGCACCCGCACAGCTTTTTTCACATAATGACCGGAATCGATTTCTTCAAAAAAATCCAGAGCTCTGACAGCTTCCGGCCCGACGTCCAACAACAGTTTTCCCTGTTGGACGAGACCCGGCGCTTTGGTGAGCACCGGTACCGGCGCGTCAAGCGGACTTTGGCTGAGGCCACGGCGCTGATGGTCCGCTAACACGGCATCCAGCATCTGATAACGTTGCCCGGTGATGGCTTCGACCATCTCCGGAAACATCAATAAACCGTAGACAAAAATATGCTCAGTAGTCGGCATCCGCGGCTCCTCCAGCCAGGTCCTGCCAAGTCAGAAACAACCGCAGGTCCAGTTCCAGCTGATGATACTGGGGTTCCATATGCTGACACAATTGATAAAACGCCTTGTTATGATCTTTTTCCCGTAAATGGGCTAATTCATGCACCACAATCATGTGCAGCAATGGCAATGGAAGTTTTTTTAACAGACTGGCTACGCGAATTTCATTTTTACTTTTCAGCGAATGACCCTGCACCCGACTAACCTGACTGTGCAGGCCCAGCGCGTTATTGACGATATGGATCTTCGGGTCAAAACAGATTTTGCTGATAGGCGCCGAACTGCGCATAAACTGCTGCTTCAGTGCCATGGTGTAGTCATACAGACGCGCATCGGACTGAATGTCATGGCGGCTGTCCGGATAACGTTTTTTTAAAGTGCTGCCCAGCGTCCCGGCCTGCACCAGCGCACGTACTTGTTGCTGAATGGATTCCGGATAATGGCGTAAATATGGTAAATCCACCGGCGCTTTGCCTCTTAATACCTGCAAGTACAACTGCAATTGCCAAAAGTTTTATTGTACCTAAAGCACCAGAGCCGACCAAGTTTGACTGGGCCAACGGTGGTGTTAAATCGCACAGTGCGGTGCTTCGATAGCGGGCTTCAATGCCAGAATTTGTCCCTGCGTGCCGATTGTCAGCAATAAAAATTGGCTTTGTTCCAGCTTCTGCCACTGCTGTTGATCGGCTTGTTGTTGTTTAAGTGCAGCGAGCAAATCGGCATGGACCTGCAGCTGCAAGCGATCACAACTCTGTAATTGCCAGCCAGCTGCCGTGGCCTCGCGCCACACGGCTACAGTGCGGGCGACCTGTTGCTGGTTGTGTTGCAGACTCTCTTGCTGACTATGCAGATAATCCTGATACACCAGCTGATATTGTTGCTGGCGCTGCTGCGCACGGGTCGGTGTGGCAGCTGTGTTTTGCTCTGCCATCGCAGGCGCCAGCTGATGAATTTGAATGGTATATAACCCCTGTTGCTGCTGTTCGATCTGATACATCAGCTCAGGCGGCGTTAACCAGACCACCAGCACTAAAATACAAGCCGCCAGCGCCACCACTTGTTGCACACCGCGCTGCCAATGCCAGCTGCGCCCTGCCGGCCTTCCCCGCAACACCAGCTGTTGCAATGCCTGTCGATGTGCTTGATCCAGCCGGTGTTGTTGTCTGCTGTGCTGATGCCATTGCCGAAGTGCATCGTCAAGTTGTGGCGCCATATTTTTGCCGTCTGAGTTTACCGGTTGAGTCTCCGCGGCCGGCATGGCGCCGGCTGATTTATCGGTGTTCATAAGTCTGCTCCGCAGCGCTCGCTAACCAAAGCTGCAATTGATTTCGCGCATATCTGAGCCGGGTTTTCACGGTTTCCTGACCTGCGCCGGTAATTTCACTGATTTGTGCCAACGAAAAATCTTCCAGTTGCAGTAATAGCGCTTCGCGCTGCAACAATGGCAAACGCTGGATCGCCAGCTCTAAGTGGGCTGACTGCTCAGCCGCCAGCAATTGCTGCAACGGCTTTGCCGCCGGATCTGGCAATTCATCCAGCAACTCCTGCACGGCTTGCGGGCGTTGGCGGCGCCATTCATCAATCAGCAGGTTGCGGCCGATACTGAACAGCCAGGTTTTGACGGAGCTTTGCCCATGATAGCTGCCGGCGTGCAGCATCAATTGGATCCAGGCCTGCTGACTCAAATCCTGCGCCAGCTCTGCATCACTTTGTTTCAGTAAAAAATGGTACAACGCATCGGCATAACGCAAAAACAATTGCTGTAACAAAGCCGGGTCTGGCTGTTGCTGATATTGCAGCAGTAACAACCGGCTTTCTGTCTGTATCTGCTCTGCCAGCTGCAACCGGTCTGCAGACGACCATCGCCCTATCCATCTCCAGCCCATACTGCCTCCCCTGCCGCTTTGCGCAACCTCTGACAACTACAGCATCCCAGAAGCTGCAGCTTATCCGGAATCACACCCACACTAACCTTGCTGATCCAGTCGGAAGTCCAGTTGCACTTCCAGATCACTTTGCGCAACGGCGCGACCATTTTCAAGTTTTGGCTGATATTTCCAGTTCTTCAGCGCACGGATAGCTTCTTGCTCAAATACCCGTCTGGGTTCAGACGCCAGCACCCGTACATCTGTGGCCCGGCCGTCTGACGCTACATTAAAACGCAACTGCACCCAGCCATTCACACCATCTCTGGCCGCTGTCGGCGGATACTTAGGCTCAATCCGCACCAACGGCGTGGCCGCTTTATCAACGCTGGCCGGCGTTTCCAGACTTGGGCCTGTCAGTGCGATGACCGGATGCCCGGCATCTGGCACGACATCCAGCAAATCGCCGGGATCTTCGGAGCTTGGTCGCGCCAGTTTTGGTATCACCTGTGCAACAGGAGGCTGTGGAATTACCCGGATAATTTTTTTCGCGGCAGATTCTTCCCGCGGCGCCTGTGGTGTGACATCAAATACTGTCGCGACTTTAGCTGTGATAGGCGTCGTCGATTGCACCAGCCGCGCCATCAGTTGAAACACTGCAAAGCTTACCAGTGCGGCAGCAGCAACCATCGTCAGATGTCGCACCAGTGTTAACAGCCAGCTTAAAGATTTTGGCTGTTGCTGCATGCTCAATAGCCCGGCTCCCGGTTGTAGATTGTCGGATAATGAAATGCTTGTCATGATGCGTCTCCACAGGACTACAAATTTGCACGATGCGGTGTTTTTTGCACCGCTGTCACAGATTGGGCGCAGCAAAAACAAAAAAGGGGTGACTATGGCGGGCAAAATTTTTCGTACCACGACAATATTCGCAATTGGCTGGTGGCTTGGGGCTGGTTTTGCGGTCACTGTGCAGGCGGCTGACATACAACAGCTGTATTTAGTCCGGCACGCCGAAAAAGCCGACAACAGCAAAGATCCGGCCCTTTCAGCCTGCGGCCAGGCACAAGCGGCCGCACTAGCAACCTTATTGCAAGATGTACCGTTGCCAGTGTTGTATCACAGCGGCTATCAGCGGACCAAACAAACTGCTGCCGCCAGTCTCAAGGCGGGACGCAACCTACAGCAATACGACGCAAAAGATTTGCCCGCACTGGTGAAAGTGCTGCACAACACTGGCGAAAACGCGCTGGTGGTCGGCCACAGCAATACCGCGCCGCAACTAGCGACACTGCTCAGTCAATTAACTGCGCCGGAACTGGGGGAACTAGATTATGGCCGGGTTTATCAGCTCAGCCGTGCCGGTACACAGTGGTCGCTGCAAGTTCTGCAATTGCCGCAACCGGCGGAATGTAAGCCGCGGTGATTGTCAGCTGCCGCTTCGCAGCAACAGCACTAAAACTTCCGCGTGATCGGTATGTGGAAACATATCAAACAGTTGGGCCCGTTGCGGTTGATAAGCCGGTAAACTTTGCAGGTCGCGTGCCAGGGTTGCCGGATTACAGCTTGAATACAACAGCGCTTTAGGTTTTAACGCATCGATGCGCTGGCAAAGCGCTGTGCCTAAGCCGCGACGTGGCGGATTAACGACCAGTAAATCCGGCGCTTGCTGTGCCGCGTCAGCAAAGGCACTGGCATCCAGCGCGCGAAAATCTATCTGGACTGCGCGCTCCTGCGCTGCGCGGCTGGCACAATCGATTGCCGGCGCCGAAATTTCAATGCCGGTCACCTGTACACCGGGTTTTGCCAGATGTAAGGCAAACCCGCCCACACCACAGAATAAGTCCCAAATCCGCGTCGGTTGCAATGAGGCGGTCCAATCCATTGCAGTCTGATAGAGAGCTGCGGCTACAGCAGTGTTGGTCTGAAAAAAACTCTGTGGCTGCAGGTATAGCACTACGTCATTGAGTTGTTGGCGCAGCATGTTCTGGCTGGTGAGGACAAATTCCTGTTCGCCCTCGAGAATGGCTTTATGTTCCGGCTGCAAATTGACCGTCACTACAGCCAGTTCAGGCCATTGTTGCTGCAATGTCGGCAAATGTTTGCGGATAGCGGCCAGATGATGTTGTGAGCGCAGCACAAAGCGCAGCAACCAACCATCCAGTTCGCTGTAACTCAACAGGATAAATTTCAGCTCACCACGCCGGCTCTCCAACTGGTAAGGTTCTAGCCGCACCAGCCGGATAAATTCAATCAGATGGCTAAAAGCGCTCTGGAAGCCAGCCGGATACAGCTGACAAGTCGTCAGGTCTACCGGCTCGTCGCCATTGAAGATCCCCAATACTGGCTCAGTGCAGGTCCCCATCACTACCATTTTGGCTTTATTGCGAAACTGCGCCGTCTCACTCGGGCATGGCAACTCCAGCGACAACTCAGGGAAAATCTGCTGCAACTGCGCTTGTTTACGCAGTAACTGCTGCAAGTAAGACTGATGGATATGCGGGCAAGACACACACTTGCCACGGGCAAAAGCTTCGCAGTACAAATTTCGCATCCCACGGAGATTCAAAGAGGCGATTTTAGCAAAACCACCGCCGGGACGCATGACATTCTCTGGCGAAGGATCCGCTCACCACTAATTTAGTGCGGGTGGCTTAACCTTTTTAACACCAGATAAACTCCGCTCTTATGCGCAATTTCCTGCAACACAAATCGATGTTGCAGTAGCATCAATTGCTCCGCACATTGACTTGCACTGACCTGATAACCAGGCTGCAACCAAACAAGGTCGCCAGCCTGTAATCTATCACTCAATATCAGCATTTGATCCGAACTCACTTGAGGACTCATCACTGCAACCTGCCCCATTTTTGGCAAAATAGGCAGCACAGGACTGAGCACACCACGACTTGGATTATTGATCAGTACAGCCTTGGCCTGCAGCGAGGCTTTAGCAATTCGCTGTTCTTTATCAGCTCTATTCAACATCTCAACCGCTAATAAGTTAACAGATGCAGTGAACATTAGAGCAGCAACAATCCAGGCATGATCTAACCACCGCCGTTGTGTAAGCCACAATGCAACTAACAGCACAAAAAAGGGTAACAACGGCAAGAAATACCGGCCGCCCATCGCATGACGCGGAGAATTCATACTGAGATATTGCAACAGAATCAAGCCAATCACGAGAACCGCGCTGTAAAGCCAAAATCGAGGTAGTATTTCGCTAGGTTCTGCTGCCTTTTTTTGGGAAAGTGTCAACCAGCACTGTCGTAAAGCCCAGACCATCAGTAGGGTAAATACCATCGCGGAAGTCACAGGGAATAGTCCCACCAGTTCGTCCAGTCCGTTTACCACTGAAGTCAGGCGACGTAAAAACTCCAATAAACTTGCCCCCTGACGCTGTACCTGTAACCTTTCCAAGGTATGGAAAAATTCGGGATTACTGACAACAAAAAGCAACGCCGCGAGGGCTGCCGCGCCAATCACCAACAGTTTTTTCCGCCATGACAAGGGCAAGATGACGAATGCGGTGCAAAGCCCAGCTAAGACCAATACAAACTGTGCATGAGTCATCAGACCGATAAAAGCAAAGAGGCAAAAACCTAGGTAGGCAACAGGCGTCCCTCGACCAGAGGCGGTTTGGTTCGATAACAAATAACTCAACATCAGCAAACAGCCGGTGCCGCAGCACAACATTAATTCATACTGACGTAACACTGCGTAAGGACCTGCCAATGCAGGAGTAAACGCAAATATAGCGCAGACGCATAATGCAGGAAATCTGGCAAATTGCAGGCGTAACACCAAGTAGAACATCACGATTGCAGCGAGCGCAAACAACCAGTTGAGCGCGTAAGCGAGTCGGTCAACCTGTCCATATTTTTGTAAGAAGGTACTTAATGCCCAAAAGTACATCGGAGGGTGGATATCATGCAAATTCAGGTCATGCTGGATTTGTCTAAGCGGTACTTCAGCCGGAAGACTGACATAGTATTGCCACGAACTGGCAGGCTGCCATTGGTCTAACAGATTGGTGTTAACCAGATTGGTAAACTCGCCCTGATGTCCGGTAACCCCTAATAACGTGATCCCTTCGTCATGTTCCAGCATGGCCCGACTTTTGACATCTGTGATTTTTAACACAGTCGCCAGCAGGATGACCAAAACCAGGAAGACTAGCTGAGTCCCCCAACTCCAGGTTTTAACCCCGGTTTTTGTATCGATATTCATCAACGATTTCTCACCAGCGCTCAGACCTCACGGCGAGCACGTTATTATTCAGTCAGAGTATGAGATTTTCAGATTAAGCAACGCCAGCAATCCGATTAATACCGCAAACCACAAAGTAGCCAGCCGGATCACCACAGTTGCAGCCACTGCAGGTCCCGCCGGGACATCTTGCCATATCAACAGCGCAATCATCATCGCCTCTGCGCCACCAAGACCACCCGGCATAAAACTGAGTGCACCTGCCAGCATCGAGACAGCATAAATAAACACTGCAATCGCGATAGGAACTTGATATCCCAATGATTCCAGAATCAGGTGAAAAGCCCAGGCTTCGGCCGCCCAGGCCACCAGACTTAAGCAAGTCGTCATCGTCATCAATCGAACGGTATGACAACGTTGGACTTGTCCTAACAGTTGCTGCAAATGATGCATCAGCTGATGAACGCGTAGCCAGGATTTCAAGCGCCGACTACACCAATGAATAAGCTGTCCATGTAAAACCAGCCAATAGACCGTCAACAAAATCAGTGTCGCACCAGCAATTATCATCTGTGCCTGCGGATACACCCAGAATCCGAGAAATGCCAAAGCTGTGACGGCCAGTAAATCAGACAAACGCTCACTAAAAAATGCTGAGACACTTTGTTGCATCGGCACCGCTTGCCGTTGCAATAAAAAACTACGAACTAATTCGCCTGCTTTACCCGGTGTGGTGGTCAATGCAAATCCTGCCAGATAAATCCGCAAACTAAGCCAGGCTCGGATCGGGTAGCCTAAGGTTTGCAGATATAGCTGCCAACGCACGAACCGCAACAGGTAATTGAGCAGCGATAGCAATAAGGCGATGCTCAGACCGCTAAATCCAATCACTACAATGGCTTGTCGAACTTCTTCCCAGCCACTCCAGAGCACCATCAGCAGATACGCGGCAGCAGCACAAAACGTCGATAGCAGGACCGCTTGATATGGTCGTCCCGTCACCCATGCCGGAATTTTCTCAGCCTCCGGACCCGGATTCATAAATTCAGCCGTTTAAAAATGACATCTGGGATCTGACGGATCACCCACATGATGGCACGCCAATATCCAGGGGTGTAACAAACCGACTGTCCACGCTCGATAGCTCGCACTATATCCACAGCAACGCGCTCAGGAGTACTCACTAGTTTTCGCGGCAACAATAATCCTGCGGTCATCGGAGTTGCGACAAAACCAGGTCTTATATCAGTCACCGTGAGCCCTTGCTTAAACAATGAGGCCCTCAACCCAGCACAGAACACCGATAAAGCGGCTTTCGCACTGCCATAATAGAAATTTGATGGTCGCCCGCGGTCTCCTGCAACTGAAGTGATCACACCAATAGCACCACGTCTCTGTTTTTCAAGATGCTGCGCCAGTGATGTTAACATCGCCATTACACTGACTGCATTGGTCTGAAACTGCTGCACAGCAAGCGATGCATCCAGACTACAAGCTTGCTGTTCAGGTAACACCCCTACCGCAATCAGACTGACGTCAATACAAGAGTAATCTGCAAAGATCCGGTTCAATACCAGCTCATGTTGTGCCAAATCATCCAAGTCCAGTTGGACACAATCGACTTTTACCGCTCCGCGTAGGGACAAATCAGCGGCGAGTATCTCGAGCCGGTTCAAATCTCTGGCGACCAGAATCAACTGTGCCCCCCGACTCGCCCAGATGCGGGCACAAGCGCAGGCAATAGCTGATGTAGCACCAATCACTAAAATTGTTTTCATTGAGTCACTCTGTGCCAAAAACGGGACATTAGCGCCGGATCGCGCAATTTCTCTACTGCATACCAGTGGGGATAGCCTTTTTGAAAGTCCGCTGCGCTCATATGCGCATCTTTTGCCGGATAAAGTCTACCACCGGCCACTCGAACCACAGCATCCAACTTGTGAAACAAGGCAGCTGTCGCAGCTTGTTGCGGAAAATCTAATGCCAGTGTAGTGCCTGCCATCGGAAATGATAAAACCCCGGGTGATGAGATATCGCCACAGCGCTTAAGTACGGCCAATGCTGAGCCTGTTCCAGACGCAGCAATAATGCCCAACATGTCGCGAATTGCATCTGCTGCACAATGCTCAGGGATAACAGCCTGATACTGCTGAAAACCTCTGCGACCGTACAGTCTATTCCAATGCAAAATTCCATCAAGCGGATAAAAAAACTGCTGATAACTCTGGCTCGCTGAAACCGGAATAGCAGGCGTTTTCCTCCAGTACAACTCATTAAAAAGCTTTAATGACCAAGAATTCACCAGAGAAACCGGTGGTGTGAATGGCAGCTGTATGTGACCTGCAGGCGCAATCTTCAAACCACTTTGTGGCGCAAAGTCAGCAGCATACATCACACCTCGGCCCAATTCATTGGCTTTGGCCGTGCAGTCAATCCAGGCAACACAAAACTCATGTTCTTTTTCAGCGATTGCCGACAGCGTAAAGAAATCCTTTAAATGGGGGAATCGTTCTGTACGAACTTGTAAATCAGCCCCACTGATGCGCTGTAATTGCACTTCAGCCCGGCTAATGATCCCTGTCAGACCCAAACCACCAATGGTGGCGCTGAAGAGCTCTGGGTGCTGAGTTGCAGACACCTGCCCCCCCCCCGCGGCGCTGCGGGTCAATTCCAATCTTCGCACAAAACGCCCAAAAGTACCGGCGCGGTGTTGAGTGTTGGAATGAACATCATTGGCAATAGCGCCTGCTAAAGTAACAAAACGTGTCCCCGGAGTCACCGGCAAAAACCATCCATGTGGGATAGCCAAGCTCAAAATCTGCGACAGTGTTACACCAGCTTCAGCATGAAGTATGCCTTGCGACCAATCTGCACTGATAAACCTATCCATGCCATTGAGCTGCATCACCTGCCCGCTTTGCGCAAGACAGCTATCGCCATAACTGCGGCCTAGACCAAAAGGTAAAAAAGTTTCATGCTTGTATTGTAGTGATGCAATTGAACGTGTCAGCTGATCACGCCACACGACAGAGTGGACCTGCTGTGGGTAATGTGGATACAACCCCCAACTGAGCACTGTTGCTGTCATGTTGCCATCCAAAAGACCGACAAAACCAGCAGGCCCATGAAGATACTAACTTTGTCACGCAACGCAAAAATCACCGGGTCTTCGTTCATTTGCCCGCGATGTGCCAGCATCCAAACCCGACTGATCCAAATCAACAAAATGGGACAAGCGAGCCAGATCCATTCGGGCCGGTGGTAAAGTTGCGTAATACGACTGTCGTTGACATACAACGCCATCACCAGCACCGTCATGTAACCGGACGATGCCCCCAGCGTCGCTATCATATGCAAATCATCGGAAAAATAACCGCGCCCCCGAGCCTTCAGGCTACGACGACTTGCCCGCACCTGAACCAATTCCGCATATCGTTTGACCAACGCCAGACTCAAAAACATAAACATGGAAAACGCCAACAGCCAGAACGACAATGCTATACCGAGTGCAAGGGCCCCGACCATCAGTCGGCTAGTGTAAAGGGTGGCCAAGGTAACGACGTCGAGGATCACCAAGCGTTTTAACCACACCGAATAACACAAGGTCAGCAAATAATAAGCGGCCAATCCCAACAATGCGACTGCTGGTAACAACCATAACGCCAACCCGAAAGCTGTAAGCAGCAGCAATGGACAAAGCACGAGCACCGAATGCAGCGAGACCCGGCCACTGGGTATAGGTCGATGTTTTTTTAATGGGTGGTGACGATCGTCAGGCAAATCGAACAAATCGTTTAATAGATAAACACTGGAAGCACATAAACTAAAACAGATAAAGACGAGAAAGGCCGACCACAGCAAAGGCCACTCATGCGCCCGGTGAGCAGCCAGGAGCGGCACAAAAATCAGCAGATTCTTGACCCATTGATGCATGCGAAGCGCCTGACACCAATCAGCCACGCCTGCCTCGAGCTGCCCCATCACAGCAGCAACATTGCCGAGCCGTTTTGCTTGTTTTTGCACGCTTGCGGATGCATTGACCACATAAGCGTAACGTGCACCATTAAATACGACCAAGTCATCAGCCGAATTCCCCATGTAGTCAAAACCGCGTTCACCAAAACGCTCGACCAGAACTTTTAACTTGGTTTCAGCCGACAGATTCAACTGCCCTTGGGTAGCCAATACCTCGTCAAAGAGTGCCAGATGCACAGCTATTTTGTCAGCCAACGTTTGATGAGAGGCAGTCGCCAGGATAATTCGACGACCTATTGCACGTTGCTCGCGAATAAACTGCAGGACTGCAAGGTCATAGGGCAGTTCAGATACCTCAGGGCTGACGGCATTAGCCAGATGTTGCTTTAATACCGTTTTCCCCTGCGCTAACCACACCACCAGTTTCGGAAAATTTAAGGGCTGCTGGCGCAGCCATAAAAAGCCGGTTTCAACCAAAAGATCTGACCGCAACAAAGTGCCATCCAGATCAACGACAAGCGGAACAGTCCGCTCTAGATGATCTCCGACGCAACCTGCTAATTCTTCTGACATTCAGTCCAATCCATTTAGATCTTTTCACTGATCACTTTCACTGCACAGCGGATTTCTGTCAATGCCAACACCGCATCGTGCCCTCTTTGCCGCACTCACAGGCTAATGGGGGTAACCATCAGTATTTGACTGTCAGCACAGTACTTATGATATAACGCTGAAACAAAAAAGCCCCGCATCAGAATGCGGGGCTTTTGCGGAATATGGCGGAGAGAGAGGGATTCGAACCCTCGTTAGGGGTTAACCTAAACACACTTTCCAGGCGTGCGCCTTCAGCCACTCAGCCATCTCTCCGGGACTTGCCTCAGCAAGCGCCGACATACTAGGTAAATTCTGTGGCCTTGGCAACTGGAAAATACCGAAGCGCCGTTATTCGCTGTAATTTTCAGCAGTTTAGCAGCGCCGGATTTTGTCAGGCATTGCCTCTGACCGCAACCTTATTGCTTTTGGCAAAACCAAGCATCCGGTTCAGTGGCACTAACGCCTGTTCACGCAGTGCTGCATCAACAAAAATCTCGTGGCCCTGCGCGTCAGTTAAAGCGGCTTCAATCGCCTGCAAGCCATTCATCGCCATCCAGGGGCAATGTGCACAGCTGCGACAAGTGGCGCCGTTACCGCCGGTCGGCGCTTCAATAAAGGTCTTGTCCGGCATCGCCTGCTGCATCTTATAAAAGATACCGCGATCTGTTGCGACGATAAAAGTGTCATTGGGCAATGTCTGGCTGGCTTTGATCAGCTGGCTGGTGGAACCTACAGCATCTGCCAGGTCAACCACACTGGCCGGCGACTCTGGATGCACCAGCACAGCGGCTTGCGGATGCTGTTTCTTCAGCTCAACCAAAGCTTTGGCTTTGAACTCATCATGTACGATACAGGCGCCCTGCCATAAAATCATGTCGGCGCCGGTTTGTTTCTGAACATAGGCACCTAAATGCCGATCCGGTCCCCACAGAATTTTTTTGCCTTCACTATCCAGATGCTCCACTACATCTAATGCAATGGACGAAGTCACCACCCAGTCAGCGCGAGCCTTCACGGCTGCAGAAGTATTCGCATAGACTACAACGACACGGTCCGGATGCTCATCACAAAATGCTGAGAACGCGTCGGCTGGGCAACCCAGATCCAGTGAACAGGTTGCTTCCAACGTTGGCATTAACACTGTCTTTTCCGGATTGAGGATTTTGGCGGTTTCACCCATGAATTTCACACCTGCGACGATTAGCGTTTTCGCCGGATGGGCATTGCCAAAGCGGGCCATTTCTAGTGAATCAGAGACACAACCACCAGTCTCTTCGGCCAAGGCCTGGATCTCCGGGTCTGTGTAGTAGTGCGCGACTAACACAGCATCTTTTTGCTGTAATAAGGCTTTAATCCGGCCCTTGTACGCTTGTTTGTCATCGGACGACAGTGGCACAGGCTTTTTCGGGAAGACGAAGTCAAGTTCGTTAAAATGCAGCGCTTGATTCATGCGGATAAACTCCGGGCTGAAAAAGGTGGCGTATTATACACAGCTTTGCGCCTGAGAGACACAAGATGGCAAAGCGATTGGGATATTCGGGAATTGGTGGGTCATGATGGATTCGAACCATCGACCAACGGATTAAAAGTCCGCTGCTCTACCAGCTGAGCTAATGACCCTCAAAAGAGGAATTTCAGATTGGTGGGTCATGATGGATTCGAACCATCGACCAACGGATTAAAAGTCCGCTGCTCTACCAGCTGAGCTAATGACCCCTCTCGCGGACGCATATCTTACTTATTTACACGCACAGTGCAACCAAAATCTGGCAAAAACATCGTTTTAGCCTGCTGACTGCTTAAAAGACCGGCACTATGGCGAAGAAGTAACTGATTCTGTCGCAAAGTACTTTATTGATTTTTTTGAACTAAGAACAAACCAAAAGCTAAATCCAAGACGGTAGAACCAAGTCTTGTGCTCAAATTTGGACACAGAAGAAAGTACACATAAGAAAAAACCGCGTAAACGCGGTTTTATCGGGATTCAAGTTTGGCTTTTGCAGTAGCTGCAGCCTTGGACTTTGGAAAGCTTTTTATCAGCTGGTTATAGTATTTTTTCGCTGCGGCAGCATCATTCTGCTTATCCGCAACTAAACCCAACTTTAATAATGCGTCCGGAACTTTACTCGAGTTCGGGAACTGTTTCACAACACGCTCATAATGCGTTTTGGCTTTTGCGAATTCGTTTTTCTGATAATACAACTGCCCCAGCCAATAATGCGAGGTCGAGGTGTATTCAGAATTTGGATAGTTCTTAATGAAATCTTCAAACGCCGGGATAGCGGCCGCGTAGTTGCGGTCTTTCACGACATAATTGATTGCCTGCTCATAAGCCTGCGCTTCATTGAGCTGACCTGTTGCAGCAACCTGTGGAGTTGGTGCTGCAGATTCCGCTGCAGCAGCCTCATCGGCTGCTACAACGGCTGCAGGATTGCCCGCTGGCACTACGGCTTCTTGCTGCGCTGGTGCTTGCGACTGAGTAGACGCTGCACCTGCTGCTGCACCACCGAGCCGGCGGTCAATTTCCTGATAGATATCCCGCTGTTGCTGTAATATCTGCTCTAATTTGTAGGAGTGCTCTTCCGTCGTGCCACGTAACTCGCTGACTTCTGTTAACAGAGTCTCGAGCTGTTGCTGCATTGCCAGCTGTGCGGCTGCCCGTGCATCCACCACTCGTTCCAGCGCGGCAAGCCTCTCTGAAACCGAACCACTGCGTGCAGTGGTCTGCGTGGAAATACCCTGACTACTACTGCGACTCAAATCTGCCACTGGAGCAGGATCTGCGGCCACAGTAGTCGCGACCAGTGTTAATACAGTTACAAGCGACTTCTTAACGGTCATGCAAACTCACAACTTAAATTAGTAAACCAGAACAGCGCGACGGTTTTTAGCGAATGACTCTTCGGTGTTGCCAGCGTCAACTGGTTTCTCTTCACCGTAGCTCACTACAGACATCTGACCAGCAGCAACACCCAGGTTTTCCAGGTATTTCTGAACTGACTGACCACGACGCTCGCCCAGTGCAATGTTGTACTCTGGAGTACCGCGTGCATCAGTGTGACCTTCAATAGTTACAGAGATAGTAGTGCGAGCGCGCAGGAATGCAGCGTGCGCGTCCAGAACTGAAGCGAATTCAGAACGGATGTCAGACTTGTCGAAGTCGAAGTAAATAGTGTTTTGCTGACGCAGAGCTTCTAATTGCTGACGCAGTTGTTCTGCATCGCTCAGACCTTGGTCTGCAACTACTGCCTGGTTAGCGTTTGCATTTGCATCGCCAGCGTCAGTTTCATTGTTAGAGCTACATGCAGCTAAAGTCAGCACTGGCACAGCAACTAACAAACCTTTTAAAACTTTATTTAAGTTCATGATGTTGTCCTTAGTATTACGATTTAACCAAATTTTTGTATTTTATAAAAACGGCGACCAGGCCGGTGATTTAACCCGGCCGTTGGTAGCTGGCAGCCTTGCTTTAAAGCGACCATCCATGGACACCAGTGCCAGTACTTGGGTATTACTACCATGCAAAGTACTATAGATAATCATTGAGCCGTTTGGCGCAATGCTTGGTGACTCGTCCAGGTAAGTCCGTGTCAGCACTTGCATAAACTTTGTAGTTCTATCCATGCGGGCGATATTATACTGACCGTTTGTCCGGTTTACCATAACTATTGCTTGACCATTTGGCGTATATTTGCCTGCCAGGTTCATTTCACCCTCAAAAGTTACACGGGTAACCTGATTTGAACCCAGTTCTACAGAATAAAGTTGCGGCCGTCCACCACGTTCTGAAGAAAATAAAATACTTCTACCATCAGGCGCCCAGGTAGGCTCTACATCAATTGCACGGTGG
>CAMLRA010000075.1 GCA_946482325.1 uncultured Chromatiaceae bacterium | reverse complement strand
ACCCCGTGGCGCCGAATGCTGGCAGTTCAGGTGGCGGCGGTGGTGCTGGTTTAGGTGCGCTGTTGCTTGGTTTACCGCTGCTGGCATGGCGCAGACAACGCAATCCGACACAGAATAAAGCAGCCTGATGTGTGGCTGATATCAGCCTTGAGACAATAAAAAAGCGCCTGTTGGCGCTTTTTTATTGGGAAAAACTAAGCAATAGCTTTGTTATCAGCGAGTTACTTCCCTGACAGCCGTACCAGATTATCGACAATCACCGCACTGGCGATGCCGACATTTAAACTCTCGGCCTGACCAAAAGCCGGAATGGTGATGCGGCGGTTAATATGGGCTGCAACGGCGTCGCTGATGCCGTTGGCTTCATTGCCAAGCACAATAAAACCGCCGGGTTTGGCTAAAGCCAGCTGATGCACCGAATCGCCGTCTAAAAAAGCGCCGTACACCGGTTGCTGTGCCTCGCTCAGCACTGGTGCTAAGTCGCCATAATGCAGTTTGACCCGTAAAAACGAGCCTTTGGCACTGGCGATGACTTTAGGGTTAAAGGTATCTACCGTATCGGCGGAGCAGAGGATATGGCGGATGCCGTACCAGTCGGCGATGCGGATAATAGTACCCAGATTGCCCGGGTCATTGACGTTATCCAGTACCAAAGCCCATTCACCGGCGGTTTCAGCAAAAGGTGCATATTGCGGAATGGCGACCACAGCCAGCGCCGCGTTGTTGCTGGTAAAAGTGCCAACCTGCTCCAGCTCACTGGCGGAGCAGGGGTGGCTCATCTCGGCGGCGTAGGCGGTTTCAGGATAACGGTCAAAAAAGTCTGCCGTGCCAAACAAGGCTTTGACCGGCCAGTGTGCGGCCAGCACTTCCAGCACTGCTTTTTCACCTTCGACAAAAAACAGTTGTTCTGCTTTTCGAAACTTCTTTAAATGCAGTGACTTAATTAGTTTTGACCACTTCTGGCTAATCATAAAAAACCTTGTGTATTGCCGGACGATTTATTCCCCGGAACTGTTTAGTCGTGGAGCTATTTATTCACGGTATTGGTACTTCAGTTCGCCGCCGACATAAGTTGCCAGCACTTTGGTCTGCCACAGCTGTTCCGGGGCGACTTTGACAATGTCGCGGTCGACCAGAATAAAGTCAGCCCACATGCCGGGCGCGAGGCTGCCCATCGTCTGGTCCTGAAAAGCACCATAGGCGGCATCGACGGTAAAACTGCGCAGCGCTTCCACCAGCGTCAGTTTTTGCTCCGGCAACCAGCCACCGGCCGGTTGATTTTGCTGATCCTGCCGTGTCACCGCGGCATGAATACCAAAAAACGGATTGGCCAGTTCGACCGGATAATCCGAGCCGCCGACAATGCGGTTGCCGTCATCGACCAGTGAACGCCAGGCATAAGCGCCACGCAGCCGCGCCACGCCTAAACGTGCGCCGGCCATGTTTTTATCCGACGTGGCATGGGTTGGTTGCATTGACGGCAACACATGCAGAGCGGCAAAACGCGACAAGTCTTTGGGTGCGACAATTTGCGCATGTTCAATCCGGTGACGGCCAGCCTTGCGCTGTGCTTCGGTTTGCAGGCTTTCAAAGCGGTCTAACGCCAGCTGATTGGCGTAATCGCCGATGGCGTGCACGTTGGCCTGAAAACCAGCGTTGATGGTCAGTTTCATCACCGCCGTCAGTTTGTCCGGCTGGGTGACTAGCAGGCCTTTTTCTTTCGGTTTATCGCTGTAAGGCGCCAGTAATGCCGCGCCACGGCTGCCAAGCGCGCCGTCACCGTAAATTTTCACTGACCGCACATCGAGGAAATCGAGCGGGTCGTCGGTGGGGCCGGCTTTGAGCCAGCTTTCCAGCGCCGGATCTGTCGCCGACAACATCGGATAGAGCCGCAGCGGGAGCTGTTTCGCTTCGCGTAATTGCTGATAAGTGGCGAGGTTCGCCGCGTCGATGCCGGCGTCATGGGTGCTGGTGATACCCAGCGACAACAAATGGTTAAACGCCGCGTTCAGTGCACTGACACGCTCGGCTTCATTGATGGCCGGAATTTGTTTTTCCAGCATCAACATGGCGTTGTCGATCAGCACACCGGTGGGTTCACCGTTGGCGTCACGCACAATCTGGCCGCCCGGCGGGTCTATGCTGTCTTTGCTGATGCCGGCCAGTTGCAACGCTTTGCTGTTGGCCCAGCCGGCGTGGCCGTCCACGCGACTGAGCCAGACCGGTTTGTCTTTGATCACTTCATCTAATAACTGCTTACCGGGAAATTGCTGACTCGGCCATAACACCTGGTTCCAGCCGCGGCCTAAAATCCACTGCGCCTGCGGATTGGCTTTGGCAAAAGCAGCAGTTTTTGCCACAGCCTGTGCTTCAGAGCTGCTTTCGCGTAAATCAACCTGACTCAAGTTCTGGCCGAGGCCCAGCACATGGCCGTGACCGTCAATCAGCCCCGGCAATAAGGTGCGTCCCATGCCGTCGATTTTGCTGGCTTCAGGAAAGTCTTTGGCGATGCCCTGACCACGCGCCAGCACTTTGCCGGTGGCGTCGTCAAACACCAGTTCAGAAAACGACAGTAGCTGACGCTGGTCGTCAAAACCATAACCTTTGATATTGCTGACAAGCACTGGCGCAGCATGCGCCGACAGGGTGAAACAGCCGGAAATCAACAAGGCCAGCAGGGACTGCCGGCGGGACAGACGAGACATCGCAAACTCCGTGTACGTGGGCCACAACCGGCGGCTGACCTCTGGGGGCAAACAGCAGATGTGGCAAACCTGGGTCTGGGCGTCAGCGGCGGTTTTTCTTGGTGCGGCGCGCCCGTTCTTTATCACGCTCCGCTTTTTCTTTGGCTTTGCGGGCTTCCTCTAACTTAGCATTGGTGACTTCTGCTGTCACCATTTCAGGGGTTTCCAGAGTGATAGGGCCAAACAATCCCGCACGTAACTCATTGATCAGAATGGCGCCGGCTTTGGTCACATCAACCACACCGCCTTTAGCCATGCAGCCGCGTTTGGCGCCAATGGCGTCAAGCAGCGCCAAATCATTTTCCGGTTTTTCTTTTAACTGATAGCGTCCAAGCACCTGATCGGCATAATGTTCCAGCAGGTATTCGGCGGCGAACAGCGCGATGTCGCCATAGTCAAAAGCGGTTTCTTTGATGGCGCCGGTGATGGCGAGGCGATAGCCACAGCTGGCCGGGCTCAGTTTTGGCCACAGAAAACCCGGCGTGTCGGTTAAAATCACGCCGTTGTCGAGTTTAATCCGTTGCTGCGATTTGGTAACGCCGGCTTCGTTGCCGGTTTTGGCAATCACCCGGCCAGCTAAGGTGTTGATTAAAGTCGATTTACCAACGTTCGGGATCCCCATAATCATCGCGCGTGGGCCACGTACGTCGAAGTTACGCTCTGGTAATAAGGTGGTGCAAAGGTCGAGTAAAGCGCGGATTTGTGCCGGGTCCTGCTGGCTGATCGGAATGGCTTTGACACCGGCTTCCTGTTCAAAATGTGCCTGCCAGATGGCCGTGACGGCCGGGTCGGCCAAATCGGCTTTATTCAGCACTTTAATACATGGCGTGTCGCCGCGCAGTTCCGGCACCAGCGGGTTTTCGCTGGAAAACGGAATACGGGCGTCGAGCATCTCGATGATGACATCAACCTGGGGCATCACCTCCGCAATTTCTTTGCGGGCTTTATGCATATGACCCGGGAACCAGTTAATTGACATCACACATCTCCAACACACAACAAAGCCGGTTATTTTAGCCCGAACCGGCCTGGAGCGGAAATCTTTCGCAGGGTAGCAGCCAATATCCATCGAAAAAAATGCTTTAGCGACTGAATTTGTTACACATTTGTTGGTCTTTGAACTGTGATGCAGCGTATGCTGCTGTGTACTTTTGTATTGGTCTAAGATGAGGAACCACAGGATGGCACCGGCGCTGCGCTCTTTTTCTCTCCATAACATCCCATCAGGCAAACTGCTGACGGCTATGCTGGCCAGCGCGCTGGTGTTGACGCCGGTCCAAGCGCTGCAACTCAAAGCCACCACCATCAAACTGGAACATCCGGCCAATGGCAGTGTGCTGCGGATGCCCGGTCAGCCGGTGCTGCTGGTGTCTGGTCACAATCATGAATTCCGCTGGCTCAGCCGGGTCGACTACGCCAATAACAGCACCGAACAAATCGCCTTACCGGTACAAGTACAGTTTTTCCAGGCTGCAACTTTAGCTGGTCAAACTGGCAGTCAGCTGGTGGCGATGGGGCAGGACGCTTTGTGGCATTATCAAACCGACACAAAAAAATGGCGGCAATTAGCCAGCGCGCCTTCGGCTTATCCAGTGACGGACGCCAAACGCATGCTGGAACTTGAATTCGCCGCTGATTTGGACCAAAACGGCCTGACTGACTTTCTGGTGCCGGATTTTCGCGCCCTGCA
Source organism: uncultured Chromatiaceae bacterium (assembly GCA_946482325.1). Next base: position 14,213 of record CAMLRA010000075.1, on the reverse strand, counting down.
GGTGCTGATGCAGCAAAAAGACGGCAGCTTTCGCACTTATGCCCTGCCAATCGCTGCACAGATGCAGATTTTCCAGAAAGACCCGGATTTTTTCCTGAAAACGCCGCGTCAGGTCGATTACACGCTGGATGGCCGCACCGACATTGTGTTTAACGTCGACGACAACTTGTGGGTTTATCCGCAGCAGGCGGATGGCAGCTTTGCCACCACGGCCACAGTGGTGCCACTGGGCGTTGGCCTGACGCCGGACGTGCAGGCGCAGCAACGCGGTGGTGATGGCCGTAGCTATGAAGGCCTGACCATCACGCGGCTGGAACGGTTACTCGACTTAAATGGCGATAAAGTCACCGATTTAGTAGTGCAACAGCAGCATTATGTTGATGTGATGGAGCAGAAATACAGCTACCGCATTCACTATGGCCGCAACGACAACGGCAAGCTGGTGTTTCCGGTCAAAGCGGATCAGCAAATCAACACCACAGGTGTGCAGTTTGACGTGCAGTTTGCTGATTTAGACGCCGACGGCCGCTTAGATTTTTACACGCCGGCGGCGGATATCGGCATCAGTAAAATCGTATCGGCGCTGTTAACCGGTTCGGCGTCGGTCGACTGGTTGTTTTACAAACAGCAGGCCGATGGCAGTTTTGGCACTAAGCCGGTGCATCGTCAGGAAGTCGATGTTGGTATTTCGCTTGGCAGCGGCCAGTTTAATCTGCCGGTGACCGCAGTATTAAAAGGCGCTGATGGCAAAGCGACCTTAGTGAAAGCCGAAGATGACGATACGCTGCGCAGTTATGCCCCGGTTGGCGCTAAGCTGTTTTCCGATAAAAGTACGCGGCAGAATATTAAGCTGCCAAAACGCGCCATTAACTTACTGGTCAATGACTTAAACGATGATGGCAAAGAGGATTTAGTCTTGCCGTTTGGCGCGCAGGAAGCCAAAGGCCAGACCAATCAACTCACCATTTTATTGCAATAAACCACAAGGAAAAGCGGATGAAGCTGTTAAAAAGTGCGGTGTTGTTATTCGGTTTGGCTGGTGTTGGCGCTGGTGTAGCACAGGCGGCGCCAACTGCCGTGATTGAAACCACGATTGGCACTATGAAGTTTGATTTGCACCAACAAGCGGCGCCAAAAACCACCGCGCGTTTTATTGAACTGGCTAAATCCGGCTGGTACAACGGCAAATCATTTTATCGCGTGGTCAAAGGCCATGTCGCGCAAGCCGGCATCAATGATGACAATCATCCGGATCATCAGAAATACCGCGTTCCGGCCGAGTTCTCTGACAAATTACCCCACATCCGCGGCAGCCTCGGCATGGCCCGCGACGAAGACCCGAACAGCGGCAGCACTGAGTTTTTTATCTGCTTAGAACGCCGCGCGCATTTAGACGGTAAATACACCAATTTCGGCCAGCTCAGCGACGGCGACAAAGTACTGGATGCCTTTGCCGCGCTGCCAGTCGACGAAAAATGGATCGACAATCCGGGCGCAAAACCTATTGCTTTTCACAGCCCAAAACAGCAGGTAGTGATTAAGCAAATTCGGATTGAGCCTTGAGTGGTGGGGGATTTGTGCCAGAAGTTGGTGGTTGAATATATGAACATTCGACTCGAATTCGCAGCAAACGGCACGGCCGCTTACACAGCAGACACGCCGTGAATACGTCCCTGTAGGCTCGTCAGCCGCTATCCCTGCGGCTGACGGTCTGCTTTTGTAATCATCCGGCCGTTTTGCAAGTTCTTTTGAATCGTCGTTTTGTGACAGAAACAGGCATTTGAACGTCTGTAGGGGTAGGGCTTGTCCCTACCCGCAATCCGTTAAATCCGTGTAGGCACAAGGCCTACCCCTACCCGCAGATCTATTTCTGCAATTCGCCCCAAACGCACATTCAAAGCTCCAACAAAACTTGGCTCTGGAAAACCCTTGATTGCACTAACAAGCTTTTTCTTCGGTTGCGGAGATGTTAACGTTTGAGCGGTTATAAAATCGGAAGAGTGTCCTAGGTCTATCCCAGTTAACCACCACACAGCAAGAGGTCAAGGAAGAATCGAATGATAGAGATTAAAGTCCCCAAAAACTTTGTTTGGCCGGTGAGGGTTCTGTTTTTGGTTTTAGCGCTGGTTATTATCAAAATTATTGTGGATAAATACCTTCAAGGTTACATAGTCAGCTCCGGAACAACAAAGTACGAATATGGAAGCGTCGTGTACTTTACGCATATGCTGAAATATGTTGTCTTCGCTTTTGTATTGATATTCTTTGCTGTCAGAACGGTCGAAAAAAAATAGCCTGCCAGAGATAAAACCAAGTACCAAAATTCGCCGAAGTCCGCCATCCCGAACCTCAACAAACCCGACATCGGCAGCCGCGGAGTGAGCGAACGGGCGAACATGGTGGTGGCGGTGGTGGGTTTGCCGCGAAGTACCAACTACTTAGAACGCTGCACTAAAGCACCTTGCTCATAAAATACTTAGCGCCACTGGCGAACGGGTAGTCTTGCTGAGTCCATTGCAGTTGATAGCCGTGTTTTTCGTAAAAAGGCCGGGCCTGAAAATCTAACGTATCCAGCACGACATAACGGCAGCCCCGGTCGCGGGCGATTTGTTCGGCACGTTGTAATAGTGCTGAACCCTGGCCTTTGCCGCGTAATTCGGGTGCCAGCCAGAACGATTCCAGATAAAACCAGTTGCCAAAAGTGCGGCCGGCTAAGGCGCCGAGCAGAGTGCCGTCGTCAGCATGCATAGCGAGGCCGAGCGGCTGGCGCAGGCTGGCGTCCCAGTGTAAGGCATTAAATTCAGCGATTTTTTGTTTGGCAATGTCGCCAAACTCAGGGTGATGTTGTTCAGTCATCTGCATTGATGCGACAATCCGCGTCGAAAAGTATGCGCTTGTTATACGGGATTTCACCTAAACCGCCAAGCTAAACCACCTGACCTCAAACTGCCCGTAACAATTCAAAAGGAAGCCCATTGTTCAGCAACATTCTCTGGTTAAGCCTCGGCGGTGCGCTGGGATATTGGCTTTGCACTGAACTGGCAACTTTGTTGTTGTCTTGGCTGACGCCTGCGCTGGGGATTGTCGATGCGCTGTTATGGACGCAGCTGACACAGCTGGTGCTGCTGATTTTAATGGCGTTTGGTCTGCTGCAACTGGCGAAACGGCAAAAAACGCTGCATGCGCTGGCGGGCGCCGTGTTGCTGCCGCTGGCGGTTATCGTGAGCTGGAGCGGTACTTTATCGTTGTACCGCGCTGAACTGGATTTGGCTTTGACGCCGGCGCTGGCACAGGCCCGCGCCGTCGACATGCCAACCGCGCAGCAGTTACAACTGGCGCTGCAATGGCAACAACAGCAAGCGCCTGCTGCCGCCCAGCTTTATGTGGAATTCTCCTCAGCGCGCAAACCTTATCTGACGCTGCATCTGCAACAACCCGGCAGCTGGACTTTAACTCGCCATTGGTTACAACTTCCTACAGATCCTGCGCAGACGGGTCTCACCGCCCTCGGTGAACCGCTGGAACTGACACCTGGCAATAGCCGGCATAGCGTTGGTGAATTGTTTTTTTCGCTGCATTATCAGCTGGCGGGATTGTTGAAACGTGCGGCGCAGCCGCTGTTGATTGGGTTATCGATTGCGCTGCTGGCGCTGGCGGCATCGGGTATTTATTTATTCTGGCAGCGCTCGCGGCAAGCCGGCACTACGCAGCGATTCAGCCATGTCCTCGGCCGCAGCCCGTTACGCTGGCACTTGGTCGGGGCGCTACTAAGCCTGCCGTGGCTTTGCTGGTATTTTGGCTCGGCGCTGTTGACGCAATATGGCAACTGGGCACCGGATCTCATCAAACAACACAGTGCGGTTTATTATCAGGCCTTGTTTCCACAATCGCTGCCGCAGCCTTCAGTTGCCGACAAAGAAACAGCTATGACATCCACCCCATCAGAACTTTCGGGCTTGCTGCAAACACCGGGCTGGCCCGTCGCCAAAGTGCAGCTGGATCTAACCAGCGGCAAATGGTTGTTAACTGAACAGCCCAACTGGCCACAAACCGCGCCTTATCAACTGCGACAACAATCACTGAATACACAATTACAGGTGCTGCCACAGGCCGATTACTGGCAAAGCACGCCCTGGTCACTGCGAAATCTCGGCTACGCCGCGCATCAAAGCTTGTATGCCGGGCCTGTGCTGCGCGCTTTATTGGCGTTTGGCGGCCTATTGGCCGTGTTGATGCTGTGCGGGGCGGCAGAATCCTATGGCCGCAAACGCAGCTGGTGGCTGCTTGCGCTGCTGCGGGCGCTGACCAGCGGTTTTGTGCTGGCGACATGCTTGTTGCTATTGCTACAACTACTGCGCTTGTCACCCAGCGGCCTGGCTTTACTGCCGCAACTGGGCCTGTGTTGGGGCATTTGCAGTCTGCTGTTGTCCGGCTGGACCTGTTGGCAGTACCGGCTACAACGCTAACGCTGCGAGCATAACTTTTGGTTATAGCTCCGCACTTTTTGATTCTTTTTATCTTGACCGAATTGTTTTAGTCTTACTCCCATCAAGAGATGTTCAGACGTCTGTATATCTGGAACTCGCCAAACTGGCCGTTTGGCCATCAGAATTGAATGTGGAGTAAGCCGTTGCAATTATTCATCCGATTTGTGCTTAGCAGCGCCTTATGGCTTGGTATCGTCGCTGGCGTGACGCTCACAGGGGCAGCGCAGGCTGCAGTGAAAGAAGTACGGCTGCTGAACGTATCTTATGACCCAACCCGCGAGTTTTATCGTGATATTAATCAGCACTTTGCCAAAGTCTGGCTGGAGAAAACCGGTCAGAAGCTGATTGTAGAACAGTCGCATGGTGGCTCTGGTAGTCAGTCACGCGCTGTGCTGGACGGTCTGCGCGCTGATGTCGTCACTTTAGCCTTAGCCGCGGATATTGACCCGCTGGCACGCGTCGGCAAGCTGATTGACCCGAACTGGCAGCAGCAATTACCGCATAACAGCTCGCCTTACAGTTCGACCATTGTGTTTTTGGTTCGTAAAGGCAATCCGCTGAATATCCGCGACTGGAACGATTTGGTCCGTGACAACATCGACGTGATCACGCCCAATCCAAAAACCTCCGGCGGCGCACGTTGGAACTATCTGGCGGCCTGGGCTTATGGCCTGAAACAGAGCGGCAGCGACGCTGGTGCCAAAGCCTTTGTGCAAAAACTGTATCGCAACGTGCCGGTGCTCGACAGCGGTGCCCGCGCCTCGACCGGCACTTTTGCCCGCCGCGGTATTGGTGATGTGTTATTAAGCTGGGAAAACGAAGCTTATCTGGCAGTCAAAGAATTAGGTGCGGACCAGTTTGAAATCGTCGTGCCGTCGATTTCAGTGCTGGCCGAGCCGCCGGTGGCGGTGGTGAAGAAAAACACTGAGCGCAAAGGCACCACAGCACTGGCGCAGGCTTATTTAGAGTTTTTATACACACCAGAGGCGCAAAAGTTAGCGGCTGAGCATTATTTCCGGCCTTTGCAGCCGGTGCCGGGCGTCGCGGCGCTGCCACAGCTGGAATTAAAAACCATCGCTGATTTTGGTGGCTGGGATTTGGTGCAGCAACAGCACTTTGCCGAAGACGGTATTTTTGATCAGATTTATGCGCGCTGAGTCCGGCAACAGGAGTATTCGTTTTGTTTAAAAAATCGACGCAAAAACCAGTGTTGCCGGGTTTTGGCCTCAGTATGGGTTTCACCACCTTTTACCTGAGCCTGCTGGTATTCCTGCCGCTGTCGGCGCTCATTCTGAAAAGTTTTGAGCTGGATTGGGCCGGTTTTGTCAAAGTGGTGGCCAGTGAACGTGCCATCGCCAGCTATCAGCTGACCTTTGGCAGCTCTTTTATTGCCGCACTGATTAATCTGGTGTTTGGCCTGCTGGTGGCCTGGGTGCTGGTGCGTTACAGCTTTCCGTTTAAAAAAGTCATTGATGCATTAGTTGATTTGCCCTTCGCGCTGCCGACGGCGGTGGCGGGTATTGCGCTGACGGCGATTTACGCGCCAAACGGCTGGATTGGCCAGTACTTTTATCAGTGGGGCATCAAAATCGCTTATACGCCAATAGGTGTGACGCTGGCATTGGTGTTTATCGGCTTGCCTTTTGTGGTGCGCACAGTGCAGCCGGTGCTGGAAGATTTAGAGCAGGAACTGGAAGAAGCGGCGGCGAGTCTTGGCGCCAACCGCTTGCAGATTTTTTGCCGGGTGATTTTTCCGGCGTTGATCCCATCGCTACTGACTGGCTTTGCGCTGGCGTTTGCCCGCGCGATTGGTGAATACGGCTCTGTGGTGTTTATCAGCGGCAATATGCCGTTTCGCACTGAAATTACGCCGCTGTTGATTATGTCGCGGCTGGAGCAGTTTGATTACGCAGGCGCTGCGGCGCTTGGTACAGTGATGTTATTGATTTCGTTTATTTTATTGCTCCTGATTAATGCGTTGCAGCACTGGAGTCAGCAGCGGCACGGAGGTGCACGGTGAGTGCAGGTTCAGGTCAGTTTCAACCAAGACGCGCCACCACAGAACCACTGTGGCTGCGAGGGATTTTATTAACTCTGGCGCTGGGCTTTCTGGCGTTATTTCTGCTGTTACCGCTGGTGATTGTGTTTGGCGAAGCCTTCAGTAAAGGCTGGCAGGTTTACCTGGCGGCTATTACAGAGCCTGCGGCGGCTCATGCGATTAAGCTGACGCTGATTGCCGCCGTGATTGCGGTGCCCTGTAATGCGATTTTTGGTCTGGCAGCGAGCTGGGCCATTGCCAAATTTCAGTTCCGTGGCCGGCAGTTTTTAATCACTTTGATTGATTTGCCAATTGCGGTGTCGCCGGTCATTGCCGGCTTAAGCCTGATGCTGATTTTTGGTGCACGGGGCTGGTGGGGCGAATGGCTGAATGACCATGATTTACAAGTGATGTTTGCCGTGCCGGGCATAGTGCTGGCGACCATTTTTATCACTTTCCCTTATGTGGCGCGCGAGCTCATTCCACTAATGCAGCAGCAGGGCCGCGAAGCCGAAGAAGCCGCGCTGACGCTGGGCGCCAGTGGCTGGCAGACCTTTATCCGCGTCACTTTGCCGTCGGTGAAATGGGCACTGCTGTATGGGCTGATTTTGTGTAACGCGCGGGCCATGGGCGAATTTGGTGCTGTGTCTGTGGTGTCGGGTAAAATCCGTGAACAGACCAATACCATGCCGCTACATATCGAAATTCTGTACAACGAATATCAGTTTGCCGCTGCTTTTGCCGTGTCATCTTTGCTGGCATTACTGGCGCTGCTCACTTTGGTGCTGAAAAGTAGTCTGGAGTGGCGTGCGGCGCGGGATCTTGCAGAAGCAGAAGCTTGTCGTCGGCCTGAGTAGGAACTGAGTAGCAGCGTTGCCTTGCTGCGTTGTGCATGCTCGCTATACTCAACTGCGTTGGGTTCGCTGATTGAGTGCGCGCGATGAAACTTCTGCTACTGTTGGCAACGTTATTGGCACAGCAGGCATTGGCGACGACGCCACTGCAAGTGACCATGTTAATGGATTTCAGTGAAAAGGGCGCTCAGGCCTATCAACTGCAACAACAGCAGTGGGATATCCTGCGGACTTATGCCGGGGATAAACTCGATGTCAGATATGAACATGTCAGTCTGCAGCGCAGCCTGGAGTTGGTGCAACAAGATGGCTATTGCAGCCTGAACAAACGAAAGACCCTACAACGTGAGCAGCATCTGCTGTTTTCCCATTATCCGCTGAATATCGGCGCACCACTTAAACTGATCCATCCGGCTGCCAAGCCATTGCCAGCGGAAGTTGATCTGGCCAATTGGCTGGTCATGTCTCCACGCAGTAAAGTCGGCATTGCGGCAGGGCGCAGTTATGGCCCGGCACTGGATGAACTGATTGCACAGCAAAGCACACGCTTTTATCAGCTTGCCGGAGAGGGAGCACAAAGCAAACTTTGGCTGATGCTGCAAAAAGGCCGGCTCGATGCGTTGATTGATTACAGTGCGCGCAGCACGATACTGGATGAATATCGCGGATCCGTCAGGACCAGCGCGATCCGGGGGGAACCGGCATTTATCACAGGCTATCTGGTGTGTAACCGAAGTCTAAAAGGGCAACAACTAATCCAGCTTTTTGATACTTTGCTGCAGCAACCGATTTTACAGCAACAGCTGCTGCGTAACTACCAGCAGTACTTTACTCCGACAGAATGGCAACAAGTGTCAGGTGAAATCACAGCCCTGTTCAAACCCTAACAGGGGCGTACAGCAAACAGCTGGCCTGCTAGCTCGTGATGGTTTTTTTCATCATGAGTTCAAACTCAGCCAGTGGTAAGGGTTTGGACAGCAGATAGCCCTGAATAAACTCACAGCCGGAGCGTTGCAGATATTGCAGCTGTTCCTCGGTTTCCACCCCTTCAGCCGTCGTCGTGACCTGCAACGATTTTGCCAGTTGCAGAATGTTCTCAAGCACAGCCATGCCTTTGCTGCTGCTCATCCCTTTGCGGATAAAACTCTGGTCGATTTTCAGGTTTTGTACCGGCAGGCTCAGTACCGTGGCCAGATTGGAATGGCCGGTACCGTAATCATCAATAGCCAGCGTGATGCCGGCATTTTGCAGCCGATACATATTTTCGGCGGTGCGTTGCTCGTCGCCGATCAGGCTGTATTCCGTGACTTCAATCTCCAGTAAATGTGCCGGAATATCAAATTCACCAACTTTTTGAAAAATAAAATTAATCGTTTGCTCATCCGTCAGGTAACGCGCGGACAAATTAATCGATAACGGTAACACTTGATACCCTTGATCCAGCCAGCGCCGGATCTGCTGGCAGGCACTGGCAACAACAAAACGGTCCAGTTCCGGCATCAGATGGCTTTGTTCAGCGAGCGGAATAAACAGGCCCGGTGACACCAGTTTGCCATCCCGTTGCCAGCGGATCAGCGCCTCGGCGGACACCGGCTGCCGACTTAAAGCCGAAAACTTCGGTTGGAAGTGGAAAAACAACTGCTGTTCGCGGATCGCCAGTTCCAAATGCTGACAGAGTACGGCATTTTGCTGTAACTGCTGAATCAGGCCAGGCTCGACTTGTAGCATGCTGGCTCGACCATTGGCTTTCGCCTGATGCATCATCAATTCGGCACCGTGCAGCTGGCGGTCAAAATCCAGCTCCGGATTGACCAGCTGATACACCACACAAAAACTCAGTTTGTAATTAATGCCATCTAATTTGATGTCCTGCTGCTGCAGCTTGCGGAAAATAGCCAGCATCTGTTGCGGTAGCTGCGGGCTGAGCAGAATAAAATCGGTCCCTTCATGGCGCGCCAGCAAAGCTTCTGCCGGTTTGTGTTGTTTGAGCAGCTGGCTGCAGGTTTTAATCAACTGATCACCGATATCAAAACCCAGACTGTGGTTCAGATTGGACATGCCATCGATATTCAGCAGATACATCCAGTGTAAATCGGGCCGGGTTGCCGCCTGGTGCTTCAGACCGTTTAAGTTGGCACAGCCAGTTAAATTGTCTTTAAATGCCAGCGTTTCAATTGATTGCTGATAACGGCGCTGCTCAGTGTTGTCTTTTATAAAGGCGATATAGATGGTTTCACCTAATAACTCAGCTTTGGTCAGCGTAATGTCCAGCGGTACCAGCGAACCATCTTTTCGCAGACCTTCGACCTGTCGCAGCCGGTTTAGCACATGAGCCGGCCCTTCAACTTTTTGCGCTGCAGCTGCAAGATGTTGCTGATGGCCGCTGCGGTACTGTGCCGGGATTAGCAAATTTAAATCCTGTCCCGCCAGTTCTTGTTGATGCTGATAACCAAATATGTGTAGGGCGGACTGATTGACCTGCAGAATATGGCCTTGTGTGTTGGCACTGATAATGCCGTCTGTGGTGCTGTTGAGCACCAGCTGGTTAAAGAGTTCGCTGTGGCGGCGCATTTCGCGTTGTTGATCCAGGGCGTCGAAAGTCTGATTTAACATCAGCTCCAAACGGCCAAACTCATTGTTGTCTTCGACCCGGGCACGGGACTGATGATTGCCGTGGGAATATTGCTGCAAAGCAGATTCAAGCCGGCGTAGCCGCGTATGCAGAATTTTGCGCAGCAGCAGATAAGTCAGCACACCACTGAGTAACATACTACAGAGATATACCAGCATGTTTTGCAGGGTGACCGTTAAACCTTGCTGCAGTGCCGGTGTTACGTCATATCGAATGATTAGCCAGCCCTGTTGACTGTTAAACTGCAGAGGCAAAGCCATCTGCAGCATATCCGGGTTTGTCTCTGGCAGCGGAAGCGGACTGACCATACTTTGCACCGGTATCTGTTGCAGTTGTTGCAGCAGTGCAGCATCGTGCTGCCCAAGCAGGCTGCCTTCCAGTGCAACCTGATGGGCAGCGATGATTTGCCACGTGGGTGACAGCACCAGCACACTTTGAATATGCGGGCTTTCAGATTTTAGTGCAGCCCAGTTTTTTAGTGCCGCAATGTCGTTTCTAAGCAGATAGCCCTGCAGTAATGCGTGCTGTTCCAGCAATCCTGTACTGAGGTGATGCTGTTCTGCGCTGATCAATTGTTCCCGTGTCAGGTGCTGGTGCAAGCCATACAATAACGTCACGCCCAACACCGTTAATATCAGCGTCAGGAGCAGTGGCAGCAGGCTGATGTAGAGCCTCATGGCAGCATGTCCAGGTAACGGGTGTTAATCAGCGCGCTGCAGGCGCAGGGTTTTTCAATCATGCCTATGTTCAGCAACACGGTCTCATAGCCCTTTATGACCTCAGCCAACCGGGTTTTATTGCCGAGGATAGTACGTTGCATTGCCACTGACGGAATTTGGAGTTCGCCGTAGGTCTGCGCCAGTTCGGCGGGTGATAATTTCATTCGTTTATTTAAGGCATCAAACCAGGCCGGTAAATCGGTCTCAATCTGGCTGAATAACTGATGATATTGGCGAATAAATTGTTGCAGCTGGGCTTCAGTTGGCACATCAGTGCCGTCTTTACGCACAATCAGCACGTCCATCACTTCCCCCGGCACTTCGCGGCTGGTGAATAAGGCTTTGGCGCCCTGACGCAGCAATTTGCTTTTTTCTGGTTCAAAGGTCATCACTGCATCGATTTCGGCATGCTCCATCGCCTGCGCGTGCGCAGCGAGATCAAGACCAACAACTTCATAGTCGGCTGCTGAGAGCTGATGCAGGCTGAAAAATCGTTGCAGCAGATATGCTCCCAAAGCGTTACTTTCGACGCCGATTTTTTTGCCTTTTAAAGCGTCAATGTCGTCAATGCCCGGACGGGCCAGTAATTGATCAGCGCCGTCCGAGATATTAAACAGCCAGATGACTTCCACCGGAATACCGCTGGCGGCGATGCGCACAGCTTCGTCCAGCGTCACTGCAGCCATATTAATAGTCCCTTTGCGCAAGCCATTGATGACCTGACCAGCAGCGCGGTACTCAATCAGCTGCACGTCCAGTCCTTGAAATACCTGACGATCGCGGGCGACATAAAGCGGCTCGTAGCCGGGCCACAAATTAGTGCCAATTCGCAGCTGCACTTGCTGTTGTGGCTGACAGCTGACCAGCATCAGGCAACAGACCAGCAGACACAAAGAACGCAGAATGAATGAACGGACATGCAACATGTGGCTGTTTCCGGGCCTTAGGACTTAAGCAATTAAAGCTAATGACCGGCTGATCCCGCAAGGGCGAAAAGCTTAATTAAATCAAAAATTAACCATACCCTCACCGGCGTGAGTCAAAGGGCGGGCTTGAGGCAGTCTGCTGTGCCTGACAAAAGTCAGACGAGCAGACCCCAATCCTCATAAGCCTGCCGTGCCAGCTGTTCACGAAATTGCGGCGCTGCGATGTCGATTAAAGCCCTGGCGCGTTCATTCAGACTACGGGCGCGCAAGTTCGCCACGCCATATTCAGTGACAATGTAATGAGCATGGGCACGGGTAGTGACTACGCCGGCACCCGGACTTAACAGAGAACTGATACGCGATACAGTGCCACCGGCAGCTGTGCTTGGTAGGGCGATGATGGCGCGGCCGCCTTCAGATAAACCAGCGCCGCGGACAAAATCCATCTGCCCACCCACGCCGGAATAAATCTTAGTGCCAAGCGAATCGGCGCAGATTTGGCCGGACAAATCGACCTGTAAGGCGCTGTTTATTGACACCACCTGCGGGTTTTGCCGGATGACCGCGGTGTCGTTGGTGTAAGCCACATCTAAAAACACCACTTCCGGGTTGTCATCGACAAAGTCGTATAGTGCCTGGCTGCCCATCGCAAAAGTGGTCACCACTTTGCCCGGATGTTTTTTCTTGTTGCGGTTGTTGATCACACCTTTTTCCAGCAGTGGTAATACACCGTCGGAAAACATTTCAGTATGTACGCCAAGGTTTTGCCGGTCGCCAAGGCAAGCCAGGGCTGCATCCGGGATCGCGCCTATCCCCATTTGCAGGCAGTCGCCATCGCGGATAAGACTCGCCACATTGGCGCCGATTTGTTGCGTCACCGGGTCTTGTTCTGCCGGCAAATGCAGCGGGATTTGCGACTCCAGCTCGACATAAGCGGCGAAATCCTGCAAATGCACAAAAGAATCACCATGAGTACGCGGCATCCGCGGATTAATTTGTGCAATGACACGCCGGGCGTTTTGCATCGCGGCGCGGGTGGCCTCGACTGACACGCCGAGGCTGCACAAACCATGTTTATCCGGCGGCGACACCTGAATAATGGCGGTATCGACGCGTTGCTCTTTGCTTCTGAATAACTTCGGAATTTCTGATAAAAAACAAGGCACATAATCGGCCAGACCACAGTTGACCGCCGGGCGCGTCGGTCCGCCGACAAAAAACACCCGTTGACGCAAGTGACCGGAGAGCGCTGGCGCACACAATGCGCCGCTTTTTTCGGTATGCAGGCTTAGCAGTGTCAGCTGCTGTTTGTCGCGCGCCACCTCGGCTAAGGCGTCCAGCATGCTGTAGGGCGTGGCAGCCATCGAATGGCTCCAGATAAACTCATGATTGCCAATCAGATTTAAAGCGCTGGCTGCGTTGGGGTATTTCATGATCAGGTCCGTATGGTAGAACTGGCTAAAACTGGAATGAGTGTAGCCGGTTCTTACTCAGACAAAACTGACCTTGATCAACAACGGCTTCAATCGGTCTGCAGTGCGAGCCAGATCCGGGTGTGCGCCTGATGGGCCGGTACATCCGGGAAAAAACTTACCCGTTCCAGTAACAGCGGTACATCCGCGGGCAACCAGCCGCGCGCGGGCAGCAGTTCTGTGTACAAGGCACGGATCAAGGGGTCCAGCTGTGCATCCGGACCTATGTGGTCGATACAGGTATAGAGGCCGGCTGGCAGCTCGACATAACTCAGCTCCGGCATTTGTAATAGTTCGGGCTGCGGTGCACTGAGCGCAAGCGCCAGCCCAAAACGATAGTCATCTGCAGCAGTATCTACCGGGTCATCGTAGAGCAGGTTAAAAGTGGCAAAACGGCTGGGATGGAGTTTGTTGCTACGGCGAAATTCGATAAAACGCCGGATGCTGGCACCAAGACTGGCCGGATGGCCCTGATGTAACCATTGCAGTAACAGCGTACGGCTCCGTTGCTCGGTCCTTAAACCTGGGCCGGCAAGGTTGGCGCTGTCAGCGCCGGAGATTTGATGCAGCTGTTCAGCCTGCTGCGCCCAATATTGCCAGTCCGGTTGCTGACGAAACTGCGCCGGCGCCTGGCCTAACCAGCGGGCAAAAGCCCGGCTGAAACTTTCGGCGTGTTGATACCCTGCCTGCAGCGCTAACTCTGTGACCGGGGTTTGCCGGTACGCCAAAGCGGTGGCTGCGCGTTGCAGCTTTAGCAGACGTTGATAACTCTGCAGCGGCATACCGCAATACAACCGGAACTGCCGGTGCAGATGCCAGGCAGAATAACCGCTGCGGGCGCTTAGTTCCGCCAGTGACAAAGGTTCATCGGCAGCTTCAATCAGCTGGAGTAAACGCGGCAACAACGCTAAAAACGGCTCAGACATCAGTAAGTCCCCTGAACAAAAGTGGCCCTACTGTAGCAAAGTGTTGTTATGGACGCCTGACCGTTCTTGCGATTGTGCCCATGACTTTTTATGGTTTGAGTTTTTCAACCACAGCAACAAAATTCGCCACGCCCTGGCCGACATCTTTAATGCCGGCGG
>CAMLRA010000074.1 GCA_946482325.1 uncultured Chromatiaceae bacterium | reverse complement strand
GTCTTCGTAACGAACCCCCAGGTTCACCCGCCAGGTGTAGTCGTAAGTCGCCTCCATTGCAGCATAAGCGGCGTCGATCATCTGCGCGGCTTTGTAGTCGTCGGCATCACCGGTGACATCAGAGATTTGGAAACGCTTGGCGGCGTTTTGGATGTTGGCGTCAGCAAAAATTTGGCTGTAAGCCTGACTTAAATCGGCGTTGCTGAAACCCCGGGTATCAAACTTATACCGTGCGGTTGACGCGTCGCGCTGGCGTTCGAAGTAGCTGTAACCGGTGCTGAAAGTCCATTCGGTTTTTTCCGTCGACAGCGGATATTTAGCGTTCCAGCTGACGTTTTCCGTGTTGTCTTCCATATTACCGAATTGATAAATCACCGCGTTGTCGCTGCGGCGCATGGTCTTGCTTTGCAGCGCGCCAGCATCGTCCAGCGAGCGGACATACAGATATTCGACTTCACCCGGCGCGCGGCGTTCGGCTTTGGCATCGGTATATTGCCAGTCGATATTTAAGTCGCCGGCCCAGTCCAACGTATGTTTACCGCGGATCTGGTTGCTGAGCATCGAACGCTCTTCGTACAGGATGTTATAAAACTCGTTTTCGCGGTTGGCTTCGTTGATGGTTTCAATCGAATCACCGATTTTACGTTTGATGCGATCTTTGGTGTCCTGCAGGTAGATGCTGGAGGTTTCAAAGCGGTGATTGTTGTCCCACTCAAAACCAAAGTTCAGCATGCCGGATAATTTCACCTGATGTTCGGTGCGCAGAATATCGTCATAGCGGTTCAGCGGCGTCAGTTCACTGCCGGTGGTGATGGAATAATAACGTTCCTGATCTTTGCTGTTTTCGCTGGACTGGTCGTAGCTGACGCCAGCCATCACACCAAACACACGCTCGCCGATATCAAAGCGGTTACCCCATGACATACTGGCATCATAGGCTGGGCCTAAGCTTTTTTCGCGCACGTCCAGGTCACGGTTCATTTCCAGACCGAGATTACGGTTAATCAGCTCGGCTTTGGCCAGATTGTCGGCGTTAACGCCGCCGAGGCCCTGGGCAATCTTCACCAGATCCAATGAGCCATATTGGTCTACTGCGGTACGGAATGGCTCTGACAAACTGCGGGTGCCATCGTCGCGACCACGCCAGTCATCACCGCCACCACTATATTCGAGGCCTTTGTCGCTGCTGAGGCTATTGTATTCAGTACCGACCGAAAAGCTGAATACTTGATCTAAAGGAATACTGCTGGTGCGGATATTGATATTACCGCCACCAAAAGCGGCCGGTAATTCCGGCGAATAGGATTTTTGCACCACCATGCTTTCGATGATGCCGGCCGGGAACATATCCATCGGTACGACGTTACGCGTCGGGTCCGGGCTTGGCACCTGGGCGCCGTTTAACAGCGTAGATGAGTAACGCTCACCAAGGCCACGCACATAAATAAACTTGTCTTTCACCAGCGTGAGGCCTGTCACACGGCGCAGTGCGGCGGCAGCGTTACCGTCACCGGCGCGGGAAATTTGGTCCATGCCCAGCAGTTCAGCCACAAAAGGCTGCTGGCGGCGCTCTTCTGCCGTCGCGGCGGCGGAACTTAATAACCGGCCTGACACGTTAATCCGTTCAACCGCTTGTGTTTCACTTGATGTTGCCGCGTTCGGGGCCGGTGCTGTCACGGTCTGGGCTGCTTCCTGAGCAACAGCCGCAGACAACGGCAGGGCTGCGCTGGCAGTTAAGGCCAATAAAACTGCGCGGGTGACGCGGTTCGGGTTTAATTGCAATGGGCCAAATGGGTGCAAGCTACTCATTTTTCTGGATCCTGTCGGCTGTTCATTTCAGCCAGAGTTTTTATCTGCCCGGTCGTGACCGGGTTCTACGCAAAAGTCTTTTTCAGCACAAAGCCGGCCTTTGCCTCAGCAAAAGCCGGCTATTTATCATGCTTAGTTGCCTAAACCAGTGGTCCAGCCTTTAGTCCAGTCGTTGGCCGCATCCATGGCGCCGACAAAGGAGGTCTTGGTAAAGAAGCTGTCCACTGCGGCCATGTCTTTGGCTGCTGTGGTGTCGATGGTGTACAAGCCGTTCAGCACAGCAGCCTGGTCGGCGGCTGTTTTGTTGCCTTGCTGGCCTTCAAACCATTGTTTGACGGTCATGGTTGGCGACACAGTGCCTTTGAACGGTTCCGGGCAACCCAGCACAGAGTGCGTCATGACCAGACGTGCGCTTGCAGCTAAAGCCTGAGATTGGGTTGATTCAATTTCCAGACATTCGCCCATAGCGCCGGTATCCGTTTTTGGACCTGCGACCAGGATGTTGTGCAGCTTGGCAGAGGTACCTGCGCGCAGCAGGATGCCTTCTGAGTCCATGTCGGCCGACTTAAAGGTGTTGCCGATGATGGTCATGTTGGCGATAGTCGGCTCTGACAGCGGCGTCGCAGAGAAATTAGTCGACTGGTTGTCCGCTTCGATACCACGGTTAGTGACTGTATTGGCCGCATCGTGTTTGACCAGCAGGAACTGCGCTTTACCGTTCCAACCGTCAGTCCAGTCCAGCGAGTCGTCTTCGTTACCGGTCAGCACGACATATTTGACGTTGACAGTACCGCCGAACAGTTCCAGACCGTCGTCGAGGTTTTTGTGGATTTGGATGTGGTCAATCACAGTGCCTTTACCCACGCCAGCCAGCGTCAGACCGTTTAACTCGTTGTCTTTGATGACTTCGTAACCGGCGTTACGGATTTGCACGTATTTGATCACACCAGAGTTATCGTCGGCTTTGTAACCGCCGTATGGGCCGGCGTTACCTTCCGCTTCGATAGAGCAGGTGGTCGCCGCCTGGTCACACTTGTTGCTTGGTGCGTTCCCCAGGACCACAATACCGCCCCATTGGCCGGCGCGGGTGGCCGAACCAATCACGTCTTGCAGCGAAGTGAAGACGATTGGCGCTGTTGGCGAGCCTTCTGCCATCAGCTTGCTGCCACGGGCAATCACTAAATAATCCTGACCAGATTTACCGTAGATACGCACGCCCGGGTCAATGCTCAGCGTGGCTGAAGTAGTGTTGTCGCCACCTACTGTGACTTTGCCGTTTAACACATAATCTGCACCGGCTTTTAACGCCACGTTACTGGTTAATGTGCCTTTGACTTCGCAGTTCAGTTTGCCGGTCAGTGACGCAACTTCTGTCGTGCCTGCCGGGCAAGCAGTCAGGGCTGCATTGCTGGCATGTAAGCCGTGGGTCCAGCCTTTGGTCCAGTCAGTGATGCCGTCAAATGCACCGATATAAGTCACGTTGTCGAACCATGGGTCGACAAAGTTTTGCATGTTGTAACCTTTGCCCAGTGCCGGTGAAGTGGCCGCTGGCATGTAACCGCCTAATAACGGGTCAGCTACGCTGTTGCCTGGCTGTGCAGCAAACCATTTCGCCACGTCTAACAGTGTGTTACCGCTGGCGTCTTTTGGTGATTTGAAGTTTTCCGGGCAGCTGACAATAGAGTTGCGGAAGATGATTTTGCCGCTGTTCGCGTTGGCGACAGATTCCGGAGTTTCGATTTCAAAACACTCACCCATGCCTTTTGGCCCGGTGATAATAGTGTTGTAAATCTCACCGGCGGTACCGGCGCGCAGCAGGATACCTTCAGAATCGGCCGCGGCTGAGGTGAAAGCGTTACCGATAATAGTGACGTTAGACAAACGTGGTTTTGATACCGGCGTGGCGTCAAACTTCGACGACTGGTTGTCGGCTTCAATAGCGCGGTTGGCTTCGAGATTGTTTGGGTTGTGACGAATCAACACATGCTGTACGCGGCCGGTCCAGCCATCAGCCCAGTCCAGTGAGTCGTCGCGGTTGCCAGTCAGCACTAAGTGTTTCAGATCAACAGTACCGCCAAAAAACTCAACGCCGTCGTCTGAGTTGTTATGCACTTGCAGGTAATCCACCACAGTGCCTGAGCCGACACCTGCGAAAGTCACGCCGTTTAATTCGTTATCTTTGATGACTTCATAACCAGCGTATTTCACCTGGACAAATTTCAGGATACCGCTGCTGTCAGTCGGACGGTCACCACCGTATGGACCGGCGTTACCTTCGGCTTCAATTTTACAGTTGGCCAGTGCCGCTGCGTCACACTTGTTGGTTGGTGCTTTACCCAATAACACGATACCGCCCCATTGGCCGGCTGATGCGTCATTGGCAGTGCCAATCATGTCGTTAACAGAGGTAAACACGATAGGGGCGTTTGCAGAACCTACAGCGCTGATTTTCGAACCACGGGCGACCACTAAGAAATCAGCACCGGATTTACCGAATACTGTTGTGCCAGGTTCAATGGTCAGCGTCGCGCTGTTGGCGTTGTCGTTACCAACCTGTACTTTGCCGCTTAAAGCCCAGACGATACCTGAAGTGAAAGTGGCGTCGGCAGTTAAAGTGCCGCTGACTTCACAAATGGACTTGCTGATGCCACCGACCGCTGCGCCTTCTTTGGCAAAGCTTGGACATTTGCTGGTTGGGGTGGTTGGTGTCGTTGGGGTTGTCGGCGTCGTTGCGCCATTTCCAGTGCTAATCACAATGTCGCCGCCGCCACAACCGGCCAGGAATAAAGCAGTCGAAATTGCGCTTAACTTTAAAATCTTACCAAAAGCCATCTTAATCTCCGTCGATGCAGTGGGTCATAAAAAACTGCAGAGACGGTAAAGCGCGGGCGTGACTGTTTTATGACAGAATGTTGGCAGGCAGATGACAGTGCAAACGCACGCAGGCGCGGCGCAGGCTGGCGTGTCTGCTGTCAAAAAAGCTTCAGAAAACTGTCACGGAACTGTCTTGCCAGTTCGTAATATTTTGACGCCGGCACGCGGCAGCATGCTGAACTGCTGTCGGTGTAAATCGCTGATAGCGCTGGCTATATGCAAATGAATTGTGACAAAGTCAGCACCGGACTGCTGTCTTTCATAAAAATGTCATAATAAGGCGGGATACTTTGAGCAGTACCCAAAACCTCGGATGATGGTAACAGGCTATGTCGAGACGAATTCTGATAGTGGAAGATGAAGCACCAATTCGCGATATGTTGTGTTTTGTGCTGGAACAAAATGGATATCAGGCCAGCACGGCAGCTGATTTTGATAGTGCAATCAATCAGTTGGTGGAGCCTTACCCGGATTTAGTGCTACTGGACTGGATGCTGCCTGGTGGCAGCGGCATTCAAATTGCCAAAAAGATGAAACAACATGAGCTGACCCGCAGCATTCCGATCATCATGATCACGGCGCGCGGTGAAGAAGAAGACAAAGTGCGTGGCCTCGAAGTGGGCGCCGACGACTATGTCACCAAACCGTTCTCACCGAAAGAGCTGATGGCGCGCATTAAAGCGGTGATCCGCCGCGTCGCACCGACCAGTCTGGATGAAGTGATTGAAGTACAGGGCTTAAAATTGGACCCGGTGTCGCATCGTGTCACTGCAGTCGACCAGCCACTGGATATGGGCCCAACCGAATTCCGCCTGCTGCACTTTTTTATGACGCACCCGGAGCGGGTCTACAGTCGTGAACAGTTGCTGGACCACGTCTGGGGCACCAATGTTTATGTCGAGGACCGCACGGTCGATGTACATATCCGCCGGCTGCGCAAAGCGATTTCACATGGTGGCCATGACCGCCTGGTGCAAACCGTACGTGGCTCCGGCTATCGTTTTTCGGTAAAATAACCTCAGTCCGCCTGACGGCCTGTCACAGACAGGTCGTCGCAACCAAGTAGGTACTATGCGTTTATTACTGTCCAAACGCACTATTGTCAGTCGTCTGGCCGGCTTGTTTTTGCTGGCCGCAGCACTGGGTTGGCTGTTTGATCTGACCAGTGAGTTTTTGTTGTTGCTTGCGCTTGGCATTATTGCCTGGCATTACAAGCATCTGTTTTTGCTGGATAAATGGCTTTGGCGTGATCGCAAATTATCGCCGCCGGCCGGTGATGGCAGCTGGCAGCAGGTGTTTGACGGCATTTATTATCGACAGCGCAAAGCACGCAAGAAAAACAAAGATTTACGCGCACTGGTGCGGCGCTTCCGCGACGGTGCTGAAGCCTTACCAGATGCCATAGTGGTGCTGAGCCTCGACTGGACTATTGTCTGGTGCAACAAGTTGGCCCAACAAATGGCAGGTTTGAGATGGCCGATGGATGAACGCCAGCGCATTGATAACCTGATTCGCAACCCCGAATTTCAGCAATATCTGCAACAGCAAAATTTCGAGCAGGCGATAGAGTTACCTTCACCGCTGACTGAAGATCTGACGCTGGAATACCGCGTGTTGCAGTATGGCGAAAAACAATATTTGCTGATCATCCGTGATATCACCCAGCTCAAACAGCTTGAGCAAATCCGCAAAGACTTTGTTGCCAACGTGTCTCATGAGCTGCGTACGCCGCTGACCGTGTTGCAGGGTTATCTGGAAATGATGGAGCCTGAGCATCTGCCGCAGCAGGCCATTTGGCAAAAAGCGCATTCGGTGATGCTGGATCAGACCAAACGCATGGACAATCTGGTCCAGCAATTATTGACCTTGTCGCGAATTGAAGCGGCAGCCAAAGTGCATTACGACGACAATGTTGATGCACCGGCGATGTTGATGTTGCTCGAGCAGGAGGCACAGAGCCTGAACCGCGAGAAACAGCATCACATCCAGTTTGAAATTGACCCGGATCTGCGCGTCAATGCCATCACCGAAGAGCTGCGCAGTGCCTTTTCCAATCTGGTGACTAATGCGATTAAATACACCCCGGATGGCGGCGAGATCAAAGTCAGCTGGCGGCGTGAGCACCACAAAGCGGTGTTTACCGTGACTGATAACGGCGAAGGTATCGCGTCACAACACGTCAAACGTTTAACTGAGCGGTTTTACCGGGTCGATCAGGCGCGAGCCCGCAACACTGGCGGCACCGGCCTTGGCCTGGCTATTGTCAAACACGTATTATCGCGTCATCAAAGCCGGCTGATGATTTTCAGTGAACCAAAACGCGGCAGCTCATTTTCTTTTGCACTGCCGCCGGAGCTGGTGGTCGGGGAGCTGACTGCAACTCAGCCGAAGCTACCGAAAAAGCTGAAATAATCAACGTCGTTGCTGTTAACACTGAGTCCGTTAGGTACGGCGAGCGCAAGCGCCGCCGTACGCTGGTGAGGACTACTTCAGCACCGGCGCCTGTGCCAGAAAATCAACCGCTAATCCTGCCAATGCCCGCACACCGTTTTCCATCGCAGGTTCATACACGCGGAAAAACGGCGAATGGTTCGGTGCGGTTTTTTCCAGTGGCTGGCCAGGTTCGGCAATTCCGAGGAATAAAAATACGCCCGGTACTTCCTGTTGGAAAAAGGAAAAATCTTCCGAAGCGGTGATAGGTTTAATTGGGCTGACACCAGCTTTGGCACCGGCCCAGTTCAGTGACGGCATCGCCCATTCCGTGAGGCCAGCGTGGTTCCAGGTTACAGCAGCGAAGCTTTGTGAATGGAAATGCGCCGTAGCGCCACTGGCCGCAGCGATATGTTCGCTGGTGTGCTGCATTTTTTGAATCAACTGCTCGCGCATCGCCGGGTCAAAGGTGCGGATAGTGCCGCCCAGTTTGACTTCATCCGGAATGATATTCCAGCGCACGCCGCCATGCACTTGCCCAATCGACATCACTGCCGGCGCTTGCGTCACATCGAGCTGACGGGCCGGAATTTGATGCAGAGCTGTGATGAGCTGACCTGTCACAGCAACCGGGTCAATCCCGCGCCACGGGCTGGAACCATGCACCTGCACACCTTTGACGGTTATTTCGAAACTGTCCGCCGCCGCCATGATGCCTTCAGGTTTGACCTGTAATTGCCCGGCCGGCCCGGGCCAGACATGCACACCAAAAATCGCATCTGGTTTGCGTTTAGCAAAAATCCCTTCTTTGAGCATCAGTTTAGCGCCGCCTTCTTCTCCGGGCGGTGGGCCTTCTTCAGCCGGCTGGAAGATAAACATCACATCACCAGCCAGCTGCGCTTTGTGTTTGCTCAGCACTGTCGCTGCGCCCAGTAACATCGCCACATGTGCATCGTGCCCGCAGGCGTGCATCACACCGACTTGCTGACCATTAAATTCGGCCATTTCTTTGGATGCGAACGGCAGGTCCACTTGCTCTTTCACCGGTAACGCATCCATATCGGCGCGCAGCGCTACTAATTTTCCCGGCTTAGCGCCTTTTAAAATCGCGACCACCCCGGTGTGGGCGATGCCGGTCTGAACTTCCAGGCCAAGTTTTTTCAGTTCAGCCGCCACCAGCGCGCTGGTGCGTTTTTCCCGGTTCGACAATTCCGGGTGTTGGTGTAAATCACGACGCCAGTTGATCACTTGTGGCATTACGGCACTAATTGCCGGAGACAGGGTCGTTTTCATATCGGTCGCTTGGGCCTGTGCGGCCAGTGCGAGCGTCAGGGCGGAAAGCAAAAAACGCATATCAATTCCTGATGAAAAAAAAGGGACAGCGTTAACTTAGCGGGAAATCAGCCGCTTGCCAATCGCCTGACAGCCCCTGTTGCGGATTTACCTTGTGCTCAGTACAACCAGAACAAAAAGGGCCGGTTTTTAGATAAAAAAATGTGAACATAAAGGGGTTTTTAAGTTGAGTTTGCTGAATTATTCACCTATGGTGATGCCAGCACTGGCAAAAAGGAGAACAAAAATGTGGAAAACTTTTTTTGTGTTTGTATCGCTGATGGTGTTGTGCTGGAGGGCTGCCGCCAGCGATTTTGTGTTACCGGAGACCTGGCAGGGCGAAACACAGGATTCGACTATCACTATCAGTTACAGCGACCTGGATTATGTTTTGGACTCTGCAGTCCTGATGTCCGGACCACCGAGCCGGAAGAAATCTAAGGCTTCAACGGCCACTGTCAGTACCCGGCTGAAAAACAATTACAACACACTCACCACCAATGCCGGCAACCGTATCATGTTCGAAGAGTTTAAAAAGAAACCGGAAATGGCGGCAGTCGTCAGTAAAATCCGGGCCAGTCTGGAATCGGTTCCCGCCGAGATCCCACTCAACTCGCTCAGTAAAAAAGAACAAATCGCCTTTTGGCTGAATTTATATAACGTGGTGGTCATTGACGAGATCAACAAAATCTATCCGAAAAAAGACTTAGAAGATTTTGTTACCGGTAAAGACGGTTTATTGACCCGCAAGCTGGTCAACGCTGGTGGCGTACAACTAAGCCTCAATGACATTCAGTACGGCGTGTTACAGCAAAAATACCCGGAAGATGTGCTGGTGATCTACGGTTTGTATCAGGGTTATATCGGCAGCCCGAGTATCCGCAAATACGCCTATACCGGTGCTAATCTGAATCGCTCGCTGCAGTTTAATGCTAACGACTTTATCAATACCAACCGCGGTACATATCCAAATGGTAAAACCTTCCGGGTTGCCGGTTTTTATCAGCGCAACGCCAGTTATTTCCCTGATTTTGCCACCGATTTACGCAGTCATTTAAGAGAGTATCTGCGGGAAGACGAGATCCCGTTGCTCGATGAAGCGCAAACGCTGGTTGCTGACATTAACGACTGGACCGTCACCGATATCTATGGCACCAGCCGTAATTATGGCGGGGGCGCAGCAACCAATGATGCAGCTTTGTTAGGTGCTTTCTCGCAGAATCCAGAGCGCGGCGAAGTCGCCAATCTTGAGGGGATGTCTTTAGCGTTGCAGGCCAAATCTGTGACTTATGGCCGCTTCTCGGCCGACCAGGTACAAAAGCTGAAAGAGCTCAAATTTAATCATGAAAACCGCGGCGGTGTAGTGACAGTGACGGATTTAACTGAAGCGGAAGCGGCAAAGACATCTGAAGCTGGGCAAAACGACGATAAATCCAAGCAATAACCTCACGGACATGCCGGCGCAGGCCGGCATTTTTTGCAGGAGATTTGCAATAAAGCATTGAACATGGCGTTTCAATGTAAAGAAGGTTGGTATTGATTGCCGCTATGGTGGGGATGCTAGCCAGCATAGTGGCAGCGGCGGAATTGCCGCAGTATTGGTTTGGCTCAGACCAGGAGTCGCACATTCAAATTCGCTACGATGATGTGGACCATCTGCGGCAACAAGCGGTGCTGATGTCAGAGTGCTGATGTCAGGCCCACCAAGTCGGAAAAAATCTTCAGCTTCAGGTACCAAGGTGAATACCCGGTTAAAATACCCATTTTAATGTGCTGACCATCAACGTCTGCAATAAATTGTATTTTGAAGAGTTGCGTAAAAAACTGAATTGCGCGCTGTCGTAACAGAGATCGGCAAAAGCCCGGAAGCTATCCCAGCCAAAATCCGGTTCAATCAGCTGAATCAAAAAGAGCAGCTGTCTTCATGGCTGAATCTACATGACCTGGTGGTGATTGCCGAGCTCAATCATATGAATCCGCGCAAAAATCTAAAAGACTATGTGTTGGCGTCAGATGGGCTGCTCGCGCTTAAAACCATGCAGATTGAGGCGTAGCGCTGAGTCTAGTCTGGACGCTATCCTGTATGCAGTGCTCAGGGGGAATTTCCCGGGCCAGTCGTTGATATTGTATCGGTTGTATCAAGGCTACAGTGGTAGTCCCTACATTCGTAAGCACGGCTATACCGGCTAAAATGTGATGCGGGCGCTTAAGCTAAATGCCTTTGATTTTATTAACCCGAACCGGGCACTTATCCTGGTCACAACAATTTCCGGGTTGCCGGTTTTTATCAGCGTAGCGCCGAATGTTTCCCTGTTGTTCAAACCGACTTGTGTGACATCTCACAGGTTTCTTACCAGATAACGAACAGCCTCGGTTGGAACAGGCTGCAGCGCGGACGTGAGCTGCGGATTAATCAAATCAATAGGGGCGGTGTGGTGACAGTCAGCGACTTGCCGACGGATACGACAACAACGAACTCCACCACAAAACCATAACAGCAAAGACGGGCTGATATGTCGCGCAGCCCGTTCCGACCAAAGTTTTATCCAATGTTAATTGTCGTCCGTCAGTTCCGGCAGGCCCGGGCAATGCAGCGTCAAACCTGCGCGTTTTAAGAACTGTTGTTCAGTGCGCAGGTCCGCAGCGAGTACTGTGTGCTGCTGATACCAGCTCTCTGGCAGCAACAATGTCAGCTGGGCAGGTTGGGCGATACAAGTGAATACCGGCACTATGTCCTCGCGGCGCTTTTGATTCAAAAGCACGGCCAAACGGAAAATCGTCAGCGCATGATAAAAATCGGCCTGTCGGTACAGATAAAACGCCGAGACATCGTCTGGTTTAATCTTGCGCCGGTGATAACGCACTAATGACGCCAGCACCCTTTGCTGTTCCTGATTAAACCCGGGCAAATTGGCGTTATTCAGAATATAAGCACTGTGACGCTGCACGCTGGACGAATTAATCTGCAGGCCAATTTCATAGACATAACAGGCAAACTGCAGCAATTGACGCCATTCTTCGCCCAGCAGCCAGGCTTCATGAGTCTGCTGCCACAAAACCTCGACTGTCTGGCTGACCCGGCCGGCCTGCTCAGTGTCGATAGCGTATCTTTTAATCAGGCTTTGGATGGTATGCTGACGGATATCCTGATGCTGCAGGCGGTCACTCATTTCATATAACACGCCTTCCCGCAGGGCCGCATCGACATAGACCATTTCATCAATGCCAAGCATGCGGAAGGAGGCCAATAAAATCGCCAGACCCGGCGCCAGCAGTTGTTTGCGATCTTCAGTCAGGCCAGGCAGATTTAAATCTTCACATTGTTCTACCTGCAGCAGCAGTTGTTGCAGTTTTTCCAGGTGCTCCAGCCGAATGACATGCGGGTGCCAGCCGAGGCCACTGACGATGTCTTTAATGGTTTTGATGGTACCCGAAGTGCCAACCGCCTGCTGCCAGCCGGTGGCTTTATAGCCGGTGTAGATATTTTCCAGTTCCTGTTCGGCCAGTAACAAGGCGCGTTCAAAGCGCTTTGGACTGATTTTGCCTTTCTGGAAGAAAAACTTGGCAAAACTGACGCATCCCATATTGCGACTTGCCAGTTTCAGCGGCTGAAAATCTACGCCGATGGCAAATTCAGTGCTGCCGCCGCCGATATCGATAACCAGTCGCTGGCCGGTATAAGTTTCGAAATGCGCCACCCCCTGATAAATCAACCGGGCCTCTTCCTGACCGGCGATGACTTCAATGGGGAATGGAAAAATAGCCTGAGCTTGCTGTAAAAACCGGGCGCTGTTTTTAGCGCGCCGCAGCGTGTAGGTGGCAATCACCCGCACCGCTTGCGGTGGCATATCTTTTAACGTCTCGGCGAATTGACGCAACACGCTGAGGCCGCGCTGCATCGCTTCGTCGCTAAGCATTTGCTGTTCATCCAGCCCATCGGCCAGCTGCACTTTTTGCTTTTCCCGGTGCAGCAGTTGCAACGCACCATCGACAATGCGTGCTATCACCAGATGGAAACTGTTCGAGCCAAGGTCAACAGCCGCGATAAGTTCTGCGGCTGACAATGCATTGGGCGTCAAATGGGTCATAAATCTGCCTGAATAGTCGGTCCCAGCTGCTGACTGGCGAGATAGTCATAAATCGCCTGCTGAGACCTGATACTTTTTTTGTTGCCCCTTTTGACATAGGGGTTGCTCTGATCGCTGTCGATAAGCCGGGCTTTGACATTGTCATTCCACTGCAAATCGAGGATCGTCATAATTTGTTGTTTAATCCGCGCATTATAGATCGGTACGCCCACTTCGACCCGTTGTTCAATATTCCGCGTCATCCAGTCGGCCGACGACAGATACAAATCAATATCGCCGCCATTAAAGAACTGATAAACACGGGCATGTTCCAGGTAGCGGTCTAACACGCTAATCACCTTAATATTGTGGCTTTTTCCCGGGATCCCCGGGATTAACGAACACATACCCCGCACGATAATGCGGACTTTAACTCCAGCCTGACTGGCTTTATACAGCATCTCAACGATCGGGTCATCGACCAGATTATTCAGTTTTAACAGGATCTCAGCTTTGCGACCGCTCAAAGCAAAGTCGATTTCCCGTTGAATTAAGCTGTTCAGCTTAGGACGGCTCCAGGTAGGAGATACAATTAAATGCTTGAATACAAATGGTTTATAGCTGTATTCGACAAACTCAAACACCTGATCAACTTCGTCACATATCTCGGTATGGCAGGTGAACAGACTCATATCGGTATAAATCCGGGCTGTTTTTTCATTAAAATTGCCGGTGCCGATATGGGCATATTTGACCAGGCCGCCTTTTTCTTCGCGGCTGATAATGCAGAGTTTGGAGTGAATTTTCAGTGTGGTCAGGCCAAACACCACCTGAACACCTGCCTGAGTCATACGTCGGGCCCACTGGATATTGTTTTCTTCATCAAAGCGCGCTTTGAGTTCAACGACAACAGTGACTTTTTTGCCGTTGCGCACAGCATCCAATAACGAATGGATCACGCGGGAATTTTTTGCCACGCGGTACATGGTCATTTTGATCGACTTCACTTTTGGGTCAAAAGACGCTTGCCGGACCCATTCGGTGAAATAGGTGAAGTTATGGTAAGGGTAGTGCAACAAAACATCGTGATTGCGGATCGCATCAAAAGTGGTGTTGTATTGCTCAAAATCCGGGCTTGGTAACGGCGGCAACGGCGGAAACTCGAGGCTCGCATGGCCGGTATAAGGGAAGCTGATAAAATCTTTGAAGTTCCGGTAGCGCCCGCCTGGGATCAGCGCATCTAAGGTGTTGGCACCGAGCAGTTTGCGTAAAATCTTCAGCATATGTTCTGGCATCGAGACGTCATACACCAAACGTACTGGCTCAGATTCCAACCGCTGCCTGATGCCGTGTGACATTTTATCGAGCAGACTCTGGTCCAGTGACTCACTCAAGTCATATTCGGCGTCTTTGGTCAGTTTCATCGAATAGGCCTGAATGTCGCAGAAATCAAAGAAACCGGCGAACAAATCATGCAGACAATGAATGATCACATCATCGAGCATCATAAATTGATGGCGGTACCGGCCTTTGCGTTTGGTGCGGTTCAGCGCGATCGGCAGCTCCAGGAACCGCGACACGTCATCGGTCGGGACCTGCACTATGGCGTATTCAGGTTTGCCTTTGCCGGTCATTTCGACCATCAGATAAGTGGCATTATCTTCCAGCCGTTTTGATAGTTGCAGATGCTCATTCGACAGCAGAATAGGGGAGATATGCCGCAACACCTTCTCTTTGAAATAAGATTTAATCCAGGCGCTTTGTGATTCATTCAGCTTGTGCTGATCGATAAATTCGATATTGTGCTTACGCAAACCCAGCTGCAAGTCCATATGGATGGCATTAAACTTTGCACCTAAGCGTAAGACAAACTGCTGAATTTGTTTTAATAGATGTTCTGTCTGGCTGGCGTCTTCTTCATGATATTTCTGCAGCATAATGCGGCGTTTCACGTCGGCCACCCGCACCCGATAAAACTCATCCATGTTGTTGGAATAAATCCCGAGAAAGCGCAGCCGCTCAATCAGCGGGTTCCGTTCGTCAGCCGCTTCCTGTAACACACGTTCGTTGAAGGCGAGCCAGCTCAGTTCTTTTGGGAAAAAATGAGTCGGGAGTTCTGCATTGCTTTGTAATTCCATACCAATTCCATCACAGCGGGGGAGGGCCTGCGCTTAATCTATGGCAGTTTGATGAAAGATTTATGAATAAGATAGCCCGTCACGTCTGAAGATGCACGGGCTATTCTGGTTGCAGAGTGGGTCAGCTCAGATTTTCCACGTCGACCATCACATCGGACGCTATATCTTCCAGCGCCCGTACGACTTCATCCTTGTTCAACCCTTCCGGTAATTCGACCGTCGCAATCGCATTAAACAAAGGTACACCCCAATTTGGCGCGCTTTGTTTAGAACTCTCAAAATGAATGATGTTGGTGCCTTTGTGTTTGATCACTGACGACAATTCACGGACTATGCCCGGTCTGTCGTTACCTGTGATGACAAAACGCAGCAGTTTTTGCTGATTAACGCGGGAGTCCACCCCATGCTGTACGCGGATATCCAGATCCTGCATTTGTTGCAGCGCTGCGGTCAGGGCCGCAACATGTTGTTCTGCTACTTCAACCTGTAAAATCCCGGCGAAGTAACCAGCCAGATGGCTGAGGTTACTGGCCGTCCAATTGCCGTGATATTCGGCAATTAACGTCGCAAGCTGTTCGACCAGGCCGGCTTTATCCTGACCAATTAGCGTTAAAACCAACTGCTTCATAGCGAATTTCCTTGTTTGATACACCGCTGTAAAAGTGATTCAGCGTGAAATATATATCATTAAAAAATATAATTTTTGTTATGGAGCGGGCTTGACCCTGCTACGAAAACCGATACGTCCGGGCGCCCAGCCTGCCAAAACTATAGCCAGCCGGCTTGAAAACACAATACCACTGACCGATTTTGCAAGAATTCGCGTTGTGTTTTTATTCGTCATAATAGTGTCATATTTACGCCATATGATGCGAATCGTGAACTTCAGGCACAGGCCTGCGAATGCCAACAAGAGGACTTTAAGGTGAAAACTTTTAAAATTTTATCGACTGCGGCGCTGGTTGCTGCAACATTCAGTTTTCAAGCCGCCGCGGTGACCAAAGTCGACCCGGCATTACCTGAGTACCAGAAATCCTCTGGCGTATCAGGCAACATCTCAAGCATCGGTTCAGACACGCTGAACAACCTGATGACGCTGTGGGCTGAAGATTACCGCAAGCTGTACCCAAATGTGAATATTCAGATTCAGGGTGCAGGTTCTTCAACGGCGCCAACAGCGCTGACCGAAGGCACAGCTAACTTCGGGCCTATGAGCCGTGCGATGAAGCCAAGTGAGATTCAGGCGTTTGAAGCTAAGTTCGGCTACAAGCCAACTGCAGTGCCGGTTGCTGTGGATTTACTGGCGGTTTATGTCAATAAAGACAACCCAATCAAAGGCCTGACCATGGCGCAGGTTGATGCAGTGTTCTCTGCCACCCGCAAATGTGGTTACAAAGAAGACGTGACCCGCTGGGGCCAGTTAGGTCTGGATGGTGCCTGGGCAAACCGTGATTTCACCATGTACAGCCGTAACGCAGTATCAGGCACTTATGGTTACTTTAAAGAACATGCACTGTGTAAAGGTGACTTTAAATCCAGCATCAATGAACAGCCAGGTTCTGCTTCAGTAGTTCAAGGCGTCAGCGAATCTATCAATGGTATTGGTTACTCTGGGATCGGTTATGTCACCTCTGGTGTGCGTGCGTTGCCACTGGCGAAAAAAGAAGGCCAACCATTTGTTGAACCTACTGCTGACCACGCGTTAGATGGCAAGTACCCGCTGTCACGTTTCCTGTTTGTTTATGTTAACAAACACCCGAACAAAGAACTGACGCCGATGGAACGCGAGTTTATCAAGCTGGTGTTGTCAAAACGCGGTCAGGAAATCGTGGTACGTGACGGTTATGTGCCGGTACCAAACAAAGTTGCGGCCAAAGTACTGGCTGAGCTGGGTATCAAATAAATATCAGTTTTTTCTCAGGCGCCTGCGGGCGCCTTTTCTATTTGGACCCACTGTATGCGTTGGCGTGCCAGACCAGCAGTACCAGCCTGAATATTTCCAAATTATGACAAAATTTCTCTTTGTAATATTTCTGACATAAAACTCATCTAAGCTTTGCAGCATCCGAAAAGTCAGTCCTGGATGTGTAAACATGCAACAGACCTCCACGCCAGCCCCGGTCACCGCAAGGCAATCTTTATTGCCAAGTGGCGAAAAACGGGCCCGTCTGCGCCGCTGGCGCAGTTTGAAAGACAAAATGTCCAAATACGGCATCGCTTTTGCCGGCATCAGCGTAGTCGCAGCCTTTGCGACTATCTTCATTTATCTGTTCTCTGAAGTCGGGCCGATATTCTCTTCGGCCAGTGTCGAGCCGGAACAGAGTTATCAAATCAACAGCGATAAACCGCTGTATACCAATCTGGAACGCTACAGCGAAGTTGGCTTAAATGTTTCAGCCAGCGGCGAGCTGCAGTTTTTTGATGCGATGACAGGCACCGCCGGTGAAAAAGTTCAGCTGGCATTGCCTGCCAACACGACGATTTCGGCTTTTGCCCGGGGTGAGCCGCGGTCAGGTTTATTGGCGCTGGGTTTGTCCAACGGTCAGGCCTTGGTGATTAAACACGAATACAACCTCAGTTACCCGAACGACAAACGTAAAGTGGTACCGGTGGTGACTTATCCGCTCGGTGAAGCGCCGCTGGATTTAAATCCGGGTCAGGTGTTGAAAAGCCTGGCGGTGCAGGAAGGCAGTGCCGGCACTGCGCTGGTGGCATTCAGTGCTGATGGCAAGCTGAGTTACCACGTGTTTGAAGCGCAGACTGAGTTTATGACCGGTGAAACCACGCTGGTGCGCACCGATTATCCGCTGCCGGATGCACCAAAAAACGTCAGCCGGATTTTGCTGGATACGACGTTACACAATCTGTTTATTGCCGAAGGCAACGAGAAAATTCACTACTATGATGTGACAGATCCGGCGCAGGCGCGTTATGTCGAGGCGGTCAGTGCAGTCGCAGCGGGACAACAGGTCACAGCCGTCGAGTTTCTGGTCGGTGCTGTGTCGCTGATTGTTGGCGGTTCTGACGGCAGCCTGAGTCAGTGGTTCCTGGTACGCGATGAACATAATAATTTCCACTTAAAACATATTCGCGATTTTGAGCAGCATCCGGCAGCGATTCGCCAGATTGAACCTGAATACTCGCGCAAAGGCTTTCTGGCACTCGATACCTCGGGCCATTTAGGCATTCATTACGGTACTTCAGCCCGCACCCTGTCGCTTGAACCTCTGGTTGAAGGCACGAACTTCGAACGCATCGCTATCAGTCCGATCAATACTGCATTACTGGCTTTTGCTGCGGATGGCAAAGTACAGCGTTTTGCGCTGGAAAACGCCCACCCGGATGTCAGCTGGAAGGCAATGTGGAATGAAGTCTGGTATGAAGGGCGCGGCGAAAAAGACTATATCTGGCAGGCTTCTTCTGGCTCTGATGAGTTCG
Source organism: uncultured Chromatiaceae bacterium (assembly GCA_946482325.1). The sequence continues at coordinate 1,000 of CAMLRA010000074.1, read as the reverse complement.
AAGCCAAAATGAGTCTGGTGCCACTGGCGCTCGGTACTTTAAAAGCCGCGTTGTTTGCGATGCTGTTCGCCACACCACTGGCCATCATGAGTGCGCTGTATACCGCCTATTTCATGACGCCGAAACTGCGCGGCAAGGTCAAGCCAACAATCGAAATTATGGCGGCGCTGCCCACAGTGATTCTGGGCTTCCTCGCCGGTTTGTGGCTGGCGCCTTTTGTTGAAAAATACTTAAGTGCAGTCTTTGCCATCCTGTTACTGTTGCCACTGATGATGTTACTGACCGCTTACCTGTGGCGCTTTTTCCCGCGTAGCTGGCGTGAACGCTTTGGCCTGGGTTGGGAAGTCGTCATTCTGATCCCGATGATCATCGGCTTTATCTGGTTGTGTGTCAGCTTAAGCCCGGCAGTGGACCAGCTGTTTTTTAACGGCAGCCTGCGCCAGTGGTTTACTGATAACGGTATTACTTATGACCAGCGTAACGCCCTGGTGGTTGGTATTGCCATGGGTTTTGCTGTCATCCCGAATATCTTCTCCATTGCTGAAGACGCGGTATTTAACGTGCCACGCCATTTAACCCAAGGTTCGTTAGCGCTGGGTGCAACACCATGGCAAACCATGATGGGCGTGGTGTTACCAACCGCAAGCCCTGGCATTTTTGCTGCTGTGATGGTGGGTTTTGGCCGCGCCGTCGGTGAAACCATGATTGTGTTGATGGCGACCGGGAACAGCCCGGTAGTCAACTTCAACCTGTTTGAAGGCATGCGCACCTTATCTGCCAATATCGCGGTGGAGTTACCGGAAACAGCAGTGGGCAGCACCCACTTCCGGGTGTTGTTCCTGATCCTCGACAAGCTCGGCTATTCCTGGGCGAAATCGTGCTACCACCTGTCGTACGGGATGGTCGATCTTCCTTCGGGGAAAATGAAATCGCGCGAAGGAACGGTGGTCGATGCCGACGACCTGATCGACGAAGTGATCGACAGCGCCACGGAAATGAC
>CAMLRA010000073.1 GCA_946482325.1 uncultured Chromatiaceae bacterium | reverse complement strand
ACGCTGGCTTTGCCGCAAGACGTGCAGGCTGAAGCTTATGATTACCCAGCAAGTTTCTTTGCCCCGACCACGCACCGGCCACGTCGCCAGCCAGCCGATGCGGCTGAGATTTTTGACGCGCTGAAGCTGCTCTCTCATGCGAAAAAGCCGCTGTTAATTGCCGGTGGCGGAGTGCTGTACAGCCAATGCGCCGCGCAGCTGGCTGACTTTGCCGCCCGTTATGGCATACCGGTCGCCGAAACTCAGGCCGGTAAAGGCAGTCTGCACTGGCAACATCCGTGTGCGGTCGGCGGCATTGGCGTCACCGGCTCGGCGGCTGCCAATCAACTGGCGCAAGAAGCGGATTTGATTATCGCCGTTGGTAGCCGGCTACAGGATTTCACCACGCAGTCACGCACCGGTTTTGCCGGCAAGCCGCTGCTGCAAATTAATGTGGCGGCCTTTGATGCCCATAAACATCAGGCGCTGCCTTTGGTGGGTGATGCCCGCACTGTGCTGAAACAACTGGACGACGCGCTGCAAGCCGGTAACTGGCCGGAGTCGTCGCCCGTCGACGCCGGTTGGCTTGCTCACGCCAAACTGCTGAATCAGCAGTGGCAACAAACCTATGATGCGCTGACCCAGCCGCCTTCAAGCGGTTTACCGTCAGACGCACAAGTGCTGGGCGCCATCAAACGCCAGTCGCAGCCAAGTGATGTAGTGGTCTGCGCCGCCGGCGGTTTACCCGGCGAGCTGCATAAACTCTGGCGGGCAGAAGGCCCGGGCAGTTATCACCTCGAATACGGCTTCTCCTGTATGGGCTACGAAATTGCCGGTGGCCTTGGTGTCAAACTGGCCGCGCCTGCGCGCGAAGTCTTTGTCGTGGTCGGTGACGGCTCGTATCTGATGCTCAATTCCGAATTGGCCAGCAGCGTGATGCTGGGGCAAAAAATCATCGTGGTGCTGCTGGATAACCGCGGCTTTGGCTGCATCAACCGGCTGCAGCAAGGCTGTGGCGGCGCGCCCTTTAACAACTTATGGCGCGACTGCGAAGGCAGCGCACCGGATATCGACTTTGCGCTGCATGCCCGCGCTTTGGGCGCGCTCAGTGAAAAAGTCGGCAATGTGGCCGAGCTGGAGCAGGCCATCAGCCGCGCCCGCGCTGCCGATCGCAGCTATCTGATTGAAATCAAAACCGATCCGGCCGTCAGTACCGACAACGGCAGCTGGTGGGACGTCGCCATTCCGGCCGTGTCCAGCCGCGACGAAGTGCAACAAGCCTTCGCCCGTTACCAGAGCCAACAACAACAGCAACCTTATTAAGGCGTTTTTATGCAAACTCTTCTGCATTTTATCAACGGCAAACCTGACGCCGGTCACAGCGAGCGCGTGGCGCCGGTGTATAACCCGGCCAGTGGCGAAGTGATCCGTCAGGTCAAACTGGCCAGTGTCGCCGACACTGAAGCCGCCATCGCCAGCGCGCAGCAGGCTTTTGCCAGCTGGAGCCAGGTCACGCCACTGAACCGTGCCCGCGTGATGTTTAACTTCAAAGCGCTGCTGGAACAACATCGCGACGAGCTGGCCAAACTGATTAGCCAGGAACACGGCAAAGTCTATTCCGACGCGCTCGGCGAGCTGACCCGTGGCCTCGAAGTCGTTGAATTCGCTTGTGGTATTCCGCATCTTCTAAAAGGCGAGCATTCGATGAACGTTGGCCGTGGTGTCGACAGTTTCAGCCTGATGCAGCCCCTCGGCGTCTGCGCCGGCATCACACCGTTTAACTTCCCGGCTATGGTGCCGCTGTGGATGTTCCCGATCGCCATCGCCTGTGGCAATACCTTTGTGTTAAAGCCGTCCGAGCGCGACCCGTCGTTACCGCTGCGTCTGGCTGAACTGCTGGTTGAAGCCGGTCTGCCGGCCGGTGTATTTAACGTCGTCAACGGCGACAAAACCGCGGTCGATGTGCTGCTGACCGACCCGCGCATACAAGCGGTGAGCTTTGTTGGCTCTACGCCCATCGCCGAATATGTGTACGCCACAGGTTCTGCTCACGGCAAACGCGTGCAGGCACTCGGCGGTGCGAAAAACCATATGCTGGTATTACCGGATGCCGACTTAGATCAGGTAGTGAACGCATTAATGGGCGCGGCCTATGGCTCAGCCGGTGAGCGCTGTATGGCAATTTCCGTCGCGCTTTGTGTCGGCGACGAAGTGGCCGATGCGCTGACAGCAAAACTTGCCGCAGAAATTGCCCAAACTAAAACCGGCCCAGGCACTGGCCCCTTTAGCAAAGAGCAACCGGAGCCACATTTAGGCCCGCTGGTAAGTAAGGAACACGCGGCCCGCGTGCGCGGTTATATCGACAGCGGCGTCGAGCAAGGCGCGACTTTGCTCTGTGATGGGCGCCAAGTAGTTGTTGCAGGACAAGTTGAAGGCCATCAGCAAGGTTATTTTGTTGGCCCCACCCTGTTTGACCATGTCACACCGCAGATGCAGATTTACCGCGAAGAGATTTTTGGCCCAGTGCTGTCTGTCGTGCGGGTACCGTCTTTTGCTGAAGGTCTTTCGCTTATCAACCAACACGAATACGGCAACGGCACCGCGATTTTCACCGCCAGCGGCGAAGCCGCCCGCGAGTTCGCCGCCCAGGTGCAAGCCGGCATGGTCGGCATCAACGTGCCGATCCCGGTGCCAATGGCCTTCCACAGCTTCGGCGGCTGGAAACGCAGCGTATTCGGCCCGCTCAACATGCACGGCCCAGACGGCGTCCGCTTCTACACCCGCATGAAAACCATCACAGCCCGCTGGCCAACAGGCCCGGTCACCGGCAATCAGTTCTCAATGCCAACGATGAAGTAAGGTGTTGTTTTTTTTTGAAACTCGAGCCCGGCGACAATGCCGGGCTATTTAGTCGTCGGCTTATTCAATAGACAAAAACATAGGCAAGTGTTTGTCGAGCAAGATGGTTGCCGTTGTTACGACGCCTTTTAACATAGATCTTGATTGTCTCTTCCAAGTAACTCTCTGCTTTAGTAACTGCAAGACCGAACTCAGAATTGTCGCCTCAAATTTATAGGAATCATCAATAAAAATTCTAGAGTTAAGCGTTTGGTGGCATAAACGTTAGATCTATGTTTCTGCATATTCACTAACAAATCAGCAATACAAATGCTGCCGTAAAAGGCTGGTCAATACCAGATTTGTTGGCTAGGATGAACTTACTGTTCCTCAGTTAGGGTTGCATCGATGCTGAGATGATGCTCTGTGAACCTGTCCGTACTTTCCTACGTAGCAGTCTGCGGAAAACTTCCTGCATTCAAGACAAAGTCATTCAAATCTCTTTTACACCGATTTTAACGTATTTCTCTTATTTGCCAGTCATTTACGTAGGTAGCTATGATGATTTCTACAATGACCCCGTCAGCTGTTCGCCACCTGTTCCTATTTTTGTATTGGTCCAAATTAACTTTAATGCTGTTTTTAAGTGGTGTACCGCAAGCAGCAGAGGCTAACAACCAACATCAAGATGCCAAAATTGAATCACAATTGGATGATTTAATCGGCGTTGGGCGATATCCAAAAGATGTTGCGGCTTTGGAACATCTAGCTAAACAAATCGAAAAGGATACAGCTTTTGAAACCTTTATCCGAGCTCAAGGCAATCTAATTCTTTGGCAGGGCTTGGAAAAGAAGCAAGTTGATGCAGCAATCAAGCAAGCACAACTACTTTACGAGGAAGCGAAGATCGTTGGCTCTGTGAACAGTCAGGCTGAAATGCTAGCTGTCCAGTGCGCGATATTGTTTCAACACGGAAAAGTCACTGAGTACATGGCGTTATTGCCAGGATTAGAGAGGCATCTGGAAAACGTTGATAGCCAGAGACTTTTGTTTCATATCAATTTACTGATCTCAAAACTCTGGCAATTATCGACGCAACAAGAATTGACTCTAAAATATGCACTGCGTGCTCAGGACGCTGCGGCACAAATGAAAGATAAATTTCAGCTACAGCGACGGTTGCAGCTCAACATCCACATCGCCAGCACAGAGGTTGCACTGCAACATTATGCAGCTGCAGCTGATTTATTGGCAGATTCTATCAAACAAGCTCTGAAATATAATGAAGAGACTCAATTAGCCGAACTTTATTTATTGTCAGGTTTTGCCGAAAGACATAAATCGGGCCCAACAGATAAGGCTATAAACTTCTATTTACAAGCTGTTGATTGGGCCCGTAAAACAGAGAATTCCAGAGCCATGCTAATGGCACTAAATAACATCGGGGCAACTTTAATTTTTCAGAAAAAGTATCCGCAAGCTGAAGCTTATTTGCTGCAAGCTCGAGAAATTCTGCCAAAAGATGAATTGGCCAGCGATCGCGTAATCATCGATTTTAACCTCGGATATCTTCAAGTTTTGCAAGGTAACAGTGACACTGGCATCAAAGTAATGGAAGAAAAAGCTGCACAATTTCGTAAAATTGGCAGACCAGACCATGTCGCTCATTTACTCAATCATTTAGCCGATGCGTATAACCGCATGGGGCAATACCAATTGCAGGTTCAGATTCTGCAGGAAAAATTGGAACTGCTGAATAAGTACTATCTGGAAGAACGCCCAAAACTCGTAAATGAAATGCAAATCCGTTATCAGGCCAATGATAAAGCACTGCAACTTGAGTTGCTTAATCAACGTCTGGAAATTCAGGAACACGAAAATCAGAATCAGAAGAGAGTTATTTGGATGGCTTTTCTTCTAGGGTTTTCTGCCATGATCGTTTTGGCGGTAACTTTTTTTGCGTACCGCAAAATCCGAACTATTAATCAGCTTCTTAATGACCAAAATGAACAACTTCATCAATTGTCACTTCGCGACCCGCTGACGGGTTTAAAAAACCGTCGCGCGATTGAACTCCCGGCTGACAATCCGGAAAAAATAGATAGTAAATTCAAATTACCACGTCGGCGTGCAACAGATGAAACGGCATTATTAGTGCTTTTAGATATCGACCGGTTTAAACAAATTAATGACAATTTTGGTCATGCGGTAGGAGACGAAGTATTACTGGCATTTGCAAGCAGGCTAAAGCAATTTTGCCGTACCAATGATCAGGTATTACGTTGGGGTGGCGAGGAGTTTTTATTATTGCTGGCTAACATAAAAGCTCAAGATGCCATACAAACCATCGGGCGGTTACAGCATATACTTACGGCTCATCCGGTAGAAACCGGCGCAGGCCCCCTCCAGGTGAGTACCAGCGGTGGTTTTTTACTACTGGACTCCCCCACACCGCAACAAGCAGATTTGTGGCGCTGGCAATTAAAAATGGTTGACTTCTTGTTGTATCGCGGTAAGCAACATGGCAGAAACAGGTTGTTTGGCTGGCTCGCGGCTCCTGAGTTCCATGCACAGCAGGATGCTGAAAAACAGCTAGAGTATGTGCAATCTGAACTTGTGGTTGTCGTCGGACCGGATTTTTCAAAAACTGAGCATGCAATATAAGTAATTAATAATCTGCAGTTACAGCACATTAAAGCCCGGCGTCGCTGCCGGGCTTTTGCATAATCACCATCGTCGCTGAAAATTTTAAAGCGTTAACACAGGCCTGCTCAGAAAGTGCCTGAACTATCAATAACTAAGCTTGGCTTGCAATGTTTGGCAGCAGCACATGCACAGTGGCGTCGCGGCCATCCGGATCTGGCAGAGTATGGCTGACCTGAAATTGCGGCATGCCAAACAGCTGTTGCCAGAATGCGATGGCATCGGCGCCGTCATTGAAGGTCGTAATGGTCCAGGGGATACAGCGCTGCGCCATAAAATGCTGCACAACCCAGCGGGCGATGCCGCGACGGCGAAACCGGCTCATGATAAACAAATCAGCCAGCTCTTGCGCTTCTGCAACCGCATCTGACGGTTCTATCAGGGCAAAACCAGCCAGGGCACCGTCGATTTTCAGCAAATAAGCACTCCAGCGTGGCAAGGTCCAGTATTGGCCAAAATAGTCGGCACACATCTTATATTTGCCATCGGCTTCGACGTCATAACCGTCGTAATTGGAAGTGTCATAACAATAAAACTGGAACAGGTTCCAGATGGTGGTTTTATCTTCAAGCCCGGCAGGCAGAATTTCTAAGACGGGGATAGCGGTCATTAAGTTACATTTCGTTAAATGTTTGATGCAGTTTAACAACAGTCACACTGTTTTCAATAACGCGGTAATTCGCGGCTGGAAGACCACGCCGTTGTTACGGCGAAATCCAAGCGTTTTCGCCGCACTCAATACCATTTAACCTTTGCGCATACTGTCCCAGTGCTCGGCAATTTTACCGTCAGCGATACGGAACATATCAAAGGCGGTGGTGGTGTATGTCTTGCCGGGATTGGCTTTATCCGGCAACGTTTGCACAAATACCAGTGTCACGTACGGGCCTTCGGCGATGATATTCACCAATGGCTGGCTGATCTGCGGTTGCACCGGGCCTGGCTTGCTGAACTGAGCAAAAAACGCCACAAAAGCAGCCCGGCCATCAGCGATATTCGGATTGTGCTGAATGTAGCCCTCGGTCAAATATGTCGCGGCTTTATCGAGCTGACCTGCGTCTATCACTTCGCGCCAGAAATCAAACACCAGCTTTTTATTGGCCGCCAGCTGCGGATCGGTACTTTGCAGCAATTGTTGCTGCGAATCCGGAGCTATTGCCGTGACCGGCGTATCCGCCTGAACCGGTAGTGCCATTGCAGCAAGCAGGGCTGTGATTGTAAAAGTCATTGTTAAAACCGATGTGGATTTCTTCATTGGTATTGTCCTTCCGCTAGATAGTGAATGTTAAATGTTGCATGGTTACTACGTTTTATTCTGCTGCCGGCGCGGCCGCCCGCCACGCCGCTAAACCAAAAGGACAACGGCAAGGTTTACTTGACCCGACGCTGCGCCCTCTTTATTGTCGCTATACGAAAATCATCAATAAAATGCCGCATAGCTATGCAAAACTATCGACTCGACGCCAGTCAGTTTAACTGGGTACTGCTACGCAGCTTTTTGGCGATTTATCGTGCCGGCAGTACCGCTGCAGCCGCACGCGAGCTGGGGATGCAACAGCCTACCCTGAGCCGGCAACTGGCTGAGCTGGAATCGCAACTTGCAGTCACGTTGTTCGAACGCACGCCCAGAGGCCTGCACCCAACCGCGGCGGCGACACAAATTTATGCCCACGCCAAAGATCTCGAAACTGCCGCCAACCGGCTTTGCCTGTCACTGCAGGATTTGGGCGCGGAGCTGACCGGCACAGTGCGAATTTACGCCAGTCAGTTAATTGCCATCACATTAATGCCCAGCCTGCTCGCTACTTTGCTGCGGGAACAACCCGGGCTGCAGCTGGAACTGGTGGCAACGGACGAATTACCGGATTTACTCAGCCGCGATGCCGACATTGGCTTCTGGCTGGTGGAACCAACCCAGCCTGATACTGTGTGCCGTAAACTCGGCACTGTGCGCATTCAGGCGATGGCTAGCCGCAGTTATCTGGACCACTTTGGCATGCCCGCGTCTGTCGACGACCTGGCGGCGCACCGGCTGATTGGCCATGACCAATTGCCGGTGATGCTGCAGTGGTTTCGCCAGTTTGGTCTGCTGCAGGAAAAATCCGCTTTTGCCCTGCGCACCGACGATAAAGCCAGTTATCTGACTGCCCTGCGCGCCGGCGCCGGTATCGGTTTTGCGTCGCATTATGTGCTGGCGCAGGAACCCGAACTGGTGCAGGTTTTGCCGGATTTACCTTTGCCGGAATTTGGCGTCTGGCTCAGTTGTCATCGGGATATTGCCAACAACAAGCTGATCCGTACCGTCTATGACCGGCTCAGCCGTGAGATCAGTCAGCTGTTGCAGTCTTAGTTTCGCTGACCGTCGCACGTTGCCAGAACGGTAATACCCAATGTTGCCGGCGCGCGGCCTTCAGCAGTAACACCGTACAGATCAGAGCGCCACAGGATGCCAACACAGACGCCTCGATGCCAAAATCACCGCCGGTCAGCCAGGCCGGGCCAGTCATCGTTGACTGCAACAAGCCTTCTGCTTTTTGGCCAGATACCGGACTGGAGAACAGGCCGCCCTGCGCATAGTTCCAGCCCCAATGCAGACCAACACAAAGCCACAAACGACGGGTATACAAAAAGGCGGCAATAAACATCAGGCCAAGCACCAACAGCTGAATAGTACTGAGTACATCCGCATGTGGGTTTAACCAATGCACCGCGCTGAACAGCGCCGACGACACCAGAATGGCCAGCCAGGTGCCTAATGAACGCTCCAACAGGCGAAACAAAATGGCGCGGAAAATTAATTCTTCCAGCACTGCGACGCTGAAAAAACCAACCAACAGATGTAGCAGTGAAAAATTAAGTGCGATGCCCTGCACGGTGAAATAGCCGCCGACCCATAGCAATACTACCGGCACGGCAATTAACAGCGTGGCAAGGCCAAAACCCTGCAATGTTTCCTTGATTGCACCGGGCAATGCCAGTTCGGTGACGCGGCGCTGCTCAATTTTTTTCACGTAATAACAATAGGCGATGGTCAGGACCGCAACTTTAAAGGCATTGCGGATGTGTAGCCACTGCTCGCCGTCCAGCGTCAGTTTGGCCATTGCATTGGCGATAATAAAGGGAACCAGCGTGAGAACAAAAGCCAGCACAAACTGGCCCAGGCCATGATTGGCCAAACGCTGCACAGTTCGTTGCCAAAAGCCCGGCAAGGTAGAAGATGACGTAGTTGTTTGAAAATTGTCAGGCATAAAGCCTCCTGTACTGCGAAAAGGTCTGAATTGACTTTTCTGCAGCCTAAAGAGCTCATAACTATACAACAATCCCGCTTTAAGCATCCCCTACAATGCATTTATGCATATCTAATAAAAACAACACCTTTGTGAGCACTCCGACAAACCTGCTTACAAAGGGAGGCCATTTTATTGTTGGTTTTGCTGCGTTCTGAACGAACTGTTGAATCCGAGCTTTGGGCCAAAAGCTGATATTGGAAAATGTACGGTGGCGCTTCGCTTACCGTACCTACCTTCCGAATGTAATCGTAGGTACGGCAAGCGTCAGCGTCGCCGTACACAACCCGGTAAGTTTCTGCAACTCGCTCAATGCAGAATAAATTCCGCTTTGGATGTTAGCCATCAATACCGGCAGCCGCCTCAATCTACTGCCCGACTTCAATAAACACCGGATTGCTGTAAAACCATAAGTCGCTCCAGGGGTTTTCGCCTTTGGTATCGGCTTTGGGTTCCAGTTCATCGCGCTGGTTGGTGCCGCGCAGGCGGATGTATTGGCTTTGTTGCAGGTTTTTCAACGAGTAACTGAGCTGATAGACCACGCCGTTGTTGTCGTCAGATACTTTTTTAAACTCAGTCTGGTCAAAGCGTTGCAGGACGCGGCTTTGTGGAGCTTCGTCGCTGCTGCGATCTGCAGCTGGCCCACTAATTTGCCCACCTATGACATCCAGCCGGGCCACTTGCGGCCGCTCACGTCCGCCATTTAAAGCGGCCGGTACACGAAAGCGAATTTGCACCAGGACATCACTGCCAGCTTTGACCTGCAGGCTTTCGCCGGCTTTTGCTACTTTTGTGCTGTCAGCGCCCTGCCCCTGCACGCCCTGCTCTTGTGCAATTAAGTCCAGCTCGTCGATTAAATCGCCGGTGGTGACAAAGATTTGGCCGCTTTTCAGTGCGGCAAAAATGGCGTCGTAGTTTTTGTCGGCCAACACGTAAGTTTTGGCGTATTGGCCAGGCCAGAAATCGGCCCAGCCGTCGGTGTAGTGGCCGTGGCTGTCGGAGACTCCGGTGACCCAAAACCGGCGGCCTTCACTTAATAAACTGTCCCAGACCCCGCCCAATCGCGCGGTCATCTGATCATAACCGCCGTAGGTTGGATGGTCCGGGTATTCGCCGCGAATACTATCTGGTTTTGGGCTGCCGTCCGGGTTTAAGGTGGCGGCCTGATGGCCTTCAGCGGCTGTCATGCCAATCATCACGTCGGGTGCAGTGTCCTGCCAGTCGCGTAATTGTTTTGGCGTGATTTTAAAGTATTGCCGGAAGCCCTTGGCGAGGCGCGCCGGGTGATTGGCGAGCACTAATGGCGGGTCTGGCAGCTTTGCCATGGCCGCAAGCGCTTTGAGCATATAGGCATCTTCGGCTTTTTCCGGCCCCGGCGGCACGCCTTGGCGGCCATTGTAAATCCGCTCAATGCTAAACAGTTGCTCTGCTTCATTCGGCCTTTGAGCCGCCGCAGTTTTTACCACTGCATCAGGCCGGTACGGCATGATGAGGCTGGCGTGACGGCCGCCGGGCGCATTACCCGGCACGTCGAATTCCATGCCATGAAACTGCAAAATCTGCGGCAGTGCGCGCCGTGATGCTAACAGTTCCGGATAAGCTTGTTTTAATGCCAGCTCAGCGCGGTTTGGCCCGCCGTGGTCAGTCAGCACTATCCAGTCGAGACCATAATGGCTTGCCATTTGGGCATTGAGCGGGATGGAATATTTGGCATCGCCGCCAATAATTGGCTTGGGCGGGAATACGCTGTTGTCCCATTTTACGCTGTAATGGGTGTGGATATGGTGGTCGCCGGCCAGCCAGCGTTTTGCCTGCTTTGGTGCCTGTTGCTGGCTTTGTGATTGCAGACTTTGCTGCGCACAGCCCGCCAGCGAGAAAGCGATGGCAAAGCCTAGCGGCGCTAAAGAGCACAGCGGAGTTAAGAAGCCTAGCGGCGTCAATAACAGTGCATTTTTCATGATTTGTTCTCTTGCGCTGCAGGCGCAAACTGCAGCGTGGCATTTTTATCAGGCCCGCCAGCAGTGTCAAAATAAGGTGCCAGCGGTTTCACCCGGGCGATGCCGCCATTTTCCGTGCTCAACAGTTCAGCAGAACCAGTTTGAGAGTCACTACTAAGCGCCAAGAACAACGGCTGCGGCACGTTTTGCAGCACCAGTTGCGGCCGCTGTCTGCCGGCGACATAGGCTTGCTGCAGGCTCAGCCGGCGCACGTCGTCCAGCACCAGCGCCGGGCGAAAATCGGCGTGGCGACAGCGGATTTGGATGTTTTTCAGCTGCAGACCATCGACATGGCGGACAAACAAGCCATAAGCCGGCAGCTCGCCAAACATGCTGTATTCCGGGTAAGCCGCGCGTTCCTGCGGCACCAGATGCAACTGATGCCAGGGCCGGTACGCCATGCCGGTATTGGCGCGGCCCGGATAACTGATATCGATATTCTCCAGCAGCACGTCCTGCACCCTGGCATCCGGCAGGCCGGTGATAGAGGCCGGAATCGGGTTATGCAGCGCGTTTAATAAAGGCCCACGCACCTCGTAGGCCAAATCGGCCGGGCCAAAGGCAATATTGGCTTTGAGGTTACGGATACGCACATTGCGCAAGCTGCCGACAGGCTTGTCGGCAGCGACGCCCATATTACGCTGCCCCAGGCGTATAAACAGTGCACAGCCGACGTGCTGCGCATCGATACCGTCCACTTCGACATCCTCCAAAAATGCACCGTCAACGCTCTCTAAAGCCACTGCGGCGCGGTAGGTGTCAAACACCACAATGTTGCGGATGCTGACACGGCGAAACCCGCCTTGTGACTCAGTGCCAAACTTGACACCATTGGCCGAGGAGCGCACCACGCAGTCGCGGATCTCTACATCTTCGTTGTACAAACCCTTGGTCGATTTCAGGCAAATCGCATCATCCGCAGCATTGATAAAACAGTTGCTGACGCGCACTTTGCGACAGTCATTGATATCGATGCCATCGTTATTCCAGTAGCAGTCGCTGTCGACGCGGATACCGTCTATGACCAGATCGATACAGGCGCCATAATGCTGTACCCAGGCCGCGCTGTTGGCGATGGTCAGGTCGTAAATGCGGATGTTATCGCAGTGAGTAAAAGCAATGACTTGTGGCCGGTGATTGGAGCGATTACGCCACAAGTTAAAATCCGGCTCAACACGCTGGCCGGAATGATGTAAATCACTGATGTTATTGGCAAGCTGCCGCCCCTGTCCGTCCACGCGGCCTTTACCGCACAAGGCGATATTGCTGGCCTGGTCGGCCCAGAGCAGCGCATGCAGCTGGCCTTTTTCGTCATAATAATCAGCTATATCAACACTGCCGAGTAACACTGCGCCTTCGTCAAACTCAAGTGTCACACCAGTTTTAAGCTGCAAAGCACCGCTCAGATACTGGCCTTTACCAAACTGCAGCGTGCCGCCCCCGCCGGCGGCTAAGGTATCAATCGCCTGCTGCAGCGCTGCTGTGCTTTTACTCTTGCCATCGGCAGCGACACCCAAGCTTTGCACCAGCACCCTTTTGCCAGCAGGCAAATCAGGTCTTGTACGATGTTTAGCCAACTGCAGATACAACTGTTCAAATTGTGCCAGCCGGCTTTGTGGTTCGGCCCCTGCCTTTGCTAATAAAGGCGTAGCGGCAGCAGCGGCAAGCGCCGATTGCAGAAAAATACGACGGGTCAGCATCAGGGGGTTCCTCTGGTTTGGCAGAACGCTGCAGTAAAAGGCCCGTCCGGCAGGTGAAATTGCAGCGCGGGCTCGCCTTGCGGCGCGCCCAAATAAAAATCTGATGAGATAAACTGGGCGCCACTTTTAAGCGCATGGCTAAAACGTTCTGGTTGAAGCACATTGCCATCATCACTGCGGGTGCGGACCAGCAAACCTTGCGCCAGTGCGCTGGTGATGTCAGCCTGCTGGCTGACCGGGTCATTCAGCACCAAAATGGCTGCTTCGTCAGTACCTGCGGGATAATTGCCAAACATCAGCCGGCCTTTGAGTGACGGGTGATCTGCGCGATATAAGCTGAGCTGCGCCGGTGAGCCGTCAAATAACAACAAAAAACGGCCCGCAGCCTGTTTTAATGTCGGCCAGCCATGCTGATGGATACTGGCCGTTAGGCTTAATGGCACCTGACGCACATCATCCGGCGTCAATAGCCGTTCACGGCCAAGACCTTCCAGCCACAGCTGCTCCAGCGCCTGATAATCCTCGGTTTGCCAGGGCGCGACTTTTGCTGCGCTCTTGGCAAAGTTTGCCGGCAGATAAGCACCGGCGCCCTGCTCGCGCACGTTAATCACAATCAGCACAGGCCAGTGGCCTGGGTTGGTTTTCGACCACTGCGCCAGCTCAGCGATACAGTCACGGGCTTGAGCGCAATGACTGGCGAAATCTATATCCGGCAAATGCAGCACTTTAAAACCCTGCTGGGTCAATGTTGCAGGGAAATACCGGGCGGATAAATCTTGCTGAGTTTGTTGCTGCATTGCCTGTTTGAGCTCAGCACCAAACAAGGGCTTAGCAAAACTGCCTCCGGCGTCGTCTTTGAGGAAATCCAGCTCCAGCAGACGCAAGCCGCTATTGAGCTGGCTGGTCAGGCTGGCGTGGCCGTAGCGCAGGCTCTGCAGTTTCTGTAGTGCTTGTTGTTTCGCTGCAGTTCCACCTGGCTGTTGCAGCCGGTCAGCCAGCGCCGCGTAATAAGCCGCCGGCAACACAGGTTTAAAACTATTGTGTGAGCCAAGCCAACGCGCCTGATGAAGCTTGCAGTCCGGCAAAGGTGCCGCTGCCATAGATAAAGCTGCCCACAGCGCGACGGCCAGCACGGGTTAAATCCGCACAAAGATGTTGGCGCGATAAAGCGCATACACCGGCAGGTAACACACGCCGACAACCAGCAGCATCCAAAGGCCCACAGTGCAGAACTGATTAAAGCCGGCCGCAAGGGCAAAGGCCTGATAATGCCCGAGCACCGACAGGCTACCGGCAGAGTCACCTACAAATGCGCCAAGCGGTACTTCCAACAGCTTTTCCAGCGCCACGTGCAGCACATAAGCCACAATCGCATTAGAGCCAAAAATCAGCGGCACCCGGGTCAAAGCACGATAACCGGCGCAGTCGCAGTACCAGATCAAAGTGGCCAGCACTATCGCCGCCATGTCGCTGGTGACCAGCACAAAAGAGCTGCTCCAGATCTGTTTAATCAGCGGGAACTGCAGGCTCCATAACCAGCCGGCAAAACAACAGAGCACACCAACCACAAAGAGCCGGCTGACTAAGATATGCAAATCCTGGCCTTTACTGGCCTGGATCACACGGGCCAGTAACACACCGGCAAGACCGCTGCTGATCGCCGGTAAAGTGCTGAGCAAGCCCTCCGGGTCCCAGCTGCCGCGCCACAACATGCCGGGCAAAAAGGCACTATCGACCCAGTTCACCAGATTGGCACCGCGTTCGAGCTGGCCCGCCACCAGCCCAGGTGCCGGCAGCCATAAAATCAGCAGCCAATACCCCAGCAAAATACCCAGCGCGATGGCGAGTAAACTGCGCCACTGGCAATACAAAGTCAGCACGGCACAGACGCCATAGACAATCGCAATCCGCTGCAATACGCCAAGCACCCGCACATCGCTGAATTTCAGATACATCAGATTGACGAACAGCCCAAGCGCAAATAACAGCACAGTGCGGCGCGCTATTTTTGGTAAAGCCTGGCGAATTTGCGCGCTGCTGCGCTGTTGCCCACCGGGCAGTGGCGCAAACCCAAGGCCAATCGCTACCCCAACAATCACCAGAAAAAACGGATAAACAAAATCGGCAAAAGTAACGCCATCCCAATAGGCGTGGGAGAAAGTGCCGTAAGTATTGGGGCTGTTGACCATAATCATCATCAGGATGGTCAGGCCTCGAAACAGGTCCAGCGCTATCAGTCGGTTGTTCTGCATCAGTACTGCTTCCGGTTACAGGTTAGAAGGTGGCGCTTTACTGGCCAGAATTTGTTGCTGAATGGCCGAAAGTGCGGCCTTTAAATCCGCCGGTGCCTGTTGCGGCGCCGCCAGCGGCTGTTGCAGCCAGACATCATCAAAAGCAATTAACTTCGCCTCAGCAGCTTTGGCATCAAAAGGCTTTTTCGCCACCAAAGCCTCGCGCTGCGCACTGAAAAACAGCTCCCAGCGCGGCAGGTAATACTGGGCGTATAAGCCAAACCAAGCCTTGGACGCATAGTCTTTTAGTTTATCGCCGCCCCAGCGCGTCACCTGCAGTTTGGCATTGTGTTCATACAAAGCTTTTTCAGTAGTGGTGTCGCCATAAGCCCGTGCGTCCGCTACCCAGGAATACAAAGTTTCGCGTTTGGTTCCAACGGCCTGATAGCCCATTAACGCATCGACGGCGAGAACCAGCGCTTTGACTTGTGCCCGCAGTTTATCGCCCTGCGCTAACTGGCCCTGGCTGTACGCCAGCATCGTATTCTGCAACAGCATATCGATGTGCTGTGTGGCGCTGTGGCGCTGTAAATCGACCAAATCAAACTGCAGCAAGGGGGCTTTGAGCGCGCTTGCTGGTAACTGGGTTAAATCACGCAGCGCCTGGTCCAGCAACATCAAATTGCCCGGCGCGCCGCTGTAACGCAGGTAGTCGAGCTTGGGGCGTTTTTGCAACAAAGCGCCGCCGGCAGCATCTTCCCACCAACGCGGTTCCCAATAACGCGTGCTGTACACCGCTTTGTAGATATTCAGCCACTGCGCTTTGACAGCCGGGTCCAGCTCGCCGTAGCGCGCCTGCAGCTGCTGCGCTAACCAGTCGGTGGTCGAAACTTGCTGAGTCGGTGCCGTATTTTTCGCCTGCCACGCCAAATCAAACATAAAGTCATACACCAGACTGTTGGAATGAATGCCTTCCGGGAAAGCGCCAAACCCGCGCAGCTGGCCTTTGTCGGCGTGATTCAGCGCAATATTGGTTTTGTGACGGTAAAAATCAAAGTCGCCATAAACCGGGTTACTGCCGCCATAGTTATGGATAAAACCAAAGACCCAGGGTTTGCCATAAAAACCTTTGGCTTTTTGCCAGACGTCAAATCTGTCGTTGCCGATGTCATGAATAAGCATGTTATTGGCCGGCACTTTGCTTAAAAACGCCTCAATAGCCGGTAAATCCCAGAAATGCGCGTCCGAGCCAAACATCCAGCCCTGCATCACCCAAATAGCGCCCGGCGAGGCCTGCGCCAGAGTCTGATATAAAGCGGCGCCATAATTGGCCAGCTCTGCGTTTTTATTGGCAGCAGATACCGGCGGCAGCATTTCGTTAAAAGCATCAAGCAGGAAATACCGCTGCGGGCCATATTCGGCCTGATATAACTCAATAAATCTTTTGGCAATTTTGCTGAACAGCGGGTCGGCCGGGTCCAGCCAGTAAGTTTCACGGGCAAAACCGGACCAGGCTTTCATTTTTTTGATCCGCGCCTTTGGGAATAACTGCTTTAAGCCATCCGGCACATAACCGGAAAACGCCGGCACCACCGGCTGCATTTGCAGCGCCTGCATCTGCGTCAGGATTTGGCGTTGTAACTGGCGTTTTTTCTCAATATAAGATTGCGGTAACGGGCCGGCATGCGCTTCGATATTGCCCATGCGTTGCCACGGCAAAAACGCCGGGCCGGAAAGATACTGCGTCAGCTCAGTGTCGCTTAGGCCAAATTCGCGCCACAGCTGTTGCCAGATAAACTCCTGCCCTTCCATCGCGACCGGCTGGGTTACGCCGTGCAGCGCCATCCAGTCCATTTCCTGCTGCCAGCGCGGCCAATCCCACCAGGGGCTGGAATAACCATAAGCACAGACGTTCAGATAAGCGCGGTCGGTAAACAAACTGTCGAGGCGTTGCGGCGCCACGTCCGGCAACCTTGCCGGCAGTTCAAGCCGGTTGCCTTCCCAGCTGACACTCAGATAACCCTGGCTGCGCAGCAGCTGATAAGCGCCATAAGCCAGTGCTGTGGCGGCATTACCGCGCACTTTAATCACACCGTTTTCGATGCTGGTTTCTACCCAATGCGGCTGATTATCGCTTTGCAAAGTCCACTGCAGTGGTAGTTTGCTGTCACCGCTCAGGCGCTGAAAAATTGCCTCAACCGTGTTCTCCTGCTGTGTGCTGTAGGCAGCTTGATTTGCGGATTTACCGGCAGGTTGCGTTGACGCTGAAACAGCGGACGCCAGCGTAGAGAGAGTCAATACCAGCAGCGGCAAGAACACAGAGCGACGGGGAAAGAAAGTGCTGAGCAAAAGGATTCTCCAGAAGTTTTTGAACAACGCAACGCCTTGGCCTCACAGCCTTGTACCACTGGGGTAAGCATACAAAAACGCCCGGAGCGTTTTTGAACAACGCAACGCGTTGGCCCAACGGGTAAGCACCATGGATGGTGCGCATAAAAAAACCGGCGGCGGACGCAGGACTGTTTCTTAGATACCGCCGGTGCACACAAAATGTGGCAGCTTCCATGCCGCCGAAAACTCACCTCAAAACGAACTTCAGGCGGCAGAGCCGCCTTCAGATCAGAACTTGTAACTGAAACCGGCGGCGTAAGTACGGCCACTGGTGGTGGTGTTGTACTGACGGTCGTTCGAGTCACTGTATTGCTCTTCACGTTCGTTGGTCAGGTTGATGGCTTCAACCGTAAACTTCAGATTTTCCGACAGCTGATAAAACGCTGAGAAATCAACGAAAGTGGTTTTATGGAAACCGCGTTCATCTTCATCGCGCAAACCGCCTTCGACCACACTGATGTATTGGCTGCGACTGGCTGCTGCGATCCGGCCGCCCCAGTTGTCCGCTTCATAATACAACGTCATGTTGTAACTGTTTTTCGACAGTCCAGGGAAGCTCTTCTCCTGCGTTTGACCTGTGCCCTGCACATTGCGGTACAGCGCAGTGCCATCTACCCAGGTGTAGTTGGCAATAATGCCCAACTTGTCAAATGGTGCCGGCAGGAAATCCAGGTCGCGCTGGAACGCAATTTCCGCCCCTTTGATGGTCGATTCATCTGAGTTTTGTGGTGATGTCACATCAAACAGTGAATCCATGGTGGCGCCGTTTGGCAGCAATGACGCTGGCAGACCAGTGTCGCTGTATTTGACTGTGGTCACTTCGGTCACGATGAAGTTTTCAATGTCTTTTTTGAACACTGCCGCTGACAAAGAACCTACGCCCTCGTAGTACTGCTCGATGGCGAGATCAAAGTTGACCGATTCAAAGGGTTCCAGATCCGGGTTACCTACGGTGATTTTACCGACTTCACCTGGTGAACCTGTCATCTGTGCCACATTGGCTGAGACCGAAATCGCGCTCAGCGCCGGGCGCGTCAGGTTTTTACTGACACCAGCGCGCAGCAATAAATCATCTTCCAGTTCATACACCAGGTTCAGGCTTGGTAACACACCGGAATAATCACGGGTAATTTCAACCGGTTTGCCCTGCGACACACCGATAGAAGTCAGGTCAGTTTTGTAATAACGGGCGCCGACATTACCACGCAGCACTTTCCCGCCGATCATGCTCTCCCAGCTGTATTGGGTGTAAGCCGCATCGGTATTCTCTTCCACGGTGTAAGAGTTGGTCTGGATAATTTTGTCAGTGCCAAGTTTCAGGTCCGAAATGCCATAAAACGCCTGCAGCGCAGCGACATCGGCCTGACGCCATGCCATATCCGGGTGCACGCTGTACACCGAGCTGACCGCATCACTTAACGTCTTGACGCCGTTATTCAGCGGAGTCGCTTTGGACTGCACATAACCGGCATCTTCACGGTTATCGCCGCTGTTCTTGAATTTCTTCAGGTTCAAACCAAAGTCGATATTGCTGGTGTCTGACACGTCATAACGGAAATCAGCTTTGATATTGTCAAAATCAGTGGCGATATAGTCTTCACGGAAATACAGATCTTTCACCGCCCAGCCAGAGAGCGCCGTTGGGTCAAAGTCATAAGTGTTGACGCCGTAATAGCGGTCCTGAGTGAAATCTGTGGTGATACCACCAGTGCGGATCAGGTTCACTTTATCAACGCGCGGCTGGTCGTAGTCAGAAGTGCTGGTACCAAACATAAACTTGGCGCCTAAGTTGTCACTGACTTGCCAGTCGGCAGTGAGCGACACCTGATTAAACACCGACTCGTTATAGTCAGCGCGGTTTTCGGTCTGGATGGTCGAATTGCTGAAGCGGGCGAAAACTGCTTCTTTGTCGCCGTTGTTGTCGAGCACCCGCAGTTCTTCAATTTTACCCAGTGCTGTACTGGAAGCGCCGCCGGTAGAGATATGGTGCTCATCCAAG
>CAMLRA010000072.1 GCA_946482325.1 uncultured Chromatiaceae bacterium | reverse complement strand
TGATGCCTTGCTGAATTTGTTCAACCGGCACACCATAGGTTTCCGGAATTGCACCGCCGTACTCATTAATCACCGCCAGCCAGTCTTGTGGTACTGAACTGGAACCATGCATCACTAAATGAGTATCTGGAATGCGGGCGTGAATAGCTTTAATCCGATCGATCGCCAAAATGTCGTCTGTTGGCGGTCGGCTGAATTTGTACGCACCATGCGAAGTACCACAAGCAATCGCCAGCGCATCGACACCCGTCGCTTTGACGAACTGCGCAGCCTCTTCCGGATCGGTCAGCATCTGGTCATGACTGAGTACACAATCAGCGCCGATACCGTCTTCTTCACCGGCAGCACCTGTTTCAAGTGAACCGAGACAACCTAACTCACCTTCGACAGAAACACCGCATGCATGCGCCATTTCAACAACACGGCGGGTTACGTCGACGTTATAGTCGTAATCGGCCGGCGTTTTACCATCGGCGCGTAATGAACCATCCATCATCACCGATGAAAAACCAAGCTGAATCGACTGCTGGCAAACTGCCGGTGACGTGCCATGGTCCTGGTGCATGACCACCGGGATATGCGGAAACTCTTCAATTGCAGCCAAGATCAGATGACGTAAAAACGGCGCACCGGCATATTTGCGGGCACCAGCCGACGCTTGCACTATCACCGGACTGTCTGTTGCATCAGCAGCCAGCATAATCGCGCGCATCTGTTCAAGATTGTTGACGTTGAATGCAGGGACGCCGTAACCAAATTCTGCAGCGTGATCCAACATCTGACGTAACGAGATAAGAGCCATGAAATCCTCACTTTTTGTAGGGTAGGTTCAGAGCTGTCACCGAACCCGGCGCTTTTGCGCCGGCTTTGCCGGTCAGTATCTGCCGGCTTATTAAGATGTTTCGGCGAACAGACTGTTTTATAACATCATTTTTACGCGGTTTTGCCGCGTTGTTCAAGAATTTCAACTGCTGGCAAGGTTTTTCCTTCTAAGAACTCGAGGAAAGCCCCGCCACCGGTAGAAATATAGGAGATCTGGTCGGCAACGCCGTATTTATCGATCGCTGCCAGGGTGTCGCCACCGCCGGCAATACTGAATGCATCACTCTGTGCAATAGCCTCGGCGATCGCTTTGGTGCCAGCTTCAAACTGGGCGAATTCAAACACGCCAACCGGGCCATTCCAGACGATAGTTCCCGCTGACTTTAAGATTTCAACCAGTGCTGCAGTGCTATCCGGGCCGATATCAAAAATCATGTCGTCAGCAGCAATATCCCCAACCGCTTTCAGGCTTGCCGGTGTGTCTTCAGCAAAGGCTTTGCCGGTCACTACATCCGTTGGTACCGGAATATTGCCGCCATTAGCTTTTGCCGCAGCCATCAGCCGCTGCGCTTCCGGAATTAAATCGGCTTCAAACAAAGATTTGCCAACAGTCGCGCCCGTTGCCGCAATAAAGGTATTGGCGATGCCACCACCAACAACCAGCTGATCGACGATACCGGACAGCGACTCCAGCACTGTCAGTTTAGTCGACACCTTTGAGCCACCGACTATCGCCACCAGTGGCCGCTTCGGATTTTTCAGCGCAGCGGCTAAAGCTTCAAGCTCTGCAGCTAACAAAGGACCGGCACAGGCAACAGGTGCAAACTTCGCTACGCCGTGCGTAGTGGCCTGAGCCCGGTGCGCA
The DNA here is from genome assembly GCA_946482325.1 of uncultured Chromatiaceae bacterium. The sequence goes on along the minus strand of CAMLRA010000072.1, from coordinate 17,620 downwards.
GTGCCAAATGCATCCATCACGAACACATCACAAAGTGCAGCTAACTGCTTTGACAAAGTCTCGTCGTTTTTGCCTTCGCCTTTGTTAAAGCGCACGTTCTCAAACACCACCACTTCACCAGCGGCAACATCGACACCCTGCAAGTAATCTTTAGCCAGCCGCACCGGCGCTTTTAACGCGTTTTTAAGGTAATCCACCACCGGCTGCATCGAGAACTCTTCGGCATATACGCCTTCTTCCGGCCGGCCTAAATGCGAGCAAACCATGACTTTAGCGCCTTTGCTGAGCGCCAGTTCGATGGTTGGCAGTGCAGCGCGCAGACGCGCGTCTGACGTCACAACGCCATTTTTCACTGGTACGTTTAAATCTTCGCGGATCAGCACGCGTTTGCCGGCTAAATCTAAATCAGCCATTTTAATCACGGACATGTCCATCTCCTTCTGTTGATTTGATTAATATTCTGCTGAGAATCGTTTATTTGGCCTGCATCATAGCGCGGGCCGTGTCGATCATGCGGTTGGCAAAACCCCATTCGTTGTCACACCAGACCAGGCATTTCACTAAACGCTTGTGGCTGACGCGGGTTTGCGAGCCGTCCACAATGCAGGAATGCGGGTCATGGTTGAAATCCACCGACACTAAGGGTTCCTCGGTGTAATCGAGAATACCGGGCAAATCCGGTCGCGCCTGTTGCAGCGCTTGGTTGACTGCGTCGACTGTGACGTCCTGATGTAAAGTCACAGATAAATCCATCGCTGTAACATTCAGCGTTGGCACCCTGACCGCGATGGCTTCAAAACGACCGGCCAGATGCGGCATGATGCGTTCAATACCGCGAGCGAGCTTAGTATCTACCGGAATAATAGATTCGCTGGCTGCGCGGGTGCGGCGTAAGTCCGGATGATAAGCGTCAATAACCTGCTGATCATGCATCGAAGCGTGAATAGTAGTGATGGTGCCGCTTTCGACCCCAAAGGTTTTATCCAGCACGCTGAGCACCGGCACAATACAGTTTGTGGTGCAGGAGCCGGCTGAAACCACCCGCATCGTCGCATTCAGTTGCTGATGGTTGACACCGTAAATCACCGTCGCGTCAATATCAGCGCCAGCAGGATGGGAAAACAACACTTTGCCAGCGCCGGCTTCGAGATGTTTCATCGCATCAGCACGACTGCCAAATACGCCGGTACATTCCAGTACCAAATCCACCTGCAAACGCTGCCAGGGCAGCAAAGCCGGATCTGGCTGATGCAGCAGTTCAATACGCTGGCCGCCGACCATTAATTGCTCACCGTCCAGCGTGACTTCTGTGCCAAACCGGCCGTGGCTGGAATCGTATTTCAGTAAATGTGCGATACCGCGGGCTTCAGCCAGTTCATTAATGGCCACCACCTGCACTTCGTTTTGTAAATGCTGTTCGAAAATGGCGCGGACAATACTGCGGCCTATTCGGCCAAACCCATTGATCGCGATCCGGATTGTCATGAGCGCTGTTACCTGTCTGACCTGTCACGAAGTTAAACAAAAGGGGCACCAAGCCCCTTTTGCATTGAAAGTACCGCTTACGCCAGTAGCTGTTCGGCCGCTGCCACTACAGCAGCAGTGGTGATACCAAAGTACTCAAACAACTGCTCGGCCGGGGCTGATTCACCGAAGCTGGTCATGCCGATAATTTTACCGTTCAGACCCACATATTTGTACCAGCTGTCGACGATACAGGCTTCAACCGCCACGCGTTTTGTTACAGCTGCCGGTAATACGGCTTCGCGATATGCCGCATCCTGTGAGTCAAACACGTCCGTCGATGGCATAGAAACCACCCGGACTTTGTGACCGGCATCAGTCAGTTTCGCAGCAGCCTGCATTGCCAGTTCTACTTCTGAACCGGTCGCGATGATGATTAAATCCGGCGTGCCGGCGCTGTCTTTCAGCACATAACCACCGCGGCGAATCGCAGCCACCTGCTCGTCGGTACGGGCCTGTTGTGCCAGATTCTGCCGGGTAAAAATCAATGTGGTTGGGCCTTCGGTCCGTTCAATGGCCGCCTGCCAGGCCACTGCAGATTCAACCTGGTCACATGGACGCCAGTTCATCAGATTTGGCGTCACGCGCAGTGATGCCAGCTGCTCAACCGGTTGGTGCGTTGGACCGTCTTCACCGAGGCCAATCGAATCGTGGGTATAAACAAAAATCACCCGTTGTTTCATCAGGGCGGCCATGCGTACTGCGTTACGGGCATATTCCATAAACATCAGGAAAGTTGCGCCGTATGGCACAAAACCGCCGTGCAGCGCGATACCGTTCATAATGGCCGACATGCCGAATTCACGGACGCCGTAATATAAGTAGTTGCCGCTGGCATCTTCGGCACTGATGCCTTTAGAACCAGACCAGATGGTCAGGTTTGAACCGGCCAAATCTGCCGAACCACCCAGTAATTCAGGCAATAACGGGCCATAAGCATTCAAGGCATTTTGTGAGGCTTTGCGGCTGGCGATGGCCGCTGGTGTCGCCTGCAATTTGGCGATATAAGCATCTGAATCTGCTTTCCAGTTGGCTGGCAGTTCACCACTTAAACGGCGTTTTAATTCAGCAGCAAGTTCAGGGTGCGCACTGGCATAAGCGGCAAACTGTTCATTCCAGCTTTGCTGCAATGCACCGCCCTTGGTTTTGCCATCCCATGCCGCATAGATGTCTGCTGGCACTTCAAATGGCGCGTGCGGCCATTGCAGGAATTCGCGGGAAGCGGCGATTTCAGCATCGCCCAGTGGCGCACCGTGGCAATCATGGCTGCCAGATTTATTCGGTGAACCATAACCAATGATGGTTTTGCAGCAAATTAATGTTGGTTTGCCGGTCTCAGCCTGTGCCGCCTGAATAGCTGCTGCTACTGCTTGCGCGTCATGGCCGTCAACGCCAGCAATGACATGCCAGCCGTAGGCTTCAAACCGCGCTGGGGTATTGTCGGTAAACCAGCCTTCAACATGGCCGTCAATTGAGATGCCATTGTCATCCCAGAATGCGATGAGTTTGCCAAGACCTAAGGTACCGGCCAGCGAACAGGCTTCATGCGAAATACCTTCCATCAGACAGCCGTCACCGAGGAACGCATAAGTAAAGTGGTCGATGATGGCGTGGCCCGGCTGGTTAAACTGTGCCGCCAGTGCTTTTTCCGCAATCGCCATGCCGACCGCATTGGTGATGCCCTGCCCCAATGGGCCTGTGGTGGTTTCTACACCAGGCGCATAACCATATTCCGGATGGCCCGGAGTGCGAGAGTGTAACTGACGGAATTGTTTTAAATCTTCGATGGACAGATCGTAGCCAGACAAATGCAACAGCGAATACAACAACATCGAGCCATGGCCATTGGACAGCACAAACCGGTCACGGTTGGCCCATTGCGGGTCCTGTGGATTGTGCTTTAAAAAATCACGCCATAATACTTCGGCGATATCCGCCATGCCCATTGGGGCGCCCGGGTGGCCTGATTTGGCTTTTTGCACTGCATCCATACTTAAAGCGCGGATGGCGTTGGCGAGTTGTTTGCGGGACAGCATTGTCACTCCTGCTACTGAATTATCGGAATCATATCCAAGTGGTTTTTTATGTTGCCTGTGACGCTGCGTCTGGCGTCATGGTGTTTTTTATTAAACAGGCAAATTTATTTTACGCGTCGCATCGGTTCGGCGTTATTTTCCCAGACCATGCCCCCCTTGGCAATGAATAAAACCGGATCCATGCTGTTTGCCTTAAGTTTTGATCCGTTCATCCGATACGCCGTACTGTGTTGCTTGGAAAACAGATAGAAAGACGTCCGGGCGGCAAAAAACTATGGCAAACTGCCATTTGTTTCTCTAGAATACGCAGCCCAATTTTCCGGCGCCTGGCGCTTTAACAACCAACCCATTGGAATAAGTTAGAATGGCACAACACATTTTTACCTCTGAGTCAGTTTCTGAAGGACATCCGGATAAAATCGCCGACCAAATCTCTGATGCGGTGTTGGATGCCATCCTGGAACAGGACCCGAAAGCCCGTGTCGCCTGTGAAACCTTCGTCAAAACCGGTATGGTGCTGGTCGGTGGCGAAATCACAACTTCTGCCTGGGTCGACATTGAAGAGCTGACCCGCAGCACTATCCGTGAAATCGGTTATGTGCATTCTGATATGGGCTTTGATGCCAATTCCTGCGCTGTATTAAGTGCCATCGGTAAACAATCGCCGGATATCAACCAGGGCGTTGATAAAAAAGACCCGAAAGATCAGGGCGCCGGCGATCAGGGTTTGATGTTTGGCTACGCCAGTAATGAAACTGACGTGCTCATGCCAGCCCCCATCACATATTCTCACCGTCTGGTGCAACAACAAGCTAAAGTGCGTAAAGACGGCACACTGCCATGGTTACGCCCGGATGCGAAATCTCAGCTGTCTTTCATTTACGAGAACGGCAAACCAGTCGGCATCGACGCTGTAGTGTTATCAACGCAGCATTGCGACACCATTTCTACTGAAGACCTGCGCGAAGCAGTGATGGAACACATCATCAAGCCGGTGCTGCCTGCAGAATGGCTGCGTCAAAGCACCAAGTTCTTCATCAACCCAACAGGTCGTTTTGTCATCGGTGGCCCAATGGGCGATTGTGGTCTGACCGGCCGTAAAATCATCGTCGACAGCTACGGCGGCATGGCCCGTCACGGCGGTGGCGCTTTCTCTGGTAAAGATCCATCAAAAGTTGACCGTTCTGCAGCTTATGCTGCGCGTTATGTGGCGAAAAACATTGTCGCAGCCGGCTTAGCTGAGCGCTGCGAAATTCAGGTGTCTTATGCCATTGGTGTGGCAGAGCCGACCTCTATCAGTGTTGAGACCTTTGGTACCAGCAAACTGTCAGAAGACCAGCTGATCAAACTGATCCGCGCGCATTTTGACCTGCGTCCGGCTGGCCTGATTGCGATGCTGGACCTCGAGCGTCCAATCTACAAGGCGACAGCGGCTTATGGCCACTTTGGCCGCAACGAGTTCCCGTGGGAGCAGACCAACAAAGCCGATGCACTGCGTGCCGAATCGGGTCTGTAATTCCGGACTCAGATAAACAGGGAGCTTCGGCTCCCTTTTTTGTGCCCTGCGGCCGCGCGCCCCACAAAACACAGCTTTAGCCTTACCACCTTACAGTTTTTTCCTGATTGCCAGTCACGCCTGATAACTTTTATAACGGCTGACTAACAACAATAAGGAAACTCTATGTCAACCGAAACGACTAAACCCTGGTTGCAGCGCAGCCTGGATGCGATTGAGCGCACCGGCAACAAACTACCCGACCCTGCGGTGTTATTTGCGTTGTTTATGCTCGCTGTCTGGCTTATCTCCTGGGCGTTGTCTGGCGTGCAGTTCAGCGAAATTGACCCGCGCACCGGCAAACCAATCGTCATCGTCGATTTGTTGGATGGCGCCGCACTGACCACTTTTATGAGCAAGATGGTCAGTACCTTTGTCAGCTTTCCGCCTTTAGGCGTGGTACTGGTGGCGATGCTGGGGTTAGGTGTGGCGGAGCACACCGGTTTTATCAATGCTGGCCTGCGCTCGATTTTAAATGTCACACCAAAAATGTTGCTGACGCCGGTGTTAATTGCCGTCGGTATTTTAAGCCATGTCGCGGTCGACGCCGGTTATGTGCTGGTCATTCCGCTTGGAGCCGTGATTTTCTACGCCGCCGGCCGTCATCCGCTGGCGGGTATTGCCGCCGCTTTTGCTGGCGTATCAGGCGGTTTCTCCGCGACCTTGTTTGTGCCTTCCAGCTTAGATCCGATGTTGGCAGGACTTACCCAAGCCGCCGCGCGGCTATCCGCCGATCCGGCCGCGGCGAATATGCTGATTAACCCTTTAAACAATTACTTTTTTACCAGCGCCTCTGCAGGTTTAATCATTCTGGTGGGCTGGTTCCTGACTGACAAAGTAATTGAACCGCGGCTGAAACAGACGCAAGTCGACGGTGACCCGGCCAATTTACCGAAGCTGGATGCTTTAACAGATGCCGAGCGCAAAGGCCTGCGTTACGCCACAGTGTCGATGCTGGTGTCGGGTTTATTGCTGATCTGGTCAGCCTCAGCCGCAGATTCCGCCTGGCGCGGCAGCGACGGCTTGTTAACCAGCGCGACCGCGCCGCTGATGCAGTCGATTGTCGGCATTATCTTTGTGTTTTTCTTAATTCCGGGTGTGGTCTATGGCTATGCCTCGGGCTCGGCGAAAAATCACCGCGCTATCGTGCAGGGCATGAGTAAAGCCATGTCCGGTATGGGTTATTACATTGTGATGGCGTTTTTCTGTGCCCAGTTTATCTACGCTTTTGGCCAGTCGAACCTTGGCGCTTTACTGGCGATTAAAGGTGCGTTGGCACTGAAAGAGCTGGCGTTGCCGCTCGGTGTGACGTTGGTGGGGATTGTGTTGCTGACCGCGTCAGTCAATTTACTGGTCGGTTCTGCCTCAGCAAAGTGGGCACTGATTGGCGCCATTATGGTGCCGATGTTGATGGAACTTGGTGTGTCGCCGGATTTAACCCAAGCTGCGTACCGGGTTGGTGATTCTTCTACCAACATCATCACGCCACTGATGCCATATTTCCCGCTGATTGTGGTGTTTTGCCAGAAGTATGTGAAATCGACTGGTATTGGCACGCTTATCGCGTTGATGTTGCCATTCTCGGTCTCTTTCCTGGTGTTATGGAGTAGTTTCCTGCTGCTGTATTGGGCTTTAGGTATTCCGCTTGGCATTGGTGCACATTACACCTTCCCTGCCCTGTAAAAGAAAAACGCCTGAAAAGCGTAGTTTGCTTTTCAGGCGTTTGTGTCATTTGTGGTGTTGGAGCCAAAAATTAGCGCCCGTCGCCAGCCCAGCGGAACAACGCCGCAGCCGCAGCTAAAAACAACAGGCTCATCGCGGCCATCACAGTTAATTGCACACTGACATCGGCAAAACCGGCGCCATCGAGCATCACGGCCCGCGCCGCGCTGACCAGATGGGTCAGCGGAAACAGCTGTGCAAACCACTGGACCGCTTCCGGCGCGCCTTCAAGGCTAAACCAGACACCTGACAAAATCATCATCGGCCAGCTGGTCAAATTGAGTAAGCCCCCGGTCAGCTCTTCACTTTGCAGCCGGCTGGCAATCAACAGCGCCAACGCAATCATCGACAATGCGCCAAGCGCCGCCACCAGTAACAGCAAAACATAACTGCCAAGCATCATCAGGCCGAATAACTGCTGACAACTGATAAACACCACACCGGCAATGACTAAAACGATAACCAGCCGTGAGACCACCTGAGCGCCGACAAACTCCAGCGCGGTCAAAGGCGTGGCCTGCAGGCGTTTAAGCACCGAATTTTTCCGGTAGCGCACCAACACATAACCGACGCCAAACAAACAGGAAAACATCATGTTCATGCCCAAAATACCCGGCAAGACAAAATCGACATAACGGATGGCCTGCCCGGTGACTTCTTCGCGCTTGGCGCCGGGCCACTGCTGCAGCAGGATTTTTTCTACCAGATAGCCTTTGGCCGAATCCGGATTGACCACATAGCGGTTTGCTGCAAGATCCAGCACCAAATCAATCTGATGATGCGCCAGCCGCTGTTTCGCCAATGCTTCTGCCTGATAAGGCACAAACTCGACAAAACGGGTGTTCAGCAGCGGATGCTGAGTTTTATCCAGCGCGGCACTTTGTTGTAACACCCCGACTTTGTATTCGGCTTTTGGTTCGCCGGAAAAGACAAAAGCAAAACCGGCCACCAGTAAGAATGGAAACAATAAGTTCCAGCCGAGTGCCGCCCGGTCGCGCCAGAATTCCAGATTGCGCGCTTTTAATACCGCAACAAAACGTCTGAAGCTCAACATCATGCAGCCTCCGTGGTGACAGCGCTTAACGCATGGCCGGTTAATTTCAGGAATAAATCATCCAGCGTCGCTGATTTCACCAGCAAGCCCTGCAGCGGCACTTGTTGCTGCAACAGCGCCTGAATGCTGAGCTGGACGTCCGGTGTCTGAATACACAGCTGACCGCCCTGTACACTGACCTGCTGGCCAGCCGGCATCTGCGGCAGAAAACCGGGGTCCGGCAGCTGCAGCAAAGCACCTTCAAAATGCTGCCTGAGCAGCGCCTGTGGTGAACCCTGCGCAATGATTTGGCCTTTATCGACAATAATCAGCTCATCACAGAGCTGCTCCGCTTCGTCCATATAATGCGTGGTCAGAATGATAGTGCGGCCCTGCTGCTTAATACGCTGAATAAGCGCCCAGAAATTACGCCGCGCATGCGGGTCAAGGCCTGTGGTCGGTTCATCCAAAAACAGGATTTGTGGCTGATTCACCAGCGCCAGCGCCAGCAATAAACGCTGGCGCTGCCCGCCGGACAATTTTTTGTGGTCCTGGGTTAAAAAATCCTGCAAATCACAAAGTTGGATAAGCTCTGCGATGTCCGCCGGATTAGGATAAAAGGCGGCAAACATTTGTAACGTCTCTTCGACGGTCAGAAAGTCCTGCAACGCCGTTTGCTGAAACTGCACCCCCAGCTGCTGGAAGTGGCGGCGGGAGGCGATTTCCCCCTGATAATAAATCGCGCCACTGTCTGGTTTGATAATACCTTCGAGCATTTCCAGCGTGGTGGTTTTACCGGCACCATTGGGCCCAAGCAGACCAAAACACTGCCCGGCGTTGACACTGAAACTGAGGTTATTGACCGCCTTCAGCGCACCATAACTTTTACACAGCTGCGACACGGCAAGCACCGCCGGTGTCGCAGAGACAACTTGCTCTGCGTCCATACATGACTCCTTTGGAGATACCCTTAGCATCAAGGGACTGCTACCATATCAGTTTTTGCAGTTTCGAATCATATCTCATGCGCACAATACGTTTATTTCAACCCGGCGTGCTGACACCGGGGCAAACTGTGGCACTCTGTGAAGATGCCGCCAATCACGCCGGTAAAGTGCTACGGATGAAGGCCGGTGACGCACTGGAATTATTTAATGGTGATGGCCAGAACTACAAGGCGCTTATCACCGACGTTGGTAAAAAACAGCTTTGGGTACAAATAGAGGATGCGGCGGCAAATCCAGTGGAGTCGCCGCTGCAGTTGCATTTAGGCCAGGGTATTTCGCGTGGTGACCGGATGGATTTTGCCATTCAGAAAGCAGTCGAGCTGGGTGTCAGTGAAATTACGCCGCTGTTTACGGAACGATGTGGTGTGAAGCTCGACGCCGAGCGGCTGGAGAAAAAACGCGAACAATGGCAAAAAATTGTCATCAGCGCCTGTGAACAAAGTGGCCGTTCTGTGGTGCCGCCAGTGCATCTGCCGGTGACATTAGAAAAATGGTTGGCACAAGATGACAATTGTCTGAAGCTGACCTTGGATCCATGGACCAGCGCCACCATTAAACAGTTAACCCCAACCAACCGGTTGCGCCTTGTGATAGGCCCGGAAGGTGGTTTCAGCGACCGCGAAGTGGCAGCTACCACTTCTGCCGGTTTTCAGCCGGTGCGTCTAGGCCCGCGGGTGCTGCGCACCGAAACGGCCGCTCTGACAGCCATCGCGGCATTGCAATTACAACTGGGCGATCTCGCCTGATTAAGGAGTAAGCTGTTGATTAAACTCGGCATCGTGATGGACCCTATCAGCGCCATCAATATCAAAAAAGATTCCAGTTTCGCTATGTTATTGCAGGCGCAAAGCCGTGGTTACCAATTGCATTACATGGAAATGGCCGATTTATACCTGTTAGAAGGCCAGGCCCGTGCCCGTACCCGCTTGCTACAGGTTGAACAAAATCCGGCGCGCTGGTATGAATTTCAAGGCGAGCAGGATATCGCGCTTGGCGAGCTCGACGTGATCCTGATGCGCAAAGATCCGCCGTTTGATACCGAGTTTATTTACGCCACTTACATTCTGGAACGCGCTGAAGACGCCGGTACGCTGATTGTCAACAAACCGCAGAGCCTGCGCGATGCCAACGAAAAACTCTACACCAGCTGGTTTGCTGAGCACACGCCAAAAACGCTGGTCAGCCGGGATGCGGCGCGATTAAAAGCTTTTTATCAGGCCGAAGGTGATGTGATTCTAAAACCGCTGGACGGCATGGGCGGCGCATCGATTTTCCGCTTAAAACCACAGGACCCGAATGTCAGTGTGATCCTGGAAACCCTGACCGCGCATGGCACTATGTATGCGATGGCGCAGCGTTATATTCCACAGATCGTTGACGGCGATAAACGCGTATTAGTCGTCAATGGTGAGCCAGTGCCTTATTGTCTGGCGCGGATCCCGGCCAGCGGCGAAACGCGCGGCAATCTGGCCGCCGGCGGTCGTGGTGAAGCCAGGCCGCTGTCTGACAGTGACTGGGCCATTGCCCGTGCTGTTGGCCCGGCGTTAAAAGCCAAAGGTTTGATTTTTGTCGGTCTGGATATTATCGGTGACAAGCTGACCGAAATTAACGTCACAAGCCCAACCTGCATCCGCGAAATTGAAGCCGCTTTTCCGGTTTCTGTCACCGGCATGCTGTTTGATCAGATTGAAGGGTTGCTACAGGCGAAAAAAGCCTGAGGAGTTTGCCATGGATAGTCTGCAAAACCATTTATTGATTGCGATGCCAAGCCTCGAAGACCCACTGTTTAGCCGCAGTGTCACTTATATTTGTGAACACAATGCAGACGGCGCCATGGGCATCGTCATTAATCACCCGCTATCGGTCGACGTTGCTAACTTACTCGAACAGCTGGAAATTGAATTTGATGCCGGCTCTGACGCGGCAAAACGCAAAGTCTGCGCCGGTGGGCCGGTGCAAAACGACCGTGGTTTTGTGTTGCATACACCCAAAGCCGGCTTTAGCAGCAGTATGCAGCTGAATCAGGATTTGATGATCACCACGTCCAAAGACATTCTGGAGCAACTGACCACCGAAGATGCGCCGGAAAAGTTTATCCTGGCGCTGGGTTATGCCGGCTGGAGCGCCGGTCAGCTGGAACAAGAACTGGCAGATAACAGCTGGCTGGTGATCCCGGCTGACAACAAAATTATTTTCGATTTACCACACAAAGAAAAATGGCAAGGCGCCACGGCAAAACTTGGCATCCAAAGCTGGCAGCTAAGCGCACAGGCAGGCCATGCCTGATCCTTCGCCATCACCACAGGAAAAACCATGAGTTGTATTCTGGCATTTGATTATGGCCTGAAAAGTATTGGCGTTGCCGTTGGGCAGCAGCTGACCGGCACCGCCAGCACGCTAAAAGCGCTGAAGGCGGTGGACGGTACACCGGACTGGAACCAGATTGAGGCCTTGCTGAAAGAATGGCAGCCGACGCTGGTGGTCGTTGGTTTACCGCTGAATATGGACGGCACCGAGCAGCCCTTCACGGCGCGTGTACACAAATTTATCAACCGGTTACACGGCCGGTTTGGCGTCAAAGTAGTGGCACAGGACGAGCGCCTGACCACAGTCGAGTCGCGCGCTGAGTTATTTTCGCAGGGTGGTTTTAAAAAACTCAGCAAAGACGCCGTTGATTGTTATTCGGCGAAGTTAATTCTGGAGAGCTGGTTTGAGCAACAATACCAATAATCAGCTGCAGCCTGGTTTTTACCGCCACTATAAAGGCCGGTATTATCAGGTGTTAGCATTGGTCCGCCACAGTGAAGAAGACGCTCCATATGTGCTGTACCGGGCCTTGTACGGCGAGTTTGGCCTGTGGGTGCGGCCGCTTGCCATGTTTAATGAGAGTGTCTGTATCGATGGCGAACCCTTACCCAGATTTGCTTTTATCAGCAGCACAGTGCCCGTTGGCCTAGAACTGCCACCGCCATTACCCGACGCCTCCTTGTGGCCGGGACTGGCAAACAAGTAATAAAAAACGCGGCAAAAACCGCGTTTTTTTGTGCCAATGCGCTCAGTTTTACCGATGCGCCCTACTTTACCGATCCGGTTTTTCCAAGCCATCAACAGTGACATTCGCCAGCATACCGGCGCCTGAAGTTTCATTGTTGCGCAGTTTAATCATCAGACGTAAGTCATTCGGTGAATCGGCGTGGTGCAGCGCATCGGCATAGCTTATCTGGTTACGTTGATACAGGTCATACAGCGCCTGGTCGAAGGTCTGCATGCCAAGCTCCCGTGATTTCGCCATCACCGCTTTAATCTCATCAATCTGACCTTTTTTAATCAGGTCAGCCACCAGTGGCGAGTTGGTCAGCACTTCAATCGCCGCCATGCGTTTGGAACCATCTGCTGTCGCGATCAGTTGCTGTGCAACGATGCCGCGCAGGTTCAGCGCCAGGTCAAACATCAGTTTGGCGTGTTTCTCTTTCGGCACTAAGTGCAGAATACGGTCGATCGCCTGGTTCGCGTTGTTGGCGTGTAAGGTGGCGATACACAAATGACCGGTTTCAGCAAAACTCAGCGCATATTCCATCGTATCCTGACTGCGGATCTCACCAATCAGGATCACGTCCGGCGCCTGACGTAACGAGCTTTTCAGCGCTGCTTCAAAAGATTCGGTATCAATGCCGACTTCGCGCTGGGTGATGAGGCTTTTGGCATGGTCATGCACAAATTCAATCGGATCTTCGATGGTCAGGATATGGCCACGGGCGTTTTTATTACGATAACCAATCAATGCCGCCAGGGACGTCGATTTACCAGTACCAGTACCACCGACAAACAGCAGCAGGCCGCGTTTGGACATGATCAGCTCTTTTAAAATCGGCGGTAAGCCCAGCTCATCAACATCCGGAATTTTGGTGACGATACGACGCACCACCATGCCAGCCTGATCACGCTGGAAAAACGCCGACACCCGGAAGCGGCCAGCGTCATTGGCAATGGCGAAATTACATTCTTTGTGCGTCAGAAATTCGTTTTTTTGCTTGTCATTCATACAAGCCAACACGATTTCCAGCGACGCTTCGGCGCTGAGCGGCGTCTCTTCAATCGCCTGCAGCTCGCCGTTGATTTTGGCGGCCACCGGCATGCCAGCGGTGACAAACATATCCGATGCTTTGGCATCGACCATTTTTTGCAGCAGTCTGATTAATTCCATCATCGTCTCCGTTAAATCCGGCCCATAGCGCCAAAGGCGTTTTTATCCTGCGCTTTGGCCAGCGCATCCTGCCGGGTGATGAGGCCCCTGTTCACCAGGTTCAGCAGGCATTGGTCCATCGTCTGCATCCCGTGTGAAGCACCGGTTTGAATCACCGAGTACATTTGGGCAATTTTGTCTTCGCGGATAAGATTTCGGATCGCCGGCACGCCGGTCATAATCTCATGCGCGGCGATACGGCCGCCGCCGATTTTCTTCAGCAGCGTTTGTGAGATCACCGCCCGCAGCGATTCCGACAACATCGACCGCACCATGGCTTTCTCTTCGCCCGGGAACACGTCAATGATCCGGTCGATGGTTTTGGGTGCCGAGGTGGTGTGCAAGGTACCAAACACCAGGTGACCGGTTTCCGCTGCGGTCATGGCGAGGCGGATAGTTTCTAAGTCACGTAATTCACCAACCAGAATGACGTCCGGGTCTTCCCGCAGCGCTGAGCGCAAGGCGTTGGAGAAACTTAAGGTATCGCGGTGCACTTCGCGCTGGTTAACCAGGCAAAGTTTGTTGTGGTGAACAAATTCAATCGGGTCTTCGATGGTCAGAATATGTTCGTGCCGGCCGGTGTTGATGTAATCAACCATCGCCGCCAGCGTGGTGGATTTACCGGAACCGGTCGGTCCGGTTACCAGCACCAGACCACGCGGATTATCAGCGATAGTACGAAACACATCCGGTGCGCCCAAATCATCAAGGCTTAACACTTCGCTCGGGATAGTACGAAACACCGCCGCCGCACCGCGGTTTTGCACAAAGGCGTTAACCCGAAAGCGTGCCAGCCCCGGCACTTCAAACGAGAAGTCTGACTCGAGGCGTTCTTCGTATTCTTTGCGCTGCTTATCCGTCATAATATCGTATACCAGCGCGTGCACGTCTTTATGCGTCAACGGCGGAATGTTTAAACGGCGGACGTCGCCGTCAACGCGGATCAGCGGTGGCACCCCGGCCGATAAGTGTAAGTCCGACGCTTTGTGCTGTACGCTGAACGCCAGTAATTCGGTAATATCCATGACGACATACTCCTGTGTCAGTGAAGAGGCAAATCAGGTTTTGATGCATAACACCATAGCAGAACGCTTACAGACAGCCTACAGGGCACTTGCAGAAATTCAGCCACCACAGGGTGCGACTGTTCAGTTAATCGCCGTCAGTAAAACCAAGCCAGTCAACGACATAGAACAAGCTTACCAGGCAGGCCAGCGTTTGTTTGGCGAAAACTATGTGCAGGAACTCGCCGCCAAAGCGCAGGCTCTGGCTACCATGCCCGGTTTGCAGTGGCATTTTATCGGGCCGTTGCAATCGAATAAAACCCGCGATGTCGCCATGTACGCCGATGTAGTGCATAGCGTCGACCGGCTAAAGATTGCTGAGCGGTTGTCCGCGCAGCGTCCGGCCGGTAAAGCGCCGCTACGGGTATTACTGCAGGTTAATATCAGTCTGGAGGCTAGTAAATCCGGCGTGCTACCCCAAGATGTGCTGCCATTGGCGCGACAGCTCGCAGCGCTACCTAATCTCGAACTGGCTGGCCTGATGGCGATCCCTGCTCCGGCAGTCAATGGAGATAATCAACAGGCTTTTGCCGCGATGCAGCAGCTGTCAGCACAGCTTCAAAGCGAATTTCCGCAAGCAAATCAATTGTCGATGGGGATGTCGGACGATTGGCAACAAGCCGTTCTTTTCGGGGCAACTATGATAAGATTAGGCACTGCCATTTTTGGTAGCCGCACTGCACAGGCAGAAAACGGTACCACAACCAACGACATATCAGCATGAATGACAACACAGTAGCTTTTATCGGCGCCGGCAATATGGCGCGCTGCATTATCGGTGGCATGGTGAAAACCGGTTATCCGGCCGCCAATATCATCGCCGCCAATCCGAGTACGCCAAAACTCGAAGCGCTCGCCGCGGACTATGGCATTGAAGTCACGCAGGACAATTTACTGGCGGTAACCAAAGCCGACGTCATTGTGTTGGCGGTGAAGCCACAGCTGATGGCAGAAGTCTGCACAGCCCTTATCGCCGGCGTGCCGGATATCGCGGAAAAGCTTTTTGTTACAGTCGCCGCCGGCCTGCCGGTCAGCCGCTATGAAGAGTGGCTGGGGCCGGTCCGGTTGATGCGCACAATGCCCAATACCCCGTCGTTAGTCGGGCTCGGTGTCACCGGCATTTTCGCCAGCCGCTGTTCAAATTATGAAAAATCTTTTGTCGACGGCATGTTCAGCGCCACCGGTAAAACCGTTTGGCTGGAACAGGAAAGTCAAATTAACGACATCATCGCCGTCACCGGCAGTGCGCCGGCTTATTTCTTTTATTTTATGCAGGCGATGGCGCAAAAAGCTGAACTGCTTGGCTTCAGCGCCGAAGATGCCCGCATGATGGTGACGCAAACCGCACTTGGCGCTGCGACTATGGCTGCACAATCCACGCTGAGCTTTGCCGATTTACGCGCACAGGTCACCAGCAAAGGTGGCACTACACATGAAGCTATTGAATCGATGCGAAATGCAAATTTAGAACTACTGGTTGCTGATGCGATGCAGGCTGCGATCCGGCGCGCAGAAGAAATGGCCAGAACGCTGTGATCTCAGCAAATTTTATTGAACAAGCTTTAACGTCTGACAAGGAATCCGCATGAACAACGCTTTTTATTTTCTGCTGGACACTGTATTTAACCTGTATCTGATGGTGGTGCTGCTGCGCATTTGGTTACAGGCCAGCCGCGCTGATTTTTACAATCCGCTGAGTCAGTTTGTCGTCAAAGCGACTAATCCACTGCTGATCCCATTACGCCGGCTGCTGCCGAGCATCGGCAAACTGGATACCGGTGCGGTGGCGCTGGCACTGATAGTCAGTGCGTTAAAAATGTTGCTGATCCAGCTGTTATTGGCCGGCCAGTTTAATCTGGTGGCAATTTTCACCGGCGCACTCGTCACAGCAGTCAAAGAGACCTTTAGCCTGTTATTCTGGGTGCTGATCATCCGCGCCATCATGAGCTGGTTTTCCCAGGGCCGTAATCCAATGGAGCTGGTGTTAATGCAACTGACCGAACCATTGCTGGCTCCGGTGCGTAAAGTCATTCCACCGATGGGCGGGTTGGACCTGTCAGTACTGATTGTGCTGGTGGCGCTGCAATTTTTGCAGATTTTATTGCAAAGCTTTTTTATCGGTCTGCTCTGAGTATGACCGCAACGCCCTGGTGCTGGCTTGGCACCGATTTGCAGCTGCAACTGTATATTCAGCCCAAAGCCAGCCGTGATCAGGTGGTAGGCCTGCACTGCAGTGCGATTAAGCTCGCTATCACGGCACCACCGGTTGATGGCAAAGCGAATGCCCATGTACTGAAGTTACTGGCGCAGTGGTTTGGGGTATCGAAAAGTCAGGTTGAGTTACAACGCGGTGAGCTGAGCCGGCATAAGCAGTGGCTCATCCGTGCCCCGGGGCAAATCCCGCCGGCCTTTGCGGTACTTGGGTTGACACCTCAGGCCTGAACTCTGCACTAAGCGCCCTCAAGTTATTGATTGTAAAGAGGAGTCTGTGATGAAACTGTCTGTAATGAAAATCTGGTCCTGTATTTCTCTGCTTGCTGGTCTGTTGCTGAGTTTTGCAGTAACGGCTGAGCAAAAACAGCAACTGGGGCGCTGGGATGTGCATTACATGCTGATGCCGACCACCCTGCTCGATGCTGATGTCGCAAAAAACTATCAGTTAAGCCGCAGCCGCAACTACCAGCTGCTGAATATCTCTGTACTTAACACGAAAGACCAGCAGGCGCAGCAGGTTGAACTAAGCGGCAGTGCCACTAACCTGGCCGGTCAGCGTCAGCAGCTGAGCTTTAAGCCGGTGAAAGAAGGCGCTGCCTTGTATTATCTGGCCGGTGTCGAAGCGCGTTCTGAACAGAAAATCACCATTGAACTGACCATCCGCCAGGGCAATGAAAGCCAGGTGTTAAAATTTACCCAGGATGTTTATCCGGAATAACAGGTTTTCTCATGTTTAATAAGTTAGTCCTCGCCAGCAGTAACGTCGGTAAAGTAGCAGAGCTGCAAAGCCTGTTGGCCGATCAGGGTATTGAAGTGTTGCCGCAGACGCAGTTTGGCGTGCCGGATGCCGACGAAACCGGGCTTAGTTTTATTGAAAATGCCATCTTAAAGGCCCGCCACGCCGCCAGGTTGACCGGACTGCCGGCAATCGCCGATGACTCAGGCCTTGCCGTGCATGCCCTGGATGGCGCCCCCGGGATCTATTCAGCCCGATACGCCGCCATGCACAATGCAGTTGCACAGGGCGAGGCAAAAGATGCCGCCAATATCCGTTATCTGTTACAACAAATGGCATCGCAGGACGACCGTCAGGCGGAGTTTCATTGTGTGCTGGCATTGGTGCAACACGCCGAAGACCCGGTGCCGCTGATCGCGCATGGCCGTTGGGCTGGCCTTATCACCCGTGAAGTGCAAGGCTCAGGCGGATTTGGCTATGACCCGA
>CAMLRA010000071.1 GCA_946482325.1 uncultured Chromatiaceae bacterium | reverse complement strand
TTCAGGGTCTATGACAAATACATCATAAAAACCCAGTTCTTTGCCAATGGCCAGTACTGATTCATGCAGAGCCAAAGGCTGTGTCGGATTCAGTTCCGCCTTGACCACCGCACTGATAGTCTGTAACCCGGCAGCAAAATCACCAAACATGGCTTCAATTTGGCGTTGTTTGATTTCCCGTACGGCGGTGAGCTTGGCTTCGGCCTGGCTGAACAATTCAGACCGGGCGAGCAAAGTTACAATGAGCGTTGCAACAATCAGTGGTAGTAACGCAGTGACAAGGCTAATCAGCCTGATTTTCGTGGTGAAACGCATATCCACATATCCTTATGCCAGAGGCCTGCTTCAAGACGTGAAACATATCCAATGAATAGATTATACAAGCGCCTTTTAAATGCAACGTCATTGCACTTAATTGTTACTAATCCCTCATTTGTGCACCACGCTTGTGCAGCAAAACAACAAAGCCCGCGTGTAGCGGGCTTTGGTTGTAAAATTACTTGACTATTTTCCGGTGTGTTGTTTCATCCAGCTGAAAATTTCGTTGTACCAACGCTCCGAATTCGCAGGCTTCAGAATCCAGTGATTTTCATCCGGGAATATCACCAGTCGGGATGGAATGCCTTTGCGTTGTAAAGTGGTAAAAGCACCTAAACCTTGGGCATAAGGTACACGGTAGTCTTTCAGGCCATGAATAACCAACATCGGTGTTTTCCAGTTATCGACAAATGCTGCCGGATTAAACTTTTGATAATCCGTAGATTTATCCCAGACCGGACCGCCCATGTCATGCTCCGGGAACCACAGCTCTTCTGTGCTGCCGTAAAAACTTGGCATATCAAATAAACCGGCATGCGTGACCAGACACTTAAACCCGTCATTCCAGTTACCAGCGATCCAGTTCATCATAAAGCCACCGTAGGATGCGCCGAGCGCGCACGCGTTGTCTTTATCCAGCCAGGGTTGTTGCTCAGTAACAAAGGCCAAGCCCTTTTTCAAATCTTCCAGTGGTTTGCCGCCCCAGTCGCGGGCAATTGAATCCGTAAAGGCCTGACCATAACCAGTCGAGCCGTGGAAGTCGATCATCACGACACCATAGCCCTGGGCTGCCCACAGCTGAGCGTTCCAGCGGGTATTAAACATATTGCCGAAGCTGCCTTGTGGGCCACCATGCACGATAAAGGCGATGGGGTATTTTTTACCGGCTTCAAAGTTCCATGGTTTCATCCAGTAGCCATAGACAGTTTCGTCATTAGCACCGGGGAAACTGAATTGTTCAAATTCAGCGAGCTGAATGTCTTTGAGGGTCAGTGCATTCACCTGCGTCAGCGGATAGGCTTCGCCACCAGTATTTTTTAGCTGATAAATATCCGCTGGTGCATTGAGCTGGTGATTCGTAAAAAATACACTAGTGCCACGCACCGCGACATCGCCGGCACTGCCGTTACTGTAAACTTTTGTCACTTCGCCAAAGGCGTGGTCAATAGCAAAAATGCCTTTTTGACCTAAATCCTGGGCTGTGACATAGACAGTGCGGTTATCCGGTGCAAAGACAAAATCTTCAATCGAGCGGTCCCACTGCGGCGCCAGCTCTTTGCGCTCGCCGGTGACTAAATCCAGTAAAATCAGGCCAAAACGGTCGGCTTCATAGACTGGTTTTTTCATCGCAAGGTATGCCATGTAGCGGCCGTCACCCGAGAACTGCGGCTTGGCATCCCAGGCCGGATTATCTTTGGTCAGATTGATTTTCTGGCCGCCATTAAGCGATACCTGGAAAATATCAAAATTGCTGTGCCAGCTTTGATCAGCTGCCGGGATTTTGGCGCTGAATACCAGATTTTTACCATCCGGAGTAAATGCTGCTTCGCCGGTACCGGCAACATCAGTATCCCATTCCGGCATTAAGTCTTTGGCATCTTTGATTGCAGTCTCGCCCAGATCCGCGACGAAGAAGTGATTCTTCAGACCGTCTTCCCAGGTGTCCCAATGCCTAACCATCAATGTATCGTAGGCAGTAGCACTGTCTTTTTTCTCAGCGGTGCTTTTGTTGTGGGCAATAGTACAGGCTAAGTCTTTACAGCCCGGTTTTACATCCAGTGTCAACACAACTTTTTTGTCATCGCCAGACACCATGTAACCCTGCACATCCAATGGCAGGTCAGTGACTTGCCGTGCTTCGCCGCCGCTCAGTGGCAGTCGCCACAGCTGGCTGGAACCGGAGCGATCCGCCAGGAAATACAACGCAGAGCCGTCAGCACTAAAACGTACATCGTGTTCGCGACCGACGCTTTCAGTCAGGCGACGCACCTTATTGCCATCTTGTACATCGAGCAGGTACAAATCAGCTGTGGTATCGGCCGGTGCCAGGCCACCGTTTTTCTGGCCATAAACAACAAAACGGCCGTCCGGCGATACCTGCACATCGTAAATTTTGTTTAGTTTATTTAAGTGTTCAATGGTTAAATTGGTTTTTGCCTGTGCACCTGCTGCCATCAGCAATGCACTGACCAGAATTCCCCAAGCTTTCATCTGGTTACTCCGTTGTTGCAAATTTCTCTTGTTCTTATAGTAAAAACGCGTCTGAGGTTTCCCTTCAGACGCGTTTCATTGTCAGCTTATCAGGCTTTTGCCGCCTCAGCGATTTTGACTTTCCAAATCGCCGGGCCCTGGTCGTGCACGTTATTGCCCTGACTATCGACCGCGACAGTCACTGGCATATCTTCTACATCAAATTCGTAAATTGCTTCCATACCTAAATCGGCAAAAGCGACCACGCGGGATTTTTTGATGGCTTTAGACACCAAATACGCCGCACCACCAACTGCCATCAGATACACAGCTTTGTGCTCTTTGATGCTGGCGACTGTTTTATCACCACGTTCAGATTTACCAATCATGCCTAACAGGCCTGTCTGCCCTAGCATCATGTCGGTAAATTTATCCATCCGCGTTGCTGTGGTTGGGCCTGCCGGGCCGACCACTTCGTCGCCCACCGCATCAACCGGGCCGACGTAATAAATAAAGCGGTTTTTGAAATCGACACCTTCCGGTAGCGCTTCGCCTTTGGCCAGCATGTCGGCAATGCGTTTATGCGCAGCATCACGGCCGGTCAGCATCTTGCCGGACAGCAACACAGTTTCACCGGCTTTCCATTCCAGCACATCGGCAGGTGTGACAGTGTCAAGGTTAACCCGGCGCACGTTTTGCCCCAGCTCCCAGGTCACTTGTGGCCAGTCTTCCAGTTTTGGTACCGGTAAATGCGCCGGACCTGAACCATCTAAATGGAAATGCACGTGCCGGGTCGCCGCACAGTTCGGGATCATCACCACCGGTTTAGACGCGGCATGAGTTGGCGCTGATTTGATTTTGACGTCTACCACTGTGGTTAAACCGCCCAGCCCCTGAGCGCCGATCCCCAGTTTGTTCACTTTTTCGTACAGTTCAACCCGAAGTTTCTCTTCGCCGGTCTCAGCGCCTTTTTCCAGCAGGTCCTGAATGTCGACCGGCTCCATCAGGGCTTCTTTGGCCAGTACTGCAGCTTTTTCTGCGGTACCGCCAATACCAATGCCGAGCATGCCTGGCGGACACCAGCCAGCACCCATTTTTGGTAAAGTTTCCAACACCCACTCAACGACTGAATCAGAAGGGTTTAACATCACCATTTTGGTTTTGTTTTCACTGCCACCGCCTTTGGCGGCGATAGCCACTTCAACATGATGGCCGGCGACCATGTTGATATGCACCACGGCGGGTGTATTGTCTTTGGTATTTTTGCGGGAACCGGCCGGGTCCATCACGATAGACGCACGCAGCGGGTTCAGTGGGTTCATGTAGGCGCGACGTGTACCTTCATCGACCATCTCCTGCACTGTCATATCGGTTTTGTCCCACTTCACATCCATGCCGATATTAACGAAGCAGGTGACGATGCCAGTGTCCTGACAAATCGGCCGGTGGCCTTGCGCCGACATCCGCGAGTTAATCAGAATTTGCGCGATGGCGTCTTTGGCGGCCGGATTCTGCTCTTTGTGATAAGCCTTTTCTAAGGCCTGAATAAAATCCAGCGGATGATAATAAGAGATGTACTGCAACGCATCTTCGATGCTGTCGATAAAGTCTTGTTGGCGAATAACCGTCATAGGGTGCCCTTCTGCGTGGTTACAGGCAGTCAGTGTGCTGGCTGCCAGGGTATTTATGCAGCGCCCGACCCTTGCCTGGTCCGGCACCGCTTCTCATTTTAAGCAGGGCTGCTATCATAACGCGCATCCTGTCGAGGCGGCTAGTCAGTTCATGCTGAATTCATCGGTTCTGTGCCCAAAGCCGCCGTTTATTGTTTGAGTTGTTTGTCATGTCTGTACAGTGTCTCGTCGCATCGGCAGTTGCCGATTTAACCGGTTATTTTCAGGCGATTGCTGCTGAGCCTTTTGCTATGTTGCTCGATTCTGCCGCGCCTGAGCATCCAAACAGCCGCTATGACATCCTGGTATGCCGGCCGCTGGCGACGCTGACTGCGTTTGGCCGCCGCTGCACTGTCCGTCGTCCTGATGGCAATGGCGGTTGGGCTGAGCAGCAACAAGACGCCGATCCTTTTTTATTACTCAAAGCATTACAGCAACAACTGCTGCCAGCCCTGCCAACAGATGCCAGTCCGCTGCCGTTTACCGGCGGAGCTGTCGGCTATTTTGGCTACGATCTCGGCCGGGTGATTGAAGCCATACCAGAGCAAGCAAAAGCTGATATCCCGCTACCGGATTTAGCAGTGGGCTTGTACAGCCAGGCACTGGTGTTGGACAAACAGCTGCAACAGCTTTGGTATGTCGATGTTCACGGCACGGCAGAAACAACAGCCGCTGGCTATTTGACGCAGTTTCAGAAGCCATCGATGGCCCCCCAATCCTCCTGCGCATTTGCACTGAGCAGCGACTGGCAGGCCAATATGAGCCGCAGTCAATACTTGCAAAAGTTCGATAAAATTCAGGCTTACCTGCAAAGCGGTGATTGTTATCAAATTAATTTGGCGCAGCGTTTCAGTGCCGATTTCACCGGTGATGCATTTACTGCATACCTGCAGCTGCGGCGCAGCAATCAGGCACCATTTTCGGCTTTTGTCCGGCTGCCGGATGCGGCTGTGCTGTCGATTTCCCCGGAGCGTTTTATCGAGGTGAAAAATACTTTGATCGAAACCAAACCGATTAAAGGCACCCGCCCCCGTTTCGTCGATCCGATTCAAGACACACAAAGCGCGACGCTGTTACAGCAGTCGCCAAAAGATCGCGCCGAAAACGTCATGATTGTGGACTTGCTGCGCAATGATCTCGGCAAAGTCTGTACGCCCGGCACCGTCAAAGTGCCGGCCTTGTTTGCGATTGAATCCTTTCCGGCTGTCCATCATTTGGTCAGCACTGTTACCGGTCAGCTGGATGCGCAGTATCAGCCGATTGACGCGCTGCGCGCCGCATTTCCAGGCGGTTCTATCACCGGCGCGCCGAAAGTGCGGGCGATGCAAATCATCGAGGAGCTGGAGCCGCACCGGCGCAGCGTCTATTGCGGTGCTATTGGCTATATCAGCCAGCACGGTCATATGGATACCAATATTGCTATCCGTACGCTGGTGGTGGCCAATCAGCAGATTCATTGCTGGGCCGGCGGTGGCATTGTCGCCGATTCGCAAGCCGAAGCCGAGTATCAGGAAACTTACGACAAAGTCGGTAAAATTCTGCCGGTGTTGCGACAAGGCAAGCTATGAGTTACTCAAAGGACAGACATTGGCTCAGCCGTTATCTGCTGCAGACGCCACCTCAAGCTAAACCTGCAGGTCGCGCCAATGCAGCTGTGTTGTTGCCGCTATTTCGCCACGACGGCGAATGGACAGTGTTAATGACCCGTCGTGCGCTGCATCTGCGCCATCATCCGGGTCAGCTGAGTTTTCCGGGTGGCCGGATTGAAGCTGGCGAAAGCAGCGCTGCGGCGGCGCTGCGCGAAGCCTATGAAGAAACCGGCATCCTCCCCACTGCGGTCCGCTTATTGGGTCAGCTGCCAGCTATTAATACCTCAACCGGTTTTATTGTCCAGCCGTGGATTGGTGTATTAGACCAGCTGCCAAAGCTACAGCTGCAACAAGATGAAGTGGACTCGGTGTTGTTGCTACCATTGCAGGAGGCTTTGTCCGATAAGCGCCGGCAAACCGAGGTCTGGTCGCTGCGGGGAAAACAACAACGCCTGCATTTTATCCCCTGGCAACAGCATTTAATTTGGGGCGCCAGTGCAGAAATTTTATATTTGCTGGCACAACAAGTGGCAACGCCTTCGCTTTAACCACGTGGCGGCTTAGCCACAAGGCGCGGTATCACTCCCATTTTGTAAGCAGCACTGACCAGTGACAGCATCAGTTACACAATGCCGGCACATCCGGTACAATCCCGCTTATTCTAATAAGGCAAAAAAGACCACCCTATGATTATCAGCGCTTTTGACATGTTCAGTATCGGCATAGGTCCATCCAGCTCGCACACAGTGGGCCCGATGCGCGCCGCCAAGTTATTCACCGAAAACCTCGCCACCAGCGGCAGGCTTGCCGAAGTCGCCAGCATTAAAGCTGAACTCTATGGCTCTCTGGGCCAGACCGGCATTGGCCACGGCACCGGCAAAGCAGTAATTTTGGGCCTGTGTGGTTATTTACCGGAGAATTGCGACCCTGATCTGGTGCCGGGTATCCTGAAACAAGTAGATGAACAGGAAAAAATTACGCTGGCTTGCGGCCATGTCGTCAGCTTCCCGCGGGAAGGCGCCATTGTGTTTCACCGGCGCAAAACGTTAAAAGAACACAGCAATGGCATGGAGCTGATTGCCTTTGATGCCAACAAAGAAATTGTGTTCAGCGAAATCTACTTCTCAATTGGCGGCGGTTTTATCGTCAAAACCGAAGACTTTGCCAACGAGAAAAAAGCCGCCAGCCAGTTTGCCGCCGACAATCCACCGCCGTTTCCGTTTAACAGCGGTGCTGAATTGCTAAAACTGTGCAAAGAAAATGGCCTGTCAATTGCCGCACTGATGATGGAAAACGAAAAAGTGCTGCGCAGCGAGAGCCAAATCGAAACCGAACTGGGCTTAATTTGGCAGACCATGTACAACTGCGTGCAACGCGGCATGAAAACTGAAGGTATTCTGCCGGGCGGCCTCAAAGTCAAACGCCGCGCCCCGGCGCTGTATCGCCGCCTGTGCGCGGAAAAGAGCTCAGATCCGCTGCAGGTGATGGACTGGGTCAATTTGTTTGCGCTCGCCGTCAATGAAGAAAACGCCGCCGGCGGCCGTGTCGTCACAGCGCCAACCAACGGTGCTGCCGGCATTATTCCAGCCGTGCTGATGTATTACGACAAATTTATCCAGCCAGTGACGCCGGATATCTATACCCGCTATTTGTTAACTGCAGCAGCCATCGGCATTTTGTACAAGAAAAACGCCTCGATTTCCGGCGCTGAAGTCGGCTGTCAGGGTGAAGTCGGAGTGGCCTGCTCGATGGCGGCCGGCGCTTTAACCGAAATTCTTGGTGGCTCGGTCGACAACGTTGAGAACGCCGCCGAAATAGGTATGGAGCATAATCTGGGTCTGACCTGCGACCCGGTCGGTGGTCTGGTTCAGGTGCCTTGTATCGAACGTAATGCGATGGGCGCCGTGAAGGCTATCAACGCCTCGCGGCTGGCGCTGCGTGGTACTGGCGAGCATAAAGTGTCACTGGATAAAGTCATTAAGACCATGTGGGACACTGGCCGCGATATGCAAAACAAATACAAAGAAACTTCGCGCGGTGGTTTGGCGGTCAATATTATCGAGTGTTAATCCGCCTTGTTTGGCGTGATAGAAACGGGCGCTTTATGAGCGCCCGTTTTTTTATCCGGTAGCTGATGGCCAACACAACTAAAAATTTCAGCTGCGGTAATTGCATGTCCGTCATATTGACTCTGTTTGCGCCAGGCCGCAGCTCGACAAGGGGTGCAGATGATTGACGACATCATCTCCATGCTTGACGCATACGTTTTCAGTACGGTTCAGGGGTCGGTGTCATGTTGTTGTCAAACAGACTATGCTAGTTTTGCTGCAGCGCTTAACGCCCGCGGATCTTGCGGTGCTCGTGGATTTCTTAGCATAAAGGAGTGACATCATGGCAATCAGCAAACAATACCTGAAGACCAAACCGGCCTGTAAAGTGACTTTTGTCGTCCCGGCAGAGCAAGCCGCCAGCGCCGAATCAGTAGTACTGGTCGGGGAATTCAACGACTGGCAAGACAATGCAATGAAAAAGCAGAAAAATGGCGATTTCAGCCTGACGCTGACGTTACCTAAGGATTGCAATTATCAATTCCGCTACCGTCTGGGCCACAACGACTGGCGCAATGACGATCAGGCCGACGACTATGTACCATCGCCGCTGTCGTATGAGCAAAATTCACTGTTGCGACTGTAACCAGGGCCCTCGCCGGGCTCTACAGAAGGCCAAAAAACGGCAATCCAATGATGGCTTGCCGTTTTTTTATCGGTTTTTCTGGTCGTTGACAGACACTTAACGCGCGCGTTTGAGCATCAGGCAACCAATCGAATAACCGGCGCCAAAAGAGCACAATACAGCGTGGTCATTGAGCGCCAGCCCTTGTTTGTTTTGGTGGAATGCAATAATAGAACCGGCTGACGCGGTATTGGCATAAGTATCTAACACCAGTGGAGCTTCACCTGGCTCAGGCTCCCGGCCAAGGATCTTGCGTACCGCAAAGATATTCATATTGATATTGGCCTGATGCAGCCACAGCCGTTTCAAATCGGCCGCAGTCAGGCCACAGGCTGCCATTTCGCCCTCAATCACTTCAGCGACCAGCGGCAGCAGCTCTTTAAACACTTTGCGGCCCTGTTGGCGGAAAAACGGCACTAACGGCTCAGCATCCGGGTAACAATGCTCAACGTAACTGACGTCACAGCGGATATTGTTGGAGAATTCGGTTTTTAACCGCATGCCAACAATCTCAAAGCTGTTGTCGGCTGTTGCAGTGTCTGCCGCTTCAATAATGGTCGCGCTACAGACATCACCAAAAATAAAATGACTGTCGCGGCTGGTGTAATTCACCTGCGGTGAGGCGAACTCCGGGTTCACTACCAGCACGACAGAAGCAGTGCCGCCACGAATGGCGTTGACCGCATTGCTGATAGCAAATGTGGCGCTGGAACAGGCCACATTCATATCAAAGGCATAACCTTTGGCGCCTAACTGCTGCTGCAGCTCAATCGACAACGCCGGGTAAGGCCGTTGTAAGTTCGAGGCGGCACAAATAATTAAATCGATTTGGTCCGGCGTTTTTCCGGCCTGAGCAATCGCCTCTTTGGCAGCAGCCAGGGCCATTTCCACCATTTCCGGCAATTCGTCTTCACCGCGGCGGCGGAATACCGGCTGCATCACTTGCGGGTCCAGAATGCCGTCTTTGTAAAGCACATGGCGCGACTTGATGCCGGAAGCTTTTTCGATAAATTCACAACTGGAATATTCCAGTGCAGCCACTTCACCGGCAGCTATAGCCGCGGCATTTTCAGCATTAAATAAATCAACATATTGGTTAAAACT
Organism: uncultured Chromatiaceae bacterium; assembly: GCA_946482325.1. The sequence goes on along the minus strand of CAMLRA010000071.1, from coordinate 9,890 downwards.
GGCAACCAGTTCTTCATTAGTGACGGTTGCTTCGGGCGTAAAAACACCGGACCCGGTGATCAGAATTGATTTCATGAGGAGCTCCAATACGCCGGATCTATCGAATTGGATCTGGTCGGATGGGTTAGAAAAATTGCAGTATAACTCAGCTGAAAAACAAAGGCAGTAGCCTGTTGCGACTGCCCTTTGTTGTATTTGGTTAATGCGTCAGTGGCCGTTTATCTTTGCCAAGCCTGATCACCACTGTAGATGCGACTTTATCCTGGATCGCCTGGCGGTTCGGGTCCCATAAAATCTGTATAAAACCGAGTAAGCCTGTCGCAATACCAGCGCCATAACCACCCTGTCGACTAAAAGCAGCAAACAAGTTCAGCTCTTTGCCGTCCAGCTGGATCACTTTGATCCGCATCAGTTTTTTACCGATAGTCTGACCATGACACCAGGCGACAGTGGCGGTGAAATAAAACACAGCCCAGCCAACGCCAATACCCAGGTCAGCGAAAATACCTTTAACCCAGGCCACGACACTGTGGGTATTTTCGTCGGGAATGTACCATGGCAAGACTGGTGCAGCCGGCTGCTTGGGCTTGGCTTCGACTGGCTGTTGTGGGGCCACAGCTGGAAAATCCGCTAAAAGTGCGTCGCGATACAACGGCCACTGCTCAGCCGGGAAATCTGAACCCTCAACTAAGCCATCCAGCATCTCGACTGCAGCAACTTTTGCCACCCCTGCTTTACGTAGCATTCTGACGGACTTTTCCAGCTCTTTTTTCATACAACCGAGCTCGCAGCCCTGCGCCTGAATTTTCAGTGCTGTTGCAGCAAGCACCATCGCCTGATCCGCTTTTAATGCGGTTTCACCGACTTTTTGCTCTGAGTCCTGTTCGACAATCAACTCCGGCATCCAGGTGGCCGAGGCGGCCAAAAACGCCGTGACCAGCAGTAATACGATTACATGATTGAATTTTTTCGCCTGCAACCGAAACCAGATGAGATAAGTCATTACGGGTAAAATCAGCAACAAACTGGCCTTAGCAAGGCCGGAGATGATGATGCCGTCAATCCCCATCGCAATAGCACGGCGCAGTGGATGCGCAGTGGGTACGCCAAGCAGGTTCGGGCAGACTTCAAAGGCGTAGGGTGTGACGATTTCTCGTCGTTCCTGCCGAGTCAGTGGCGCACCTGTTTCGCCTTGCGGCGGCGGTGTCGCCGGTAGTTCGTATTTATTTGTGGTCATAGCGCGGGTTCATTCGACGTTGAATTCACCCGATACTAACAATCCGTTGCAGATGCAGCAATGGTTTCAGGATTTGAGCTTTAACTGATTGATAGCATTGGCTAAACCATCCAGCGTTAGTTCAAACATGCGGCCATTACACAGCTTGTTAATCTGGCCGATAGAAGCATAATGCGACCACCAGCCTGCGGGCTGCGGATTGAGCCAGACCGCTTGCGGAAAATGCGCCAGCAAACGTTGTAACCAGACTTCACCGGCTTCAGTGTTAAAGTGCTCCACACTGCCACCGGGATAGCTGATTTCATAAGGCCCCATTGTTGCATCACCGACAAAAATCAGTTTGTAATCATGACCGTAGGTGTGAAGCAGTTGCGTCGTGGACACCGCGTCCTGTGGCCGGCGCTTTGCATCCCGCCAAAGCGTTTCATACACACAATTGTGAAAATAAAAAAATTCCAGATGCTTAAACTCGGCGCGCACCGCATTAAACAATTGTCGGCATTCGTGAATGTAATCGTCCATCGAGCCACCGATATCAAACAGCAGCAACAGCTTCACCGCATTATGCCGCTCACGCTGGTAACGCAAATCAAGCAACCCGCCTTGTTTGGAAGTGGCGCTGATAGTGTCGTTTAAGTCCAGCTCACTTTGCGCGCCGCTGCGGGCAAATCGACGTAATTGCCGCAGCGCCAGCTGCAGGCTGCGATTATTCAGCACTTCATCACTGGACAGGCTCTGAAACTGGCGCTGATCCCAAACTTTGACGGCCCGGCGCGCACCGCTCCCCTGCTGCCCGACACGGATCCCTTCCGGATGAAAACCATAAGCGCCAAAAGGCGAACTGCCGCCGGTGCCAATCCATTTATTGCCGCCGGCGTGACGCCCCTGCTGTTCCTCCAGCCGTTCGCGAAAGGCTTTGAGCAGAGCCTCCAGTCCTCCGAGGCTTTGCAGCGCGGCTTTATCTTCCGCCGATAATTGACGCAGTAATCCCGGCGTCAGCCAGTCATCGGGAATAGCACTCACTAAATCCAGCTGCTCCACGCCATCAAAATATTCGCTGCATGCGCGGTCGAATTTGTCATAATCAGTTTCGTTTTTGACCCAGCATAGCCGCGCCAGCTGATAAAACTGCTCCACATCAGCAAACACCAGCTGTTGCTGCACTGCCCGCAACAAATCCAGATACTCAGTGATACTGACTTTGACACCATGACGGCGCACCGTCAGGAAAAAACTACTGAACATCAGCGCGCCCTTTTGGCCATAAACAGCAATTTTTCTACCAAAGCCACATCTTGTTCGTTTTTCAGCAAAGCGCCAAATAATGGCATTAAACCGCCGGTCTCACGGCTTTGCTTCAGCTGTTCCGGTGTCACTTGCTCAGCGAGCAATAGCCGTAGCCAATCAATCAGCTCAGAAGTCGACGGTTTTTTCTTCAGCGCCGGCAGTTCACGCAAACCAAAAAAACTTTGCAGCGCTTCACTCAGCAGTTGCTTGGATAAACCGGGTAAATGCACATCAACAATCCGCTCCAGCGCATCGGCATCGGGAAAGCGGATGTAATGGAAAAAACAGCGGCGCAAAAACGCATCCGGCAGCTCTTTTTCGTTGTTGGAGGTAATAATCACCACCGGACGCTGGGCGGCGCGCACCGTTTGACCGGTCTCATAGACATCAAAGGCCATCTGATCCAGTTCGTGTAACAGGTCATTCGGGAATTCGATATCAGCCTTATCGATTTCATCAATCAACAGCACCGGGCGTTTATCGGCAGTAAAGGCCTGCCATAACTTACCGGGTTTGATGTAATTGGCGATGTCATGCACGCGCGCATCACCGAGCTGACTGTCGCGCAAGCGCGATACAGCATCATACTCATACAAGCCCTGCTGCGCCTTGGTGGTTGATTTGATGTGCCATTGCAGTAATTCGGTGTCTAGTGCTGCGGCCAGCGCTTTGGCCAGCTCAGTTTTACCTGTGCCTGGCTCACCTTTGATTAATAACGGTTTTTGTAAAGTGACTGCGGCGTTTACCGCAAGCGCCAACTCAGGCGTCACTATATAAGAGTCATTACTTTGAAAACGCATGGATGCCTCAAATTCGCTTTGGACGCTTATAACATTAAGTCATATAACTTATATCAAAACGCTACTTTCGTTTTTTAAATCAGCGGTTATGCTGAGCCAAATTCTTTGTCTGTCTGGAGCTCTGTATGGCAAACATTTATGAAGACAACTCATTGTCAATCGGCCGCACACCGCTGGTCAAATTAAAACGCGTCACCGGTGGCAACGTCTACGCCAAAATTGAAGCACGCAACCCGAGCTTCAGCGTGAAGTGTCGCTTAGGCGCGGCGCTGATTTGGGATGCAGAGAAAAAAGGCTTGTTAGGCCCTGGCAAAGAACTGATTGAACCAACCTCAGGTAACACCGGTATTGCACTGGCATTTGTGGCGGCAAGCCGTGGTTACCCGCTGACACTGACGATGCCTGCGACTATGAGTTTAGAGCGCCGTAAGCTGCTCAAAGCTCTGGGGGCCAACCTGGTGCTGACTGAAGGTGCCAAGGGGATGAAAGGCGCTATTGAGAAAGCAAAAGAAATTCAGGCATCAGATCCAGACAAGTATCTGTTGTTACAGCAGTTTGAAAACCCGGCTAACCCACAAATTCACTTTGAAACTACTGGCCCGGAGATTTGGAACGATACCGACGGTAACATCGATGTGTTTGTTGCCGGTGTCGGCACCGGCGGCACTATCACCGGGGTGAGCCGTTACATCAAACTGGAGAAAAAACATCCGCTGATCAGCGTGGCTGTTGAGCCAGCCGATTCACCGGTGATCAGTCAGAAACTTGCTGGCGAAGAAATAAAACCAGGCCCGCACAAAATTCAGGGCATTGGCGCTGGTTTTATCCCGGGTAATCTGGATTTGGAATTACTCGACCGCGTGGAGAAAGTCAGCAATGACGACGCTATCGCCATGGCGCACCGCCTGATGAAAGAAGAAGGCATTCTGGCCGGTATTTCGTCTGGAGCGGCAGTGGTTGCTGCCAAACGTCTGGCGGAGTCGCCGGAGTTTGCCGGCAAAAACATTGTGGTGATCCTGCCATCGTCTGCTGAACGTTATTTATCCAGTGCCCTGTTCGCCGATGTGTTTACAGAGGCTGAGCTGCAAGCCTGAGCTTAATGGTTTCAGAATAAAAAGGCTGCACTATTAGCACTAGTGCAGCCTTTTTTGCTTTACAGCACAAGCGCAGCGCCGCACACTGCAGGAACTTGCAGCAAAAAACTGCCGGTTTCGGCGGCAAAAGGTAGTAGCGAAGTGAATAAAAAGTTTTGGAATTTTTTTAGCGGTATGGCGGCACTGACGATGCTCAGTGCCTGTGGCGACTCCACTCCGGCCGCACCGGCAGCCAGTTCAGAACCGGCGATGCAGGCAGTGGCGGGCTCTGCCGCAACAGCGACAGACTCGCCGGAGCTGACCGCAGTTGATTTTTTCGAAGCTATTCTGGTGGATAACGATATCAAAGAGGCCAAGCGGCATGCGGTGCCTACTTTACGCCGGGTCTTGGATGGTTATTCATCCGGTAAAGCGGTTGGCAGAACATTGCTGAATATGAGCTTTGATAAAGTTGAAATTACCATAGAGGACACCAACAAAAACGTCCGCGAATTTTACACAGACCGGGCCGATGTGATGCTGATTTTTACCGGTATGAAAGATGACGCTAAAGTCGTGCATATGCGGATGGTGAAAATGGAAAAACATAACGGGAAGTGGCAGGTCGCCGTAATTAAAGACGACCCCTTCGCCAGAACTGATATCTGAGTCAGGCGCCTCAGCGCTGGAAGAAGCGTTGTAGCGCAGCTTTGCAATCGTCGCTGTGCAGCAATTGCTCAAATTCCGCCAGTTCCTGATGTAATACATGCTGGACCTGTTGCTGCAAAGGTTGTTTAAGCAGGCGTTTTGATTGCTGCACGGCGACCGCTGGCAACCCGGCCAGCTGCAGCGCTTTTTGCTGCGCCAGCGCCAACAAATCAGCCGCTGCGACCACTTCATTCACTAACCCCATTTGCCGCGCTTGTTCACCATCAAAGGCCTCGCCCAACAGCAAATACTGTGCGGCACGCTGATATCCGACCAACCGAGGCAATAACAGGCTGGAAGCAGCCTCCGGGCATAAACCTAAACTGGTAAACGGCATCTGAAAACGTGCAGACGCAGTTGCATATACCAGATCACAATGCAACAACGCAGTGGTGCCGATACCGATCGCCAGGCCGGCAACTGCAGCAATCAGCGGTTTTTCAAATTGCGACAACAGATGTAAAAACTGTACCGTTGGATGTTCGTGATTCAGGCTACCGCCGGCCAGAAAGTCCGCTAAATCGTTGCCGGCACAAAAACAATCAGCCCCTCCAGTCAGCAGCACTACCCGACACAGTGGATCGGCAGCAGCGTCAATCAGCGCCTGACTGAGTTGTTGGTACATCTGCGCTGATAACGCATTTTTCTTTTCCAGGCGCGCCAGTGTCAGTGTCATCACGCCATCTGTCTGAGTGATCATCACGGTCATTCATTCATTCCTATCATCAAAACCAGTCGGGTATTATTGGCCTTTTGCCAAACCCTCACGCCGGGGGTCCGCCCCGGCCTGCCATAACGCCCCTGCCCGTTTAATCAGATGCAGGCCACTGTTCAGTTCACCGGTACGCACCTGATAGCCCATTTCCTGTAACTGACCGGTCAAGTGCACCAAAGGCGTACCTTCTTCTATCGCCAGCACATCGTTGCGATGGGTAAATTTTGCCAAATCGGCAGCTTGTTGCGGGCCCATTTGCCAGTCAATCATCGCAACCAATGACTGTGCAACATAATTGATGATACGGCTGCCACCGGGCGAGCCGGCAATCATCTGTAGCTGACCTTGCTGATTAAACACCAGCATAGGCGCCATCGACGAACGCGGCCTTTTACCCGCTTCTACCCGGTTGGCCACCCACAAACCGTTGTCACGGGCTTGCAACGAAAAATCCGTCAGTTGGTTATTCAACAGATAACCATTGACCATCAGGCCAGATCCAAAAGCATTTTCGATACTGGTGGTCATACTGACGGCATTGCCGTCCTTGTCTACCACCGACAAATGGCTGGTATTGGCATATTCCGGCGCTTTCGCCTCACCAAGTGGCACAGCACCTTCTGGCACGCCTGCGGTAATGTGCTGATTGTCGGCTTTCAGATCAATCTGCGCCGCACGTTGTTTTAAGTAATCAGCCGCCAGCAAGCCTTTTACCGGCACCGGACTAAAAGCCGGATCTGCGGCATAACGCTCGCGATCCGCAAAGGCCAGCCGGCTGGCCTGACTGATTAAGTGCACAGCAGCTGCCGACTCGGGCTTGAGTTTGCTGACTTCAAACTGATTTAAAATACCGAGAATTTGCAGCACGGCGATACTGCCGGAACTGGGTGGCGCCATGCCACAAACTTTAAAAGCGCGATATGGCGCACAGATTGGGTCGCGCCAGACCGGCTGGTAGCCGCTGATATCGGCCAGGGTCATACTACCGGGATTAATACTCGCCTGGTTCACTGCCTGTAAAATGGCTTTGGCATTCTCGCCCTGATAAAAAGCGGCGGGGCCTTTGGTTGCTATCGCCGTTAATAGGGTCGCGTAAGCCGGGTTTTTTCGCACAAAACCCACAGGCAGTGGCTGACCGTCCGGGAAAAAATACTCCCGGCTGCTGCTAAATTGCTTTAACCCCGGATGTTGACTGCCGGCGAGTAACATATGCAGCCGCGGTGACACTTTAAAGCCTTGTTCAGCAAGTAGAATCGCCGGCTTAAACAACTCGGCCCATGCCAGCTTGCCAAATTTTTGATGCGATTGTGCCAGTGCGGCAATCACACCTGGCGTGCCGACGGCTTTGCCACCAACAAAAGCCTGTGGCCAGCTCAGCAATTTCCCATTTTGTACAAACCAGTCCGGCGTCGCGGCGGCCGGCGCAGTTTCACGGCCATCCAGCGTGTGCAGTGTTTTGGTTTGATCCTGCCAGGCCAGCATAAACAACCCACCGCCAATCCCTGAACTTTGCGGTTCGACCAATCCAAGCACCAGTTGTACCGCAATAGCCGCATCTACAGCGCTCCCCCCTTGCTTGAGCATCTGATAGCCGGCCTCCGTCGCATAAGGATTGGCCGATACCACCATAAACTCTTTGGTACTAACCTGCTGTTTACGAACTAAGCCGGTCGCGGCTTCCGGATCCTGCTGGTTAGCCGCCTGCAATGGTGCAGCCCAGCTGATCAAAACACTGGCCAGCGCACTGCATAACATCAAAGCACGGGCGCGAGGAAAATAAGACATAAGCGGATACAACTCAGAGTCAAAAAAAGTACCATAACGTACTCGCAATGCCTTACGCAATGCCAGCCGCCAGTTTGCCCTTGTCATTGGCCGCAGACTGGCGCATTGTGCGTAAATCAGTTAAAACCAGTGCCACAATTGCGTTACACTGCTGACTGTTTTTGCGCCGGGGATTGATCTTGAAGTTTTCTGCACTGCTTTCTGCCTGTTATGCACCTGTTGCCCTCGCACTGCTGATGTGCGTTTTTGCTGTTTTTAATGATGATGTCACGCCCTGGCTGCAGTTTGATCGCCAGGCTATTTTGGCAGGTGAATGGTGGCGATTGTGGAGCGCTCACCTGCTGCATACAAACAGCTGGCATCTCCTGATGAATCTGGCAGGTCTGGTCGTCATCATCATGCTGCATGGCAATTATTACCGCTCCTGCGCTTTTGCCTTTTTAGTGTTTGCCGGCTTTGTACTGATCAGCCTTGCGTTGTTGTTTTGGAGTCCGGCAATCGGCCTTTATGTCGGTTTGTCCGGCTGGTTGCACGCCCTGTTGGTTTACGGCGCCTGTGAAGATGTGCGGCGGCATTGGTCCAGTGGCTGGCTAATCCTGACCGGGGTTGCGGCAAAAGTGGGCTGGGAACAATGGCAAGGTGCCAGCAATGATTTGGTGATGTTGATTGAAGCGGATGTGGCCGTTGACGCGCATCTGTACGGCGCTATCACCGGCCTGACATTATTTGTACTGCTGCTGAGTTATCAGCAGTTTTATCCGTCGAAACCAGCTTAAAACGCGGCTGCGAATTCAAACTGGCACCCGGTGTCAGTCGTCGGATGCTGGAAGCGGATTTGACAGGCATGCAGACACAAACGCGCTGTCGCCTGACGCACCGCCTGCGGTGCGTAAAACACATCCCCAAGAATAGGATGGCCGATGCTGGCCAGATGCAACCGCAACTGGTGCGACCGCCCCGTCACAGGTTCTAACAGCACCCGGCTGACGTCACGCTGTGCGTCATACTGCAGGCGCTGAAACAAAGTGCGGGATGGTTTGCCACTGTGCTGGCAGATTTTATACAAAGGCCGGTGCTCAGGATCAGCGGCAATGGGCAGGTCAATGTCCCCCTGCAACGCAATCTCCCCGGTCACCAACGCTTGATAATACTTCTGGATAGTGCGGGCCTGAAACTGTTTGCTCAGATGCGACAAGGCTCTTTTATTCAGCGGTAACAGCACTATGCCCGAAGTATCATAGTCCAGCCGGTGCACCACCTGCGCAGTCGGGAATTCAAGCTGTACCCGGCTTATCAGACAATCACGATTGAGCGGATGGCGGCCCGGCACCGTCAATAACTGCGCCGGTTTATACACCACCAGTAAATCTTCGTCCTGCGCCAACAGTTGCCAGGATTCATTCGTGGCCGGCACTATTGCGAGGTCAGTTAAATCAGTCATGCAAATTTCCACAGCACAGCAAAACGCGGCATTATAGAGCCGGGCGCTTTCATTGCGCCAGAAAATCGCTAAAATCCCGTTTTTTCCGCCAAGGACATCAGCGCTTGATCAGAACAAACTTGTACCAGCCACCCGGAGCGCCCTGGCCAAAAATCCTTTTTCAGGATAAAGATGTGCTGGTAGTGGAAAAGCCGTCCGGTTTACTGAGTAACCCGGGCCGCCCCCCAGCGCTGCAGGACTCAGTACTGACCCGCCTTGCCGCGCAGTGTCCTCAGCTTTACCTGATTCACCGGCTCGATATGGCAACCTCAGGCCTGATGGTTTTTGCACTGCGCCGCAAAGCAGAAGCGGCGCTGAAACAACAGTTCGCGAGCCGCAGCATCGACAAAACTTATCTGGCCCGCGTCGCCGGCGTACCGATGCCTGCAGCCGGTTGTATTGATGTGCCGCTTGGGCCTGTGCCAGACCTGCCTGCAGATTCAGCACCGCGCCATCAGGTTTGTTTAGCAAGCGGCAAAGCCGCGATCACTTACTACCACACTTTATGGCACAACCATGACTCAGCGCTGCTGCAGCTAAAACCAATCACGGGCCGCTCACATCAGCTGCGGGTACACTCGCAACACCTTGGTCATCCGATTTTGGGTGATGCTATATATGCAGATACAGCGCAGCAGCAGGCCGCGCCGAGACTGTTGTTGCACGCGACAAAGCTGGCATTTTTCCAGCCCTTTAGCGGTGAACGTTTAGAGTTTTTTTGTCCGCCAGATCTTACGGATTTTGGCCTTGAAACGCTGCCCGGGCTGTTCAGTGATGAGCAAATGTTAAAGCTCTGACAGTCTGT
>CAMLRA010000070.1 GCA_946482325.1 uncultured Chromatiaceae bacterium | reverse complement strand
TAAGAACACGACAAGCCCGGGCGCCACGCGCGCCGGATTGGCTTTATCTTTTGATGTCTTTGGTACTGTCTATTGTTCGCTGAGTTTTCTGAAGCGTTTCCGTGTTGACGATCTGAAAATTGACCGCTCTTTTGTCAAAGACATTCCGGACGACAAAAACGACATGGACATTACTGCTGCAATCATCGCGATGGCGCAGAAAATGGACCTGCGGGTCGTTGCCGAAGGGGTTGAAACCGCAGAGCAAGTCGAATTCCTGCTGAATAATACTTGTTATCTGGTACAGGGCTATTACTTCAGCATGCCGTTGGCCGAGCAGGAATTGTCCCGCTTAAACTTCAGTGTGAACACGCAAAAGCTTACTCAAAAAACAATAACTTAATTCAGGAACATCAGAATGAAGCCACTTCGTTTATCGCTGCTCAGCGCAGCGGTTGTCTGTGCTGTTGCGCCAGCATGGGCTGATCCAACGCAGCCGCTGCAGGGCATCCGCGACAATAGTGCTCAGCTTTTGGCCTTCACCGGAGCGGTTGTGCATACCGAACCCGGTAAAATGCTGAGTAATGCTACTGTGCTGGTGCAAAGCGGCAAAATTACCGCCGTGGGCACCAATTTAAAAATCCCGGCTGGTTTCCGCCAGATTGATGTCGCCGGTTATCACTTGTATCCGGGGTTTATCGATTTATATGGCCAATATGGCGTGGAAAAAGCAGCAGCGACTTCCCACGGTGGTCGTGGTGATGGCCCGATGTACCAAAATCCGCGCAAAGGCGGCAATGCGGTCAACGCAGCAATCCATGCTGAACAGCGCTGGGCTGACAGTTTTATGCCAAATGCTGATGAAGCCAAAGCGTATCAGCAACAGGGTTTCACGACTGTGCAGTCGGCCCGTCAGGACGGTATTTTCCGCGGTCAGGCCGTGGTTGCTTCGACCGGCAAAGGTTTACCGGGGGAACTGATATTAAAAGCCGATGGCCAGCATTTTGTATCTTTTGACCCGGGCAGCTCGAAACAAAGTTATCCGTCTTCCCTGATGGGCAGTATTGCGCTGGTGCGTCAGACGCTGGCTGACGCGCAGTGGTATCAGCAAGCTTACGGCAAAGCCGACTGGCGTTTATTCCGCGAACCAGTACCTTTTAACGCCGCTTTAGCCGCGCTTGGACAGTTAAATCAGACTGGTCTGGTGTTTGAAGTCAATAACGAGCGTAACCTGCTGCGCGCTGATAGTTTATTAAAAGAATTCAACCTGCCGAAAGTCGCGCTGGTGGCTTCTGGTTATGAATATGTGCGGGCTGCGGATGTGAAAAAGACCGGCCGCAACCTGATTGTGCCATTGGCTTATCCGGCCGCGCCAAGTGTTGGCAAGCTTGATGATCAATTAGATGTCAGTCTGGCTGATTTACGCCACTGGGAACGCGCACCAACTAACGCCGGTGCGCTGGAAAAAGCCGGGGTGAATTTCGCCCTGACCACGCACAAACTGGATGATAAAGCCAAGTTCTGGCCGAACGTCCGTACTGCGATTAAATATGGACTCAGCACAGAAAAAGCGCTGGCGGCGTTAACCACAGTGCCGGCAGAACTGATTGGGATGCCAGGTCAGATCGGTCGGATTGCCAGTGGTTATCAGGCCGATTTAGTCGTCAGTAAAGGTGATTTGTTTAAAGACGGTGAAATTGTTGCAACCTGGAACCGCGGTGTCGAAACCCAGTTTAAACCGCTGCAAAACGCCGACGTCGCCGGTGATTACGCGCTGAATGTCGCCGGTAAAGCACTGAAACTGAACTTCAGCGGTGCTTTAGGCAAAGTTGAAGGCAAAGTGCTGCAAGGGGACAAAGAAGCCAAGCTGGAAAACCTCAGTGTCGACAAACAGCAGGTGCAGTTTGGTTTTAGTCTGAAAGACGTTGATGCCGGAGACGGTGTGGCGCTGTTTAGTGGTTCCATCGCCGGCAATTTGCTACAGGGCACTTTACAGCTGCCGGATGGCAGTCAGCAGGCGCTGACATTAAGTCGTCAGGCTGCGGTTGCCAAAGCCGATGAGAAAAAAGCTGAAGACAGCACTTTGTTGTCAACGCTGAGCCTGCCGAATCAGGCATATGGCCTGGCGAGTGCGCCGAAGCGTCAGAATGTGCATATCAAAAATGCCACGGTCTGGACTTCGGATAAAGCCGGTAAGCTGGAAAATACCGACGTGATCGTGCGTGATGGTGTCTTCACTGAAATTGGCAAAAACTTAAAAACGCCGTCTGGTTTTGTTGAAATCGATGCCACCGGCATGCATCTGACTGCCGGTATCATCGACGAACACTCGCATATCGCCATTGAATCAGGCGTCAACGAAGGCTCCGATGCGGTGACTTCCGAAGTGCATATCGGCGATGTGTTAAATCCGGATGACATCAATATTTACCGCGGTTTAGCCGGTGGTACCACCACAGCACAGCTGCTGCACGGCAGTGCCAATCCAATTGGTGGCAAGGCGCAGGTGATCCAGCTGCGCTGGGGCGTGTCGCCGGAAGCGCTGAAGTTTAAAGCTGCACCACCAAGCATCAAGTTTGCACTCGGTGAAAACGTCAAGCAATCAAACTGGGGGGATAACTACACCAGCCGTTATCCGCAAAGCCGCGTTGGCGTGGAAACAACAATCCGTGATGCCTTCCAGGCCGCCAAAGAATACAAAGCTGCCTGGGCAGCTTACGATGATTTATCCTCGTCTGAGCAAAAACGCACAGTGCCGCCGCGTGTCGATTATCGCCTGCAGACACTGGTGGAAATTCTCGACAACAAACGGTTTGTCCACACTCACTCTTATGTTGCTTCAGAAATTCTGATGCTGATTAAGCTGGCGGATGAAACCGGCTTTAAAGTCACTACTTTCACGCACATTCTTGAAGGTTACAAAACCGCCAAGGAAATGAAAGAACATGGTGCCAGCGCGTCAACATTTGCCGACTGGTGGGCGTATAAGATGGAAGTGAAAGATGCCATCCCAACCAACACTTGTTTGATGGCAGACCAGGGTGTGGTGGTATCGGTGAACTCAGACAGCCCGGATTTACAGCGCCGGCTGAATCAGGAAGCGGCCAAGTCGGTGAAATACTGCGGTATGTCGGAAGAAGAAGCGCTGAAAATGGTGACCATCAATCCGGCGATCCAGCTGAAAGTGGACCAAAAAGTCGGTTCTATTACCGAAGGCAAGCAAGCGGACTTTGTGCTGTGGTCTGAGCATCCATTGTCTGTGTACGCCAAAGCCATGCAAACCTGGATCGACGGCACTAAATACTATGACCGCAATGTCGACATGACGCTCAATGCCGGTATTGAACGCGAGAAGCAGCAGCTGATCCAGAAAGTGTTAAAAGCACCGGACAGCGCCAAAGCGGGCAGTGGTGGTGAGATGAAAAAACCAGAACCAATCTGGCACTGTGAAGATAATGGCGACTATCTGGACCTGGCCTTTGGCCGTGCCGCAGGTGCGCAACAACACACTCATCAACACTAAGCAAAGGAGCTTCAGATGACTTTTAAATTGAATAGCCTGTCGCTGCTTTGTGTAGCAGCCTTCGCTGCACCAGCACTCGCCACCTCGCCGGTACCGGCGGCAGCGCAACAAGGTGCTGTGCTGTTAAACGACGCGACTTTACATACCGTCAGCAATGGCGTACTGGAAAACACTGATTTGCTGATGGTCGACGGCAAGATTGCGGCCATCGGTAAAGACTTGTCAGCGCCGGCCGGCGGCACTGTGGTTGAACTGCAGGGTAAACATGTTTACCCGGGCCTGATTGCGCTTGCTAACCAGCTCGGTCTGGTTGAGATTGAAGCGGTGCGCGCCACCGATGATACCCATGAAGTGACGGATACCAACCCGGACGTGCGGGCGCAAGTCGCTTATGACGCGCAATCGGATGTGATCCCAACTGTGCGCTCCAACGGCATCAGTTACAGTCTGATATTCCCGGCCGGTAGCCTGCTGATGGGCCAAAGCAGCCTGATGCAGCTCGATGCCTGGAGCTGGCAGGACGCGACGGTCAAAGCCGGTGTTGCTTTGCACATCAACTGGCCGAATGCCAGTGTGCTGAGCTCGCCGTGGAACCCGAAAAAACCGGAAGAGGTAGCCAAACAAAACGCTGAAGATCTGCAAAAGCTGTATGACACCATGGCGCAGGCTAAAGCTTATGTTGATGCGAAAAAAGCGGGCGCCATCAAAGCACTGGATTCACGCTGGGAAGCCATGATCCCGGTATTCAGCGGTGAACGTGCGGTGTTTGCTCATGCTGAAGATGCCCGGCAAATCCGTCAGGCCATCGCACTGGCCGACAAATATCAGCTGAAACTGACCATTGTCGGCGGCCGTGACAGCTGGCGCGTTGCCGATGAGCTGGCGGCGCGGAAAGTGCCGGTGATCTTCGGCTCACCTTTTGGCATTCCGGAGCGCGACGATGAAGCGGTGGACACCGCTTATGCCACGCCGGCCAAGCTGGCCAAAGCCGGTGTGACCTTTGCGCTGGCGATTGGCAGTTACTGGGATAGCCGCAATCTGGCTTTTGGTGCTGGTCAGGCGGTGGCTTTTGGCCTTGATAAAGAACAGGCATTAGCCGCAGTGACGTTAAATGCAGCGAAAATCGCTGGCGTTGACGACAAGCTGGGTTCTTTGGAAGTTGGCAAAGCAGCCACTGTGGTGGTGTCAGAAGGCGATATTCTGGATTACCGCAGCAGCAAAATCAGTTCGATGTGGATTGATGGCCGCGCTGTGGATTTAAATAACAAACAAAAAGATCTGCACCAGAAATATCAGCAGCGTTATAGCCGCTGATAGTGGTGGATGTTTGATGTGAAAAAAGCGGCTTCGGCCGCTTTTTTTATGTCATGAAGAAATACTAAATTCTTCCGGCTCGTCGCGGAGCTCCTCCCGGCCCTCACCGGAGGTTCGGGCGTTCGCCGGGCATGCAGCCAAACTGTTGGCTGCCTGAGATCCCCGGCTCACCGTAAAGTCGGCGGGATGCCAAATTGTTGGCATCCCGAAACACCGACTTTACCCCCCCGACCACTTGTGTTTGTAGCCGAGTTTGGTGAGCTCTTGTTGGATGACTTCGCGTTTGTCGCCCTGGATTTCGATGATGCCGTCTTTGACGGCGCCGCCGCAGCCACATTTCTTTTTCAGCAGTGCGGCGATTTCAGCGAGCTTTTCTTCGGGTTCGGCGATGCCGGCGATAGTGATCACGCCTTTGCCGTTACGGCCTTTAGTCTCGCGCTTTAAGCGTAAAAAGCCGTCAGCAAAGGCCTGGCCTGTGGCTTTTTCTGCTTTGGGCGCGTCAATCCGGCCGCTGTCGGTGCTGTACACCAGACTGTCGCCGGCAGGTATCGTGGGTTTTGTCGTGGTCTGGCCGCCTAATTGTTGTTGCCAGTCAGCTAAAGAGATTTTATTCGAACTCATCGTTGGTTCCGTTTTGTCGTGTGCTGTTGTTCAGCCGGGAATCGTGGCAAGATAATGCAACAAAAGGCGCACAGCAATGCTTCCGTTTTCATTCACCGCAGCAGCTGGCGTAAACGCTGAATTTCCCCGCAAAGTCTTGGATTTTTGCCTCAATCTGGTAGACTGCTGCGGTATTTTTTAGAAATCTGGACGGCTATTTTGCTTCACATGTCGATTCAAGCTTATCTCACACGCTGCGGTTTGCAGCCTGCAGCATTTTCCGCTGAGTTTTACCAGCAAGTCGCAGATTATCAGCAGCAGCTCACTGCATTAACACCGGTCAGTACAGTGCAATGGCAGTTCCGGGTACCGGAGCTCGGCGAGGGCGGCAGTTGTTCTTTGTTTGGTCAGCTGGCGGAAGAACCTTATGACCTCAGCCTTATCTTAGGCGGTCAAACGGATGCCAATCAGCTATTACTGGCCAAAGTCACTGCTGTGGTGCAGTTTTATCAGGCGCAGAGCGCCAGCCATTGGTTTGGCGTGTATCAGCGCAGGATTAACCCGGCTGGCGAAACGGTATTAGTCAAACTGGCTTATTTTGGCGCTGAAAGCCGGGCCGAATTTCCATTAACCGCCGAATTCGCTGCTATCAGTAATAACAGCACTGTCGGTTTGTCGGGGCAGGGCCGCATCATTAATGATGTGGCGGCCTATCTGGCTGAAGGCGGCGAGTACTATACCTGCGACCCGAAAGTCCAGGCCGAAGCTTGTTTGCCGATTATTGGTGCTGATGGCGCTGTTATCGGCATCATTGATTCCGAAGCATTCACACAAAACTTATTTCACGGTAAAGAGCTGGCACTGCTGATTGCAGTCGCGCTGACTTTGCCGGCGCTGCTGGCCTGATAACATCAGACCACCGCGCAAGCAGGCTGAGGTTATGCTGCAGCCGAAGAATTTTTAACAGTATCAGCAACAGTAACAGGTGAGCACTTTATGTTTTCTCGTTTACAGCCGGTAGCGACAGATCCGATTTTGGGTTTAATGGCCGCGTACAAAGAAGATCCGAATCCACTGAAAGTGGACTTGGGGGTCGGTGTCTACAAAGACGAAGCGGGCCACACGGCTGTGCTGGAATGTGTGAAAAAAGCGGAAAAACTGCGGCTTGATAACGAAGACAGCAAAACTTACATCGGTATGGCTGGCGATTTAAGCTTTAACGCCCATATCGAAAAACTGGCATTTGGTCCGCATAAAGTATTGCTGGAAGGCCGCACCACCACGGCGCACACACCAGGCGGTACCGGTGCTTTGCGTGTCGCTGCTGAATTTATCAAAAAAGCCAATCCGGATGCGACTATTTGGGTCACTAGCCCTACCTGGGCGAACCATATTTCGATGTTTCAGGCCGCTGGCCTCAAAGTCAAAGAATACGCTTATTACGATTACGACACTAAAGGCCTGAAAGAAGATGCGATGTTTGCTGAGCTTGCGACAGTGCCAGCCGGTGACGTGGTATTAGTGCATGCTTGCTGTCATAACCCTAGCGGTATGGATTTAAACTTTGCGCAGTGGCAAAAGTTTGCGGCGCTGGCCAAAGAACGTGGTTTTACGCCGCTGGTTGATATGGCGTATCAGGGTTTTGGTTTGGGTCTTGATGAAGATACCCAAGGCCTGCGTCACCTCGCCAACGAAGTCGAAGAGCTGATCCTGTGTACCTCTTGCTCGAAAAACTTCGGTTTGTACCGCGAGCGCATCGGTGCTGTGTCTGTGGTCGTCGACAGCAATAAAATGCTGGAAACTGCCCGCACCAACTTATTAGCCGTCGTACGCAGTATCTATTCAATGCCGCCGGCGCACGGCGCTATTATTGTCAGCCATATTCTGGACAGCACTGAACTGACCGCGCTGTGGCATCAGGAGCTGGCCGTGATGCGTAACCGCATCAACGACTACCGTCAGCTCATCATCGACAAGCTGCAAGCCGAAGGGGTACAGCAGGATTTCAGCTTTATCACTAAACAGCACGGTATGTTCAGCTTCCTTGGCATCAACAAAGAGCAAATCGAGCGGCTGCGTAAAGAGTTCAGTATTTATATGGTGGGCTCCAGCCGCGTCAGCATCGCAGGCCTCAACCACAGCAATATCGATTATTTCGCCAAAGCTGTGGCTACAGTGCTGAAATAAGCAGGCTCCGTCGACTCAATCACTGCAACAAAGGCAACTTAACGGTTGCCTTTGTTTTTAGCGCTGTTTAAGGTAAAGCAAAGCGGGAAAACGGAGCGCACAGGTTGCGGCAAGTGGCAGTAAAGCGTTATCAAGCGTGTCTATCAACACTGCTGTTGGGGCTGTTGCTGAATAATTCAGCAGTTGCAGCACAGCCATTGCGGGTGGTGCTGGAGATCTCGCCACCACACCAGACGCTGGATAAAGGCAAAGTCGGCGGTCTTACGACTGCTGTAGTTGAATCTATGTTGCAACAGGCCGGCTTGTCACCAAGTTTTGAGGTGTATCCCTGGGCGCGGGCTTTTCGCATCGCGGCAACGACCCCTGATGTGCTGATTTATAACATGGCGCGTACGCCCGAGCGCGAAGCGCAGTTTGAATGGATTGGTGTGGTAACCCGTTATAAGTTTGGTTTGTTAAAGCTGAGCCTACGGGAAGATATTCAAATCAGTCAGCTGGCGGATATCAAACATTATGTCGTAGGCGCTCAGCGCGAAGATTTTTCTGCCGAGTGGCTGAGGGATGCAGCGAAGCAACCACCGGAAAAGCTGGAACTGCAGCCCGATGTCATTGAAACCTGGCGTCTGTTGGTCAATGGCAAGTTAGATCTGATGATCGACGACCCGCAGGCCATTGACGATATGTTGCAACAACACCACCTGGAACGCAGTGATATCGAGTTTGTGCTGTTTCCGCCAGAACTGGAGCAACAAACCTGGATCGCGCTGAAAAAAGGCTCGTCACCAGCGTTGGTGCAACAGCTGCGCATGGCTTATCAGCGCATTGAAGGCGGCAGTGCTTTTCAGCAAGCGATGGGGCAAAGCGTCAGCAAAGCCCATTAACGTTGTTTACACCGCGATAAAAAAATCCCTGCCAGGCAGGGATTTTTTATCAGAACTTTTTGTTCGCAGTTAAATCTTCTTGTACTTAATGCGGTGCGGCTCTAATGCCTGTGCGCCATAAGTGGCTTTTAACCAGGCTTCGTAATCTGAATAGTTTCCTTCGAAGAAGTTCACTTTACCTTCGTCCCGGTAATCGAGGATGTGTGTGGCGATGCGGTCGAGGAACCAGCGGTCATGCGAGATCACCATGGCGCAGCCAGGGAAATCCAACAAGGCGTTTTCTAAGGCGCGCAGTGTTTCTACGTCTAAGTCGTTGGTCGGTTCGTCGAGCAGCAGCATGTTGCCGCCGGCTTTTAATAAAGCCGCTAAGTGCACGCGGTTGCGCTCACCGCCGGACAGTTCGCCGATAAACTTCTGCTGATCATTGCCTTTGAAGTTAAAGCGGCCAACATAAGCACGGCTTGGAATAGTGAAGTTGCCGATTTGCAGCATATCCTGACCGTTGGAAATTTCCTGCCAGACGGTATTTTTCGGATTCATGTTGTCTCGGAACTGGTCGACGCTCGCCAGCTGCACAGTTTCACCGACTTCAATTGTGCCGGCATCTGGCTGCTCAGTACCGCTGATCATCCGGAACAGCGTCGATTTACCGGCACCGTTGGCGCCGATAATGCCGACGATGGCGCCTTTTGGCACACTGAAGCTTAAGTCGTCAATCAACACGCGGTCGCCATAGGATTTGCGCAGGTTTTTCACTTCCAGCACTTTGTCACCTAAACGTGGTCCTGGCGGAATAAACAGCTCGTTGGTTTCGTTACGTTTCTGGAATTCCTGGCTTTGCAGTTCTTCAAACCTTGCCATCCGCGCTTTGGACTTGGCATGGCGGCCTTTAGGATTGGTACGGACCCATTCCAGTTCTTGTTTGATTGAGCGCTGGCGGGCGTTTTCGGTTTTCTCTTCCAGCTGCAGACGGGCCTCTTTTTGTTCCAGCCAGCTGGAGTAGTTACCCTGCCAAGGAATACCTTCGCCACGGTCCAGCTCTAAGATCCAGCCGGCAACGTTATCGAGGAAATACCGGTCGTGCGTAATAGCCACGACAGTACCGGTGTAATCGTGCAGGAAGCGCTCCAGCCAGGCCACAGATTCAGCATCTAAGTGGTTGGTTGGTTCGTCCAAGAGCAGCATGTCTGGTTTTTCTAACAACAGGCGGCAAATGGCGACACGACGGCGCTCACCACCGGACAGCACTTTGATTTCGGCATCCCACGGCGGCAGACGCAGTGCATCAGCGGCGCGTTCTAAAATATTGTCGAGGTTGTGGCCGTCTTTGGCCTGAATGATGGCTTCTAATTCGCCTTGTTCACGCGCTAAGGCGTCAAAATCAGCGTTTTCGTCGGCATAAGCAGCGTACACGGCATCAAGGCGGGCAAAGGCGTTTTTCACGTCGGCAACGGCTTCTTCCACCACTTCGCGCACGGTTTTGCTCATATCAAGCACCGGTTCCTGTGGCAGGTAACCGATGTTAATGCCGGCCAGTGGCTTGGCTTCACCGTCGAACTCTTTATCGACGCCAGCCATAATACGCAGCAGGGTGGATTTACCTGAACCGTTTAAACCCAGCACACCAATTTTGGCGCCCGGGAAAAACGATAATGAAATGTCTTTTAAAATCGTACGCTTAGGTGGAACTACCTTCGACATCCGATACATTGAATAAATGTATTGAGCCATGAGTCTTGCTGCTCCTTGAGAAAGATTGGCCCAAATTGTACGTTATTTTTCGGACTGGCGGGAACCTGCCACCACGACAAATTCAATCGGATGCAAAAATTTCCGATGCCAAGTGGCGAAGCTTCTGGGATAATCTTGGAAGCACTGCCGGACATTCCGCTCCGGTGACCCAACACAGGACTTCTATCATGGCTGAATATGCACACGATCCGGTATTTCAGGGCTTTATCGCCGAAGCGCGCTCAGAAGCACAAGTTTGGGTGCTGGCACATGGCGAAGATTTGCTGGTGGTCGAATCGGTTGAATTTGAAGACACCGACGTGATGCCATTCTGGTCCAACGAAGCCGCTGCCAAGGCACATTGCAGCGAAGAATGGGCAGAATATAAACCAGAAGCCATTCCGCTGGATATTTTCTGCGAAGGCTGGTTAAAAGAGATGTATGACGACGGCGTGCTGATTGGCACCAACTGGGACAGCGAATTAAACGGCCCGGAAGTGGAGCCACGCGAAATTCTCGAAGCGCTGTCTCAGCTGCAATAACTCGTTTCTGTTGCATGAAAACCCGGTTTTTACCGGGTTTTTGTTATTTTATGGCCACAGTGCCGGCAAAAAAGTCTTCCACCGCTTGGGGCAATGCCGCCGGCAATACTTGCAGGTCGCGGCTGAATTCCTGCAATAACAGCTGGAATACCGCCAGTCGCGCCTGATGTTTATCATTGGCGTCGATACAATGCCAGGGCGCCTGTGGGGTTGAAGTGCGGCTAAACATCTCATCGCGTGCCACTATGTAGTCATCCCAGCGTGCCCGGTTGCGGATATCTTCCGCAGTGAGTTTCCATTGTTTGGCCGGGTCCAGATATCGTTCGGTGAACCGGCGCAGCTGGGTGTCGGCGCTGATGTCGAGCCAGACCTTCACCAGTACAAAACCCTCTTGCTGCAGCATCTGTTCAAAAGCATTGATTTGGCCGTAAGCCTGCTGCCAGACCTTGTCATCCACCAACTGCTCGACCCGTTCCACCAGTACCCGGCCATACCAGGAACGATCAAACACGGCCCAATGGCCTTGCTGTGGCAGCCGTTGCCAGAAACGCTGCAGCCAGTGTTGGTTGCGTTCGGCGTCGTTGGGAGCATTGGTGGGCCAGACATGCAACCAGCGTGGGTCCAGACACCAGCCGAGCCGGCGGATAATGCCACCTTTGCCGGCCGCATCCGGCCCTTCCAGAACTATGACCGCGCCGCGCTGTTGCCGGCCCATTTCCTGTTGCAGCAGTACCAGCTGGTGTTGTAACTGACGTAACGCTTCGGTGTGCTGATCTGACATCGTCGAATTCCATGGCTTACTATCCACCAACATATTGCGTCAGTTCAGCAGTCTTTGCATGCTCTTTACATTGGCATTGTTGCAAATAAGAATGAATCTCAGTAACATTCAGGCCAGTTTTAACCGGAGGTAGTGCTTTGTCGCGTTTTCTGCGTTGGTTGCACATTTATGTGTCGATGACCGTGCTGGTGGTGTTTGTATTTTTTGCCCTGACCGGTATCACGCTGAATCATCCGGATTGGCAATGGGACGCCGGTAAACAAAGTGACAGCGTGCAACTGCAGTTGCCGCCACAGTTGGCCGAGCTGGAATTTAACGATGACCAGCTGCAGCAGGCTGCGCAGGCACAGCTCATCGCCGACTGGCTGCGGACTGAGCATCAGGTGCAAGGTGCTGTGTTTGCTTTTCTCTATGATGCCGACGAGCAGCTGCTGGAACTCGATTTTAAGCAACCAGCCGGTTTTGCCAATGCGCAAATTGAACTGAAAAGCGGCGTGGTGGAATTGTCGCGTGAATTCGGCGGTTATCTGGCACTGCTCAATGACCTGCATAAAGGCCGTTACGCCGGCACAGCCTGGAAATGGCTGATTGACGTGGTAGCGCTGGCTTGTTTGATATTTGCATTCAGTGGTTTTTATTTGTTGTGGCGACAGCCCGCCAGGCGTTGGTGGGGCGTGCAGTGCGCATTGACCGGCGCCGGTGTGATGTTGTTGGTTTATCTGGCGGCGCTGCACTGAAAGATCTGGTGTTGATCGACAGGCGGTGTGAAGGGGTGAGAAGGAGAGTAGGGCGTTGAAAAAAACATGCAGTGTGGCACTGATGCTGGCTTTAGGTTTTAGCATGCCGGCCACAGCCAGTGATCTGGAGATCTCATTACAGCTGCCAAAAATCAGCGAAGGCCAGTACCACCGGCCTTATGTCGCGGTTTGGGTTGAAGACGGCAGCGAAAAGTCGGTGCGTTTAATTGAGATTTGGCGGGAAAAACCGGATTGGATCAAAGATTTACGCCGCTTCTGGCGTAAAACCGGCCGCGCTGATCAGCCGTTGGTGGACGCCCGCACCGGCGCAACCAAAGGCCCGGGTGCTTATCAGCTGCGCTGGGATGGCAAAGACGATAAAGGTGCACCTGTTCCGAACGGCGCATATCAGCTGGTGATTGAAGCCGCGCGCGAACATGGCGGCCGGCAGCTGGTGAAACAGAAATTCAATTGGGACGGCAGTGCCATCACCCTGACTGTTGCAGCCGGTAACGAAATCGGTGAGGTTCAACTGAGCCGCAAAGCGCCATAACAACGTTGATTTTAAGCAAGGAAATATCTAATGAAAACAGTTCATTTATTCACTCTGAGCGCGTTGTTTGCCGCTTCCAGTGCAGTGGCCCACACCATGAACGTAGTACCAAGCCATTATGTGCAGTCAAAAACCGGCGGTTTTGTCACCGTGGATTTATTCGCCAGTAATATGACGTTTCAGGCGGATAAAGGCGTTGGTATCGAAGGTTTTAAAGTGGTGTTGCCAGATGGCGCAGTTAGAAAAGCCGTGTCTGCCACAGTTGGCAAACGCAAATCGATGGCTGATGTTGAATTGCCGGTCGCCGGCACTTACCGCTTAGAAATGGGCGGTCAGCCGCGTTATTTCACCAGCTACAAAGTCGGTGGTGAGCAAAAACGCCTGATGGGTGACAAGCAAAAAGCCGCCAAAGAGCTGCCAAAAGACGCGACAGATGTGGTCACCACGCAAGGCCGTAATCGTGCCATGGCTTTTGTCACTGTCAATGGCCCGACTGACACAGTGTTGAAAACCACCGGGCAGGGGCTCGAGTTTAGCTTTGACCGCCACCCGGCGGATATTGTCGCCGGCGAAGCCGTGACAGTAACGTTAACGCTGAACGGCAAGCCGGTCGAAGGTGTGAAGGCAGATCTGTCGTTTGATGGTGAGTTGTATCGCAACGATCCGGCGCGTCAGCATCTGGTCACCGATAAAGCTGGCCAATTCAGTTTCACGCCAGCCAATGCCGGGCGTTATTTGCTGGAAGCTTCGGCCGAAGCGGCGCTGAAGTCTGAGAAAGCCGACAAAATCCGAGAAGGTTTTACCTTAAGTTTTGAAGCGGCTTTGCCATAATGTTCGGTTAGTCGCGGTGCCGGCACGCTGCTGGCGCCGTGAATAGCACCAAAAGAAAAAGAGGAGCAAGCTCCTCTTTTTTAACCAGCGATGTGTTCACATCTGCTGTTACTGTTTAACCGACCAGGTCGATTTCCAGCTCATCTTCGTCATCCAAATCCAACATCTGCCGTAAGCGTTTTTGCTCCATCAGATCATCGATCCGGCGTCTGGCTTCTGTTTTATGTTTGTTTTTAGCGTCTTTATTGCTGATCTTTGCCAGCTTGATGTCGGCGCCTGCATCGGCAGTGCCGTAGTCCCCTGCAATCATTTCGGCCATTTTGTGCGACTTCCCTATGTAATTCTTTTTTCGAGCCGCCCTCGTTTTAGTCCTATTTCAGAGACTGCTAAAGAGATATATTTTTATCGTGATCATGAGAGTTATTCATCGAATCGCTAAGTAGTTGCTCTTCATCGCAGTTCAGCTTCGGCTGGTCGGATCCAGACACAGATCTGTCAGATCGTTCGCTGAAAATTTAAACAGTGCGAGTTAGTAGAAAGGATCTTTTTTCGTAATTCAGCGTATCATCAGAAAAAAAGGAGGGTTTATGCGTGTTTTAAAATCATTATCTTTATTGTCGGTACTTGGAGTGGGATTATTCAGTGGTCAAGCAGCCGCAGCCCAGTGTGGTGATGTGTTGAATCATTCGATGCAGCAACTGCGAAGTAAAGAAACGGTCGATTTATGTGAGTCCTATCAGGACAAAACTCTGCTCATCGTCAATACCGCCAGCAAATGCGGTTTTACCCCGCAATTCAAAGCATTACAGGCGTTGTCTGAGAAGTACGCCAGCAAAG
The DNA here is from genome assembly GCA_946482325.1 of uncultured Chromatiaceae bacterium. The sequence goes on along the minus strand of CAMLRA010000070.1, from coordinate 5,227 downwards.
GTCTGGTGGTATTAGGCTTTCCTTCCGACGATTTTATGCAGGAACATGATGACGAAGCCAAAACCGCTGAAGTCTGTTACATCAACTACGGTGTGAAGTTCCCGATGTTCTCTACCAGCCCGGTGCGCGGCGATGATGCCAACCCGGTGTTCAAAGCGCTCATTGCCAAAACCGGCGAAAAACCCAGCTGGAACTTCAACAAGTATCTGGTCAGCAAAGGCGAGACCACAGTCAAACATTTTGGCAGTAAAGTGACACCGGATGACCCGGCGTTTATTGCCGAGCTGGAAAAGATGCTGGCGCAGTAAAAATGTATCAATCACGAAAAAGCCCGCGATAAACGCGGGCTTTTTTGGCCTATTTCACGATAACTTGGCTCAGATCACCCGACTGATAACGCCAGCGTTGCCACGCCACTTGCAGGCGATATTTCAGATTACGCAGTGCCGTAGTGTCACCTTTGCGGCTGCCGCCACTGATTTGATTGATCACGCTGTCGAATTTCGTTGATGGCCAGATGGTGTAAGGCAGTAACGAAAATAACTGTAAATCAAGTTCTGCACCAAACTGCAAATCCAAATCCACCGGGCGGAAAAATTTGTCGCGTTGCAGCAATTTCTTGGCGCCGCTTAAACTCATGGCGTAACCTGTGGCACAGTTCGGGACGCGCTTGAAATTCACCAGTGCAAAACCGTCATTCAACGCTTTGCGGGTAAACGCCGGCGTGTCTCTGTCGTCCGAAAGTTTAATATGGTCCCAACCACTCAGCCGGACAATTTGCGTGAGGGCGTCAGCAAAGCGGGCATCTACATCAATGTCATCTTCCAGCACGATAGCCACTTCAATATTTTGCTCGACCATCAATTGCCAGACGCCGCGATGCGATAAATAACAACCGATTTCACCCGGTGATAAAGATCGGCGGAAATAGCGCAGATTGGCACTTTTGTCGTAACAGGCGTCGACTTCTGCCTGAGTGAGATCTTTGCCAAAAACCCCGCGAAATCGCTGCGGTTGGATCCCCAGCGCCTGTAGTTGTTGTTCAGCATGGACGAAACGCTCAGGCGAGCTATCCAAGTTGATGATAAACACCGGGATTTGAGCGGCGGTGGCTGAAGTCATGAATGGTCCTGCGGCAAAATACAAAAGCGTTAGTGTAAGCAAATTAAACCAAGCACTCCACGTAATTTACATCGCGCGCATTTTGCATGGCTTGAGTTCTACCTGGGACTGCCTTAACATTGGTTTTAGTTATTAGCATAGAACTTTATGAAATAAGGAGCTGCCTTGAGCTGGACTATGCCGTTGCTGGCAGCTTTGCTGATTGGTCTCACACTTGGCCTGTTTGGCTCAGGTGGTTCTATTCTGACGGTGCCGGTGCTGATATTTCTGCTCGACATGCCGGAAAAACTGGCGATCAGCACTGCGCTTGGCGTGGTGGCCTTGATTAGTCTCGGTGCTGTGTTGCCATATGTCTGGCGTCGTCAGGTGGCTGGCACTTTGTTAGCGCAACTGGCGTTGCCCGGCATGGCAGGGGCGGCACTTGGTGGTTATGTCAGTCAATGGCTGCCGGCTTTATTGCAGTTGTTGATTTTGGCTGCTTTGATGTTGCTGAGCAGTGTCAATATGTGGCGGGCTCAGCCCTGGCAATTCCAAATACCAAAGGTCTGGCAAGTGATGCTGGCAGGCACTGCGCTTGGTCTCATCACTGGTTTGGTTGGTGTCGGCGGTGGTTTTTTACTGGTACCGCTGCTGCTGGCGATAAGCGACCTGTCCTCGCAACGCGTTGTCGCAACCAGTCTGGCACTGGTATTTCTGCAAAGCGCTAGCGGGTTTGTCAGTTTGTGGGTCAGTCAGCCACAGCTCAGACCGGACTTGTGGCTGGTCGGCAGTTTTGGCCTTGTTGGCGTGGTCGGTAGTGTATTCGGGTTGCTGGCGCTGCAATATTTGCCACAGCGTTGGTTCCGGCGTGCGTTTGCATTGTTTTTACCTGTGTTGGCTGTCAGCTTAGTGCTACAGCATTGGCGTTAAGCCAATCTGGAGTGGGGCGACAAATATCAATCTATTGTTTATATTAGAAAATGATAATTTACTGGAGGTGGTTATGACGGTTGAAAGAGCTTTATTAGTATTCGCGGGATCTATGGTGCTGCTGTCTGTGGTGCTGACACATTACGTGCACCCGAACTTTGTCTGGCTGACATTGTTTGTCGGCGTCAATATGATCCAAAGTGCCTTCACTGGTTTTTGTCCGGCAGTGATGGTGATGAAAAAACTGGGGCTGAAAACCGAAGCGCAACAAGCCTGCGCCGTACGTTAAGGATAAGTGGCTCATGTACGGCGAATAGCATCAGGTCCGGCTAAAACCCGGGTCCGGTTCTGTCGCCTGATGGGTGGCCGCTTCGCGCGCTAAGACATCGCAGCGTTCGTTTTCCGGGTGACCGGCATGGCCTTTCACCCAGTGCCAGCGAATGTCGTGGGTCTGACAAGCAGCATCCAGCCGTTGCCATAAATCTTTGTTTTTCACTGGTTCTTTGGCGGCGGTGCGCCAGTTATTGCGCTTCCAGTTGACCAGCCACTGTGTAATGCCCTGGCGCACATACTGGCTGTCGGTGGAGATATCAACAGAACATGGCCGCTTCAGACATTCCAGTGCAGCAATGGCTGCCATCAGCTCCATCCGGTTGTTGGTGGTTTCGATAAAACCGCCGGATAACTCTTTGACATGCTGCTGATACTTCATCACTACACCATAACCCCCCGGGCCCGGATTGCCGAGGCAGGAGCCATCGGTGTAGATTTCAACAGTTTTATGCATCAAGACTTCCCAGCTATCACAACGGCGTATACTCTAACGCAAAAAGTGCTGAAAAACGATTCTTCATGGCAAAACGTCAGATCATCCTCGATACCGAAACCACTGGTATCAACCCGCAGGAAGGCCACCGCATCATTGAGATCGGTTGCGTCGAGATGTTCAATCGCCGGCTGACCGGCAATAACTTCCATGTCTATTTAAACCCGGACCGGTTTATTGAACAGGAAGCGATTAATATCCACGGCATCACCAACGAATTTGTCGCCGACAAACAACGCTTCCGCGATATTGCTCAACAGTTTTTTGACTATGTGCAGGGCGCAGAGCTGGTGATCCACAATGCCGCGTTTGACGTTGGCTTTATTAATCATGAGTTTAAATTGCTGGCGGAGCCATTACCGCCGGTTGACAGTGTCTGTGCCATTCTCGATACGCTGAAGCTGGCGCGGGATTTACACCCTGGCCAGAAAAATAACCTCGACGCTTTGTGTCGCCGGTATGACATTGTCAACAGCCACCGGACTTTCCACGGCGCTTTACTTGATGCCGAAATTCTGGCCGACGTTTATCTGGCAATGACTGGTGGTCAGGTCAGCCTGAATCTGGCCAGCAGTACCGGCAATGAACAACATAATCAGCAGCAAATCGGCTTGGTGCGGCGCGGTGTGTTAAAAGTGGTCAGCGCCAGCGCGGACGAGCTGGCTGCACATGAAAAACGGCTGGATTTGGTACAGAAAAAAGGTGGGTCTTGCCTGTGGCGCAGTTAAAGTGGCTATCGTTATTGTCAATCTGTGTAGCGCTATGGGCGCCGCATGCCATCGCCCAAACCAGCAGCACTGCGGCTGAAGCGAAAGCGGCAGCGCCGGTCGAAAAACAGGTCATCACTGAACTGAAAGACATTGCCGGCACGAATAGCATCCCGCTGCTTGGTAACCGTTTTCGCATTGATTATGCCGTTGATGAAGTGACGCTGGTGTTTTTCCGCAAAAAAGGGGCGCCGTCCGTGGTGTTGGTGCGGCCGGATGGCAGCAAAGTTTATGCGCGTACTGCCAAAGATAACGGCATGCAGTGGTTTGATGATAAAACCTATGACCTGATTAAAATGACCAAACCGACGCCTGGCCCCTGGCAGGCGATTGGGGAAATTTTGCCGGAAAGCCGCATTATGGTGTTGACCGACATTGGTCTGGACGTTGATGCGCTACCAAAAGATCTGATGGTTGGCGAAATTTTTAAAGTGACCGCGAGGCTCAGTAACGGCGGCAAACCGGTCAATGTCAAAGATTTCCGCGATATTCTGCAGCTCGATGTGTTGTTGTTTAGTACGCAAAAGCCTGGTTATGACAACTCTAATGCCACAGTGCTGAATTTCACTACTTTTGCTGACGATGGTAAAAACTACGATGAGAGACCACGCGACGCCATCTTCACCGGTGAATTTAACTTAAAAGTGCAGGCAGGGGAGTGGTTACCGAAATATCTGGTGAAAACGCCGTTGTACACGCGCGAACTGATGCAAGAGCCTGTGCTGGTGGTGCGTACGCCGATCAAAACCGAATCGGTGGAGAGCCTGACGCCGGATGAGCCGCATCAGGTGATTTATCAGGTGACTGACGGTCCTGTTAACCCAGATACTTTAATAGTGCAAGGCCGCTTGCGATATCCCAACGGGGAAGTCCAGAGTTTTTCTCTGGGTGAAGAAAAAGGCGATAAACGCGTATTGCGGGTGGCCAATGCTGGCGTCGGTACCTATCGTATTGAACAAATGCTGTTTGCCAAAACAAAAAGTGGCCGGGACGTGGTGATTAGTCTGCCTGAATATACGTTTGCCGCGATAGGTCCGAAAATTGCCGTGCCCGAAGTTCCTGTTGCCGACAAAGCCGCAGCGTCAACTGCTGCTGAGGCAAAAATTCAGCCTGAGCAGGCGGCGGCTGCTGAAGCGCCGGCAGAACCACCGGCCGAGTTTCCGCTTGGCCTGGTGATTGGGGTGAATCTGTTGATTTTAATTGGCGGCGGCGGCGCCATTTTGCTGACGATGAACCAGAATGCGCAGCGGGCCTTTAGCATGTTAATGGCTAAACTGAATCCGGCGGCGCTGCTGCGACGGAAAAAAGCGGGGGCAGGGGATATTGCGGCTGCTGATACTGAATCAGGCCAGGCAACTGCAACTGACAGCGCTGCAGCGGTGAAAAAAGCACCGAAAAACAAAGCCTCTGATGATATTTTGGACCTTTCGTTACCGGATGATTAAGCTTTAGCCAAATCCGGCAAAAAAGAAGTTGACGGGTCTGGGGCAGAACCGTATTATTCCCGCCGCAACGCAGCATCCCCAACTGATATGCTGCGTTCAAGGCTTGGAGCGGTAGTTCAGTCGGTTAGAATACCGGCCTGTCACGCCGGGGGTCGCGG
>CAMLRA010000069.1 GCA_946482325.1 uncultured Chromatiaceae bacterium | reverse complement strand
GCGGAAACCAAAGCCCAGAGCGCTGGAGCTTTCTGGCTCATAGAACAACGACGAATCGTTTAAACTGAGTTTTTCTAAGGCGTCACGGAAATCTTCATAGTCATCCGAAGACACCGGGAACACGCCGGCATAAACCTGAGGTTTGATGCGTTTAAAGCCCGGTAACGGCTCAGCTGCCGAGTTTTTGGCTAATGTCAGCGTATCGCCGACCGGCGCGCCTTTGATTTCTTTGATGCCGGCGATAACAAAACCTACTTCGCCTGTGCTCAGAATGCCGGTGTTGGTGGCTTTTGGTGTGAAAATACCGACTTTGTCGACTTCATACACAGCGCCGCTGGACATGATTTTGATTTTGTCTTTCGCCTGAATTTTGCCGTGTTTAACACGAACCAGCGAGACCACGCCCTGGTAAGGGTCGAACCAGGAGTCGATAATCAAGGCTTGGGTTGGTGCGTCAACATCGCCTTCCGGACATGGGATACCTTTAACGATAGTTTCCAGCACATCTTCGATACCAACACCGGTTTTGGCTGAACATTGCACGGCGCCAACAGCTTCAATGCCGATAATATCTTCAATTTCTTCGGCGACACGGTCAGGCTCAGCCTGCGGTAAGTCGATTTTGTTAAGGACCGGCAATACTTCGAGGTTCATTTCCAGCGCGGTGTAACAGTTAGCAACTGTCTGCGCTTCCACGCCCTGACCGGCGTCAACCACCAGCAATGCCCCTTCACAGGCAGCCAGCGAGCGGGAAACTTCATACGTGAAGTCAACGTGACCCGGCGTATCGATAAAATTCAGCTGGTAGGTTTCGCCATCTTTGGCTTTGTAATTCAGCGTGACGCTCTGGGCTTTAATGGTAATACCACGTTCACGTTCCAGATCCATTGAATCCAGCACTTGTTCCTGCATTTCCCGGTCGGACAGACCGCCGCAGAACTGGATCAGCCGATCCGATAAAGTCGATTTACCGTGGTCAATGTGGGCGATAACCGAGAAGTTACGGATATGGGATATTTTAGACATTTTTTCCAATCAAAACTGAGCTGTGAGGCAGCAAGTGAATTCGCAGGCGGCAATGCCGCTGCGCCTTGCGGCAGATTAAAATTGCCGCGAATTGTACTCTAATTCCCTGCTGCTTGCACTGTGTTCTTCATGCAGAGCGACCCGCAGCAGAGACTTGAGTTATAGCAAGGTCTGGCAACACGCGTACTAACTGAATTTGCAGCTGACCGGCACGCCCGCGTTCGATACGCTGTACGCTACGAAACACGGCTGCGGTGGCAAGGATAGCACCAGCAAGCGCTGCTAATTCATGCCATTGCAGCAACTGGCCCAAAAACAGAGTGGCGATAAATACGATAAGCGGTAACAGATAAACCAACAACGCAGAACCGAGAATTGCACCGGGTGACACACTGATTTCTACCTGTTGCCCGGGTAATAATGTCGCTGCGCCTGCCAGAAACAACTGCTGCTGACGTACCGGTAACGCTTTGGCGACCAGACCGCTGCTGCAGCTGTCCTGTTGATTGCAGCCACTACAGCTGGTGGAGAGCGGCGTACTGAGCCAAACGCCATCGCCATCCTGCCGCAGCACGGTCGCCGTCACCAGTAAGGTCTGCAGAGGTGCTGCATCTGGCTGCTGTGGGGTATGACAGGATTTATCTTCAGAAGGCGTGATCATGGAAAGATCTCAGGCTGAGGCTGAGCACAATTTTACCGGAGCCGGTGACTGAACTCAATGCAGCAGTCCGTCTGAGGAGCTGCCGCATTGGATACAGGCAGATTATTCCACCGCAGCAGCCAGTTTAGCCGCCAGTTCTGGGCGCAAAGGCCCGATGACGGTCACATCCAGATTTTGCCGGGTAGTCACCAGAATAGTAGTGGCACCATCTCTGAGCTGTTGTTCCGGCAAACGCGCGGTCGGTTGGACAAACACAGAAATTTGATGCAAACCATCGCTCAGCAACCAGTTCGCCAACACCGGCACACTGCGGGTACTGACCGGAGCCTGCTGCGCCAGTAGCTGGTAGCCCGGCGGTATCCAGCTCAGTTTAAATTGATCTTGTGGCACCTGACTGTTTGCCAGAGCATGTGGTTGTTGGGGCAATTGCGCGCTGATCAGGCTTTGTAATTCAGCTGGCAAGCCCGGTTTTAACTGTAAATGCACCACCATCCAGCGGTCGAGCACGACATTTTGCTCATCAACAGTATCGACGCGCAGCGGGAAACCAGTCTCGGCGTCCTGCCACAACCAATAACTATAACGACTGGCATCACGGGCACTGAGCCTCAGCAGCTGGGCGGTACGGCCTGACAAAGGCACACTACTGCCCGGCACAATGTCATACAGCTGCTGGATAACCGGCAGCGGCTCAAACAATATGGCAGGGAGTTCTTTTATCGAATCATTCTGCGTGACAATAACCGGCGCATCCGGTGCGGCGTAATAAACTTTGTCACCGCGGCGGAAGGTATCTGTGCCGACGCCATCCTGCAACAACAACCGCTCCAATTCCAACGGCACTGATAAAGAACCAGATTGCTCGTGAATGCCGTGAAGCCAGCGGTAAGTAATGAGCTGACTGGGCCGGACCTGGACAAAGGAGACGTCAAAATTGAATTTACGCACCGCTTGCTGAGTGCGCTCAAACTGCTGCCAGTCGTCGGCGTGCGCCGACAGACTGCAGAGTGCAAGTGCCAGACTGCAGAACCAGCCGGCACTGAAACAGAATGAGGTCAGACTCACTGTTGTTGACCTTTACCCTCATCCGTCGTGTCTTTTTTCGCTTGCTGAGCAGCAGCCTGTTCCATCAGACGGATTTGTTGCTGACGCGCCTGCATCAGTTCCTGCAGCCGGCGTTGTTGTTCCAGTTGCTGTTGCTGCTGCTGCGGGGTAAAGCGGGACTCGACAGAAGTTTGGCTCAAACTCACAGGCGCTGCGACACCACCAATCGGGCTGGTCTGCAGCACCGGCAACGGCGTCGTCAACGCATCATCCGGCTTTTGCTGGGTCTGTTGCACGCCAACGACAGCCACAATAGCGACACCTGCAGCAATTGCACCTTGCATCAGCATTTTCCACCAGCTTTGATTCGCCGCCGGTTGATTGCCACTGACCGGACTGGCTGTGACCTGCTGTAACACCGGTACTGGTTCTGCCACCAACTGATGGCTGTCTTCCTGTTCCAGCATCGCAGCGAAGCGGTCAGCGAAAGCGGTATCCAGCTGCGGCGCCAGTTCCTGCCGGATCACTGAACCCGCCAGCTGATAACGTAACCAACTGGCCTGTAACTGTGGATCAGACAATAACGAATCGAGCTGCTCTGCACTGACGCTTTGATTATCACTGGCCGCGGAGAGCCATTCTTGATGTTCAGACGACATACTAATTCCTGTCTTCGTTGATAAATCAGCCAACAAGTGGCTTCAACTGGGTGTCTATCGCTTCCCGGGCTCTGAAGATCCGGCTGCGGACGGTACCGATTGGGCAACCCATCACTTCAGCTATTTCTTCATAACTCAGACCGTCCAATTCGCGTAACGTGATAGCGGTACGCAGCTCTTCCGGTAACTTTTCAATCGTTTCAAATACGACCTGGCGGATCTCTTCGGTTAACAGCAGTTTCTCCGGCGAGTCCTGCACTTTTAGTGCATCGCTGCCTTCATAAGAGTCTGCTTCCTCAGCATCCACATCGGTTGACGGTGGCTTGCGGCCATTGGCAACCAGGTAATTCTTCGCACTGTTGACAGCTATCCGGTACAACCAGGTATAAAAGGCACTGTCACCACGAAAGCCGGGCAAAGCCCGATACGCTTTGATGAATGCTTCTTGCGCTACATCTGCAACATCGCCGTGATTAGAGACATACCTTGAGATTAAGTTCGCCAACCTGTGCTGATATTTTCTGACCAGCAGGTTAAAAGCAGCTTTATCCCCTTGTTGTACCCGTTGGACAATCTGCCAATCCAATTCTTGCTCGCTCATCTGGGAGCCGTTCCCCTGTCTCAATACTGCTTTAAATTGTCACTGGCTCTTCACAAGCGTACTCACTCAGATGAAGGGCGGCGGAAAAAGTTCGGTTTCACCGATAAAAAAGTTACAATAAAATGATCGCCATGCTGTTTTTCGGCATAAAAGGGCGTTTTTCGTTCAGATCATTTGCAGGTTGCGAGCCGTGCGAACGGTAGCGACAACCCGGCAGATCTGGTTAAGATCCTGTTTTTTGTCGGGTAAGTGTATCGCATGCATCATCAAAAAGAACATCGCTGTGACGTTTTAATTGTCGGCAGTGGCGCGGCCGGTTTGAGTCTGGCACTGCAGCTTGCGCAGGATCTGAACGTGATAGTGTTGAGTAAAGGCCCACTGCGCGAAGGTTCGACTTTGTATGCGCAAGGCGGCATCGCGGCAGTGTTTGATGAAAACGACAGTATCGCATCCCATGTCAATGATACGCTGATCGCCGGCGCCGGTCTTTGCGAAGACGCCGCCGTGCAATTTACCGCCGAAAATGCCAAAACGGCGATGGAATGGCTGATTGCCCAAGGCGTGCCTTTTGACCAATATCGCGATGACGATGGCGTGCTGAAATACCACCTGACCCGTGAAGGCGGCCACAGTCACAGGCGGATTTTGCACGCAGCAGATGCCACAGGCCGCGCCGTGCAAATCACGCTGGTTGACCAGGTGCGCCGCCATCCAAATATCCGCCTGCTTGAAAATTACAACGCCATCGACCTCATCACCGACCAGAAGCTTGGCATCGACGGTAATCAGTGTCACGGTGCTTATGTCTGGAACCGCGACAACGAACAGGTCGAAGTGATCGCCGCCCGCTTTGTTGCGCTGGCAACCGGCGGTGCCAGCAAAGTGTATTTATATACCTCCAACCCTGATGTTGCGTCCGGCGATGGCATTGCGATGGCCTGGCGCGCTGGCTGTCGGGTCGCCAATATGGAATTTAATCAGTTCCACCCAACCAGCTTGTATCATCCGGACGCACAAAATTATCTGATCACTGAAGCGATGCGCGGTGAAGGTGCGTATCTGAAACGCCCTGATGGCACCCGTTTTATGCCGGATTTTGACGAAAGAGCCGAACTGGCACCGCGCGATATCGTCGCGCGCGCTATCGATTTTGAGATGAAGCGTTTAGGCGTCGCTTGTGTTTATCTCGACATCAGCCATCAGCCCAAAGACTTTATCCTCGAGCATTTCCCGACTATTTATGCCAAATGTCTCAGTGTTGGTATCGACATCACCAAACAGCCCATTCCGGTAGTGCCTGCCGCGCATTACACTTGTGGCGGGGTCATGACCAACCTTAATGGCCAGACTGATATGCCAAATCTGTACGCCATTGGCGAAGTGGCTTACACCGGTTTACATGGCGCCAACCGGATGGCGAGTAATTCGTTACTGGAATGTGTAGTCTTCGCCCAAAGCGCCGCGCGGCATATTCTGCAGCAATGGCCCACATCCAAACCAACTCCGGAACTCCCAGACTGGGACGAGAGCCGGGTCAGTAATTCGGATGAAGAAGTGGTGATCACCCACAACTGGCATGAACTCAGAATGTTTATGTGGGATTTTGTTGGCATTGTCCGCACCACCAAACGGCTGGAACGGGCGCTGCACCGGGTGGAACTGCTGCAGCGTGAAATTCAGGAGTATTACCGTCATTTCAGAGTCAGTAACAATCTACTGGAACTGCGCAATCTGACAATGGTGGCGGAACTCATCATCAAAAGTGCTATGCAGCGCAAAGAAAGCCGCGGCCTGCATTACACCCTGGATTATCCGCAGCAAGCGGCGCACAGCAAGCCCACCATTCTGCAGCCGGGGCGTGACTGAGTTATTGTGTTGCAAGCCAAACAGCAAAAAGCCGGAAATCACGTCCGGCTTTTTTGTCTCTCAACGTACAGTCTACACCCTGGCTATGCTGTAGTTTCGGGTTTCTTGCGGTATTTGATAATCAGCATCACGACATAAATCTGCAGCGCTGCGGTCGCCAGCTGACCAAGAATGGACTGCAGCTCAAAGTACTTTTCCGCATAGATATACAAGCTGATGTTGCCCAGCGCAAAAGCAGCCCAGGTCAGGGCCGGTACACCGGCAGATTCTTTGGTCCGCAACAAATGCACCAGCTGCATGAGGGTAGCAACCGGGAAAATAATGGCCGGAATATATCCGACTAGTTCAACAAAACTCATAAAAAATTCCTGTATCAGATCTGTCTAGCAATAAAATGGAAACCATTGGCGGTTGAGGTTTAGCTGAACCACTGCATCACACCAGCCGGCGCCGGTGGTTGTTGCCAGCGTAGCTGTTGGATTTGGCGCGCCAGCGCCCGCACATCGGCTGTGGATAAAGCATCCTGAAACAGCCAACGTCGCTGTATCGAACCGTCCCCGCTACGCCAATGCAGCCAGAATCCCAGCCAGCACTGTTGGCTATCGGGCAATAACTCACCCTGTTGTACGGATAACTGTCGCTCTGGCGAGGTATCCGCCGAATCTAACGCATCAGCACGTAATTGCAAACCTGAGTCGAAGCTTAATAGCCAACTGCGTTTGGATGGTTGTATCGCAGCAAAACAATAATAAAACACCGGCAACCAGCTACACTGCAGCCACCAGGGCACCATGGCTCCTACACTTCCGGCGCCGAGCAGCGCCAGCAACAGCAAACCACAGAGCAGCCGGACAGGCCAGGCTGATTGCCCGACGCGCAGCGTCCGGCATTGCATTTTTTACACCCGCACCCGGTTCAGAATGACCTGAACCAAGGCTTGTAATTGCGGGTCCGGTGATTGGGCATGGCCCATGAACCAGGCAAATAAATCAGGATCATCACAGGCCAGCAGACGTTCAAAAATATGTTTTTCCGGCTCAGTCAGCGCGTCGTAACCATGTTCAACAAAAGGCGCCAGTAATACGTCCAGCTCCAGCATGCCGCGGCGGCAGGCCCAACGTAATTTCGGTTTGGTCATTAAGGCAGTCATAATATTCCTGTGAATACAGCGTGAAACGCTGAGGCAGATAAGGGCTAAATTCTAACAAAAAAATCGGTCAGGGGTTGTGCTTTTGCCGGCAACACCCAATGATCAAGCAACTGTAAATGGTTTCAGTCGGGAGCCCTCCGCTGTTATGCAAAGTTTCTGGATGAGTGCTGAGCAACTGGCTCAGCTGTCGAATAATCTGTCTTCGGCTTTTGTCAGCCCGTTGCCGGCCTTTCAGCTATTAAAAATCAGCGGAGCCGACCAACAAAAGTTTCTGCAGGGTCAGGTCACTTGTGACGTGACACAAGTCAGCAGCGACCATTTCCTGCGTGGTGCGCACTGTGACGCCAAAGGCAAAATGTGGGGCACATTCCACCTGTTGCAAGCTGGCGACGATCTACTCTGGCTGGCCTTTCGCGACGAACTGCAGGCCTCGCTGGCACAGCTGAAAAAGTACGGTGTCTTTTCCAAAGTCAGTTTCACCGAAGTACAAGACCAATACGCGGTGTTTGGTATTGGTGGCGCAGACAGCGTCGCTTTACTGCACCAGCTTGGTTACCCGCAACCTGCCATCGGCCAGCAACAAGCCGTTGATGGTGGATACTTATTGGGCCTCGCGGCCGATCACTTTGTATTGATCCTGGCGCTCGAACAAGCCAAAACCCTGTGGCAACAGCAGCAGGCGCTGATGGCCGCACCAACCCGCTGGCTGGCACAACATATCGCGCACGGTATGCCGTATCTGGAACAACCCTTACTTGGTGAATATGTGCCGCAGCAGCTGAATCTGCAAGCGTTAGACGCCATCAGCTTCACCAAAGGCTGTTACATGGGCCAGGAAATGGTGGCGCGGATGAAGTACCTGGGCAAAAACAAAAGAGCCATGTACCTGCTCAAAGCCGAAACCGAGCATACCCCTGTCGCTGGCAGCGACATCGAACTGCAGCTGGAGCAAAACTGGCGGCGCAGCGGCGTAGTGGTCAATGCGGTGAATATTCAGGGCCAACTGCAACTGCTGGCCGTATTACCAAACGATATCAGCGCAGCCGACCATTTCCGGCTGGCGACAGAGCCGGATGTCGGCTTACAATTACAACCTTTACCTTATTCCATCACTCCCTGAGGTCCTCATGACTATTCAACACAATAAAGTCGTCGCCATGCACTACAGCGTCAGCGATGCCAACGGCAACGAACTCGACAGCTCTTTTGGCGCCGAACCTTTAGTGTTTATCCACGGCACCGGTTCGCTGATCAGCGGCCTTGAGAAAGTTCTGACCGGTAAACAGGCTGGTGACAAGTTCACAGTGGCTATCGCTGCGGCCGATGCCTACGGCGAACGTCATGACGAACTGACTCAGGCAGTACCGCGTTCGTTATTCGAAGGCATGGAAGTGGAAGTCGGCATGCGTTTTCGCGCCGCTGGCCCGGATGGTCATGAACAATCTGTCATCGTGCTGGATGTGACTGATGAAGAAGTGGTTGTCGATGGCAACCACCCGCTCTCTGGCATTGACCTGACTTTTGATATCGAAGTGCTGTTAGTGCGTGATGCGACTGCTGACGAACTGGCGCACGGCCATGCCCATGGTATGGATGGTCACTCAGGCCACGATCATTAAGACAAGCAGGCTGCCGGGCCACCGGCAGCCGTTTTTCCTACCTTCATCGTTTCACACTATTCTCCCTTCTTCGTTTCACACTGTGCTGCACGACAGCAGCCGCTTGGTCTGACCAGAAAAAGCTGATATAAATCTGTTATCTACCTTTCCGGGTCATGCTGATGTCCGACTCCTATCGCTACCAGCCAATCTTAACCCCAGCGCCATCGACGCTATTTGATACAGCAGGTCGACTGCAACAAGGCCTGTTTGATGGGTCAGTTGCTGATTTGAATTTGTCGGCCTTTCGCCTCAATTCGGTGCTGGATAAACCGGGTAGCCGCTTGACACAACATTTTGGCTATAAACAATTTCAGTTTGTTGGCGTCAGTGGTCCGGATTGGCTGCTGGCCGTCGCCATTGCTGATGTGCGTTATGTTTGCTCCGGTTTCGCTTATCTGTACCAACAAGGCAAACCAGCGCGCGAATTTGCGCTGTTGGCACCGCTGGGTTTTGGCTGCCTCACCAGCGACTCGCCACAGCATGGCCGCGCCAGCATGGGCAAAGGCACCAAACAATGGCAAATCGACAACGACGCCAGCGGCTGGGTTTTGTCGTTACAGACGCCCGGCCTGCAGGCTGAACTGCAACTTGATTTTGATCAGCAACAGCCACTGGCGCTGGCTGCCCCCACCGGTTACAACGGCTGGACTTACACCGAAAAAAACAATGCGCTGCGTGTCAGTGGCAGCTTGCTGCGTGATGGTCAGCCGCTGGACCTGACGAAAGCCCGCGGCGGCATCGATTTCTCCGCCGGTTTTATGCGCCGTGAAACCAGCTGGCGCTGGAGTTCCATCAATACTTTATTGGACGGAGCGCCTTTTGGTTTGAATCTGGCGGCAGGTGTTAATGAAACCGGGCTTTGCGAAAACGCCTTGTGGTATGACGGCAATATCCAGCATTTAAGCCCGGCCCGCTTTGAGTTTGATCGCGGTCAAGCCACGCCGTGGCGCATCCGCACATTATGTGGCGAGATTGATTTAATTTTTCACAGCGATTTTTGCCGGCAGGAAAAACTCCAGTTGGGGCTCCTTGCCAGTAATTTCCGTCAATACGCCGGGTTGTACAGTGGTACAGTAAGGTTACGCGACGGCCGGGTGCTGCAGCTTCAGCATTGCCTGGGGTTGGCGGAAGATCATTACGCCAAGTGGTGACCAGCAGGCAACGTGCTTTGCTGGTTCAAACCATTGGCAATTAATCAGATAAAACAAGGAGTTGTGATGATTCATCTTCAGCGTGTGTTGGCTGCAGGTCTGGTGTTCACTGCGCTCAGTGCCTGTTCACCCAAAGAAGTCGGTGATGTCAGCCTTGGGCTTTTCACCACCAAAGACATTAAAATTCAGACCTTTAACGACCCGGCCATACCTGGCGTTACCTGTCATATCAGCCATGTCGAAGCGGATTTGTCGTTGGCAGACCCATCCGATATGTCGATCGCCTGCCGTCAGACCGGCGAAATTACCGCCGCCATGCTGAATCAAATCGACAAGTCCAAATCCGGCGAAGTGATTTTCACCGCATCGAAAAGTATTTTGTTTAAGCACCTGAAAATCAGACGGATTTTTGATGCTGATAACAGAACGCTGGTGTATTTGTCGTATTCGACCAAAGAAAGCGCCGGCAGTGACAAACACTCGCTGACCACAGTACCACTGTGGGGCAGTCAGGCTTGGCAGGAACTGGAAGCGCAGCAGCAGGCTGCTAAAGCCGGTAAATAGGCCAGACGCCAGAGCTTCGCCGGCAACAAATCACCGCCAGCAATTCGGTGGCTTTTGCGTAGTTGTTGCCGGAAAAAAGAAACCCGCCAATTGGCGGGTTTCTTATTTGAAGCACAACTTAAAGCTTGCGGATATTGTCCGCCGCATCGCGGTCAATCAGCTTAATCAGCGGGTCGATACCGATATAAGCCGTGCCTTTTGGCACCACCACGCGTAGCTGCTGTTTGCCGGATTTTATCCGGTGTTTTTGCAGATAAAGCAGCTGGTTATCCGCCGAAAACTTGTCTGGATCTGCACTAAACGCACCAATATCGATGTCTTCGTCCAGTGGCTGTTCAGTCTCCGCGCCTTTGCCGTCGGCACTGAGTCGCGCTGCCTGAATGGTTAAATCCAGTTGCAGCTGACCATCCTGTAATTCGGTTTTCTGCAGATCCAGCACACGTAAATCGTACAAGGTGATCAGCGTGAATTGCTGTTCGATAAAGGCTTTATCTTCAGCGCTGACACCCGTCGTTAAATGGCGCAGTAAATCCAGCGTGGTCGGATACGGGTTTTGTTTGTACTGAAATTCCTGCAAAAACGCCTGCAGGTTTGCATCGAGTCGCTCCACACCAATCCGGTCTTTGATTGCCATCATCACAATTGAGCCTTTGCGGTAATGGATATACCCCTGGCCTTCAGCGCGTAGCAGCGGTTCTTCCGCCACTTTTTCGTCAGTGCGGCCACGTAAATAACGGTCCAGTTCGTATTTTAAGAACTGGCGTAGTTTGGCCTGACCATATTTGGTTTCCATTACTCTGAGAGCGCTGTATTGCGCCAGCGTTTCCGGGATCACCGCGCTGCCCTGCACATTGGCAGTGCCGACCTGATGCCCCCACCACTGGTGCGCCATTTCGTGTGCGGTGACGTAATACGGCATGTCGATACTGTCTTCGTTGCGCAGGTCGTTGATAAACCCAATACCTTCAGAATACGGTACTGTATTGGCAAAGGACTGAGCAAAGTCACGATAGCCCGGGAATTCAATAATGCGCATTTGCTGGTGCTGGTACGGCGAAAACGCCTTGTTGAAGTAATCCAGCGAGTCCTGCATCGACTGCATCATCCTGTCGATATTCCAGTGATGCGCCGGGTGGTAATAGACTTCCAGCGACACGCCCTGATGAACCTGCTTTTTCACCGCCAGCCGCGCCGACAGGAACGAATAGAAGTTAAACATCGGCGCATTCATTTCATAACGGAAATAACTGCGGCCATCCTGTTGCCACTGTTTTTTCAGATAACCGGGTGCCAGCGCTGTTTGATCCGAAGCGGTAGACACAGTCGCGCTGAAATCAATAAAGTCTTCGGCGCGGCCAAAACCACTTTCGGTGTAACGGCTGCTGTCCTCTAGTTTATACGCGCGCTGTACCGGCTCCAGGCCGCGTTTGCTGCGTTCATGCCGTTCCTGCAGTTCAAAGCCAGCGTTGTAACCAAACTGCGGCAGCAATTCCGCATTGTTGATAAAGGTGCCGTTTTCGACCACCGCGACATCAACATCATCATCCTGAAAGCCCGGATTGGTGCGGCTCAGTTTAATCGTCATCGCCAGCGTTGCCCCCGGTTGCACCGGTGTGCTGAACTCCAGCCAGGCGGTGCCGAGACGATTATCACGTGGGCTTAAGGTGGCGCCCGGCGCAATAATTTCCATGCTGCGGGTGTATTTCGGCCAGTTCACCAGCATCTTGCTGACTGGCTTATCGAATTTATTCACCAATGTTTGTTCAATCCGGGCATCAACCTGACGTTTCTCCGGATAGATATCCACAAAAGCTTCGACTTTGCGGGCCACCAGAATTGGGTCGTCAGCGCCGGCTTTATAGGCTTTTTCATAATCGGCCTGTAAATCCATCTGCTGCTCTGCGCTGTCGTATTGATTCAGCACACGGGTGTTGTAATAAATCCAGCCACCACTGCCGACAAACACCAGACTGCCGAGCAGGATCACCGCCTGACCGCCAGCGCCAATCTGATAACGCAGCTGCTGATAACGCACCGCCAGACTTTGCGCCGGCCCACGCTGAAACATACCAAAGCCCAGCACAAACAGAATCGCCGTCAGTCCACCCCAATACAGCATGTACCAGCTGTGGCTTTCTAAGGTCCAGCCGAAGCGGTTTAAGTCGGAGAATGGTGCGGCCGGCGAGGCGGCAAAATGCCACATGCGGTGGTTAAAACCCCAGGCATCCAGCACTTGCGTCACAATGAAATACACCACAAAAATGCCCATACCGGCATATTTGTTCGGGCTTAACACCTGAATCAGGAACGCCAGCACCACGGTCAGCATAAAAGGCAGGAAGTTAAAATAACCGAGGCGCACCAGATATTGCATCAGGTCCAGATCGTCAAAACCTTTCAGCAGCTGATAGCTGATGGTCGCCAGGGCAAAAGCCAGATACATCAGCAACATAGCGCCGGCAACCGCCAGCAGTTTTGACAGCCACAGCACCATATTGGCCACCGGCGTGGCGTCGATAATGTCGCCAATACCTTGTGAACGCTCGCGCCAGACCACTTCGGCGCAGTAATAAGTCAGGATCAGCACCAGCAATAAACTGCTCGAATCCGTCACCAGCTCAATCATGGTCTGGGTTAATGGCCAATCGGCCGTACCATAAAAACGCTGTGGCATAAACAAAGGCGCCAGCAGGTTAAAGATACAAATCAGCAGCAACATAAAAAATGGCGCACTGAACACCACTTGTTTGAGTTCAAAGCCAAGCCGTGTGCAAAACTGCGCCCAATGCGATGGCGTCTGCGCTTTGGTCTGCAGCTTCTTAATAGCAAACTCCGGTACTGCGCTTTGCGCTTTGGCTTTTCCGGCGCGGGCTTTTGGCGTCAGCGCCAGCGGCTTAAATAAACCACCAAACAGCGCCAATAACATCACGCCAACCGCCAGCCATAACAGCCGGTTTTGTAGCAAGACACCACTGAAACTGACACTCAAGGTGTTTTTCTCAACAATAGTCCAGTAGCGGGACACGTCGGCAAAAGACCGTAAACCAAAAGGGTCCAGCAGTGCGGCCATAGTGCGGTACTCCGGCGTCTGGGCAAAACTGCCGGCAATCAGATAGAGCACAAACACCACGACTGCGACCAGATACATCGCCTGCATCGACTTAAACTTACTGGCGATGGTGTAAAACAGCGCCGACAACACAAACAACGATGGCAGCGCGAAAATCAGATAGGCGTCGACATAATAACTGAGCACTGTCGGGCCAAACCGCGCCTGGTCGACCCAAGGCATCAGCGAGCCTAATAAAGTCCCGAGCGGTACCATGGCAAACACAAACACCAGCACCAGATAACTGCCAAAAAACCGGCCAAGCTGATAAGACAAAGGAGGCACCGGCTTGGTACAAACCAGTTCTTCCATCTGGCTGGCGTGGTTACGCAGCGCCGCACTGCTGACAAAATTCACCACCAGAAACATCGAAAAAATCAGCATGGTCGTGATAGTGCGGGTGATGGCAAAAGGCCCGTTGCCCCAGACTTCCCCACCACCACCAATTTGCACGCTGTCCGACGCTGTGGCAAAAAACGCCAGTAAAAAGAACAAGATTGAGGTGACATAAAAAGACGGCTGGCGCCGGTAATAGCGCCATTCAAACCGGATCATCTGCAAAAACATGCGAAGCTCCTCAGGCAGACTGGCGCTGACGCGCCTGATGCAAACAAGAGAAATACACGTCTTCCAGATTGGCCGCGCATGGGCTGAAGCCCACCGGCTGGCTGATGGCAAACACGTTCAGCACAGTGCGACCGGCAAACAGTCGTTTCGAGATCACCGGCAGTTGCTGCTCAAGTTCCTGCGCTTCGGCCTGATTGACCGTTTTGGTCCAGACCTGGCCCTGTAATTCGTCGACCAGTTGCAGCGGGCTGCCGGTCAGCAGAATTTGGCCGCCGGCGAGCACTGCCATCTGCGGGCACAGCTCTGCCACATCATCGACGATGTGCGTCGACAGAATAATGACTTTATCTTCGCCAAGGCTGACCAGCAGGTTGTGGAACCGGTTGCGCTCTTCCGGGTCGAGGCCGGCGGTCGGTTCGTCGACAATCAGTAGCTGCGGGTCACCGAGCAAAGCCTGCGCGATGCCAAAGCGCTGGCGCATGCCGCCGGAAAAACTGCTGACCGCTTTGTCTTTGTGTTGATATAAATTGACGTGCGCCAGCAAGGCATCGACAGTCTCACGGCGCGATTTTTTCTCGTTGAGGCCTTTGAGCACCGCTAGGTGATCCAGCAAATCTGCCGCGCTGATGCGCGGATAGACCTGAAAATCCTGCGGCAGATAACCCAAAGTACGACGCAGCGCGTTCGGGTCTTTTAATACATCAATGTCGCCAAAGCGGACGGTGCCGCTGTCGGCTGATTGCAAAGTGGCGATGGTACGCATCAGGCTGGATTTGCCGGCGCCATTTGGCCCCAGCAAACCATACATGCCTTTAGGGATATTCAGACTGATATTCTGCAGCGCTTTAACGCCGTTATCATATGTTTTGCTTAGATTTGTAATTGTGAGCATGACCGGGTTGTTCCTGACAAAAGAAGACCAACACAGCATGCCAAAGGTGATTGTTTACGCCCAGTTAAATACCTTTACAAAGTGTGTCGGATATTTCAGCACTCATATCTCGGCCCACATCCGCAGCAGATTGTGATAATGCCCGGTCAGCGCCAGTACTTCGCTACTATCGCCTAATTGTTGGCGCAGGCTCTGGATTTGCTGATCCAGCGAATACAACAACGCCCGTTTGGCGTCATCGCGAATTTGGCTTTGACTCCAGAAGAAACTACAGACCCGCTCGCCGCGGGTCACCGGCAATACCTGATGCAGGCTGGTGGACGGATACAAAATCAAATCACCGGCCGGCAGTTTGACCTGATGTTCGCCGTAGGTGTCCATGACTTGCAACTCGCCGCCGTCGTATTCATCCGGTTCGGATAAAAACAAAGTCGAGGAGACGTCGGTTCTTAAACTCAAAGTGCTGCCCGGTAAAATCCGGATTGCGCCATCAACATGCAGGCCATAATGCTCGCCGCCGCTATAGGCGTTAAACAAAGGCGGCACTGTGCGCAGTGGCAGCGCGGCCGACAAAAACTGCGGATGCTGATACAAACGCTGCAAAATCAGTGCGCCCAGTTCACGCGCCAGCGGGCTGTCGACCGGTAACTGGCGGTTATGCTTGACTTGTGCCCCTTGCGGCCCGACTGTGGCGCGGCCGTCAGTCCAGCTACTTTGCGCCAATAAACGGCGGAACTCGGCTACTTCGGCTTTGCTTAACACGGCAGGAATATGTAATAACATCAAATACCTCAATGGGAAAAGGCAGCCTAATAGACTGCCTGCAGATTTTGCATCACCTTAGCTATCAGAACGCGACATTCACACCCAGCTTGGCTGAACGTGGCGCGCCCTGATGATAACGTCCGCCGCCGTTATTCAGTGACTGCACGTATTCTTCGTCCAGCAGGTTATACAGGTTAAATTGCACTGTCACTGTCGGATTCACCTCATAGGTCGCCATCGCATCCACCACCCAATAATCCGGCACTTCCAGCATCGAGTTGGTCGCTGCCGCTAGGTTAGTGGTATTGGAGCGGGCCACTGAATCCATGTAACGGGCACCACCGCCCAGTTTCAGTTTCTCCAGCGTGTAAGTACCCCACACCGTGAAAGTGGTTTTTGGCGTCCACTGGATCACACCACCATCGGTTGGCGCGCCGCTGTATAAGGCGCCGCGGGTGATTTTTGGATTCATCAGCGCGATACCGGCATTCAGTTCAAAATTCGGCAGTGGTGAACCGACCAGCGCCAGCTCCAGGCCACGCACGGTTTTTTCGCCAACCGGCACATAGGTATTCAGATCATCGCGTACCAGTTCGTTTTTATTGACGGTTTCAAACAGTGCCGCAGTTGCGAACAGGTTTTTATCCAGTAACTGCCACTTAGTGCCCAGTTCCAGGTTGGTGCCTTTTTGCGGCTCCAGCATCGGGTTGTTCTGGTTCGTCGCCGCAGTGCTCAGTGAGAAGTTTGTGCCGCCCGGTGGCAATTGCGACGTGGCATAAGACAGATACACAGAACCATTTTCAGTTGGTTTGTAAGTAGTGCCTACTTTATAGCTCAGCAGATTGTCAGATTTACGCGCTTCAGAACCGATTAAAGTACCCACCGGAACTGTTTGTGGAGTTGCTGCAGCTTGCACCGTGATGAGGTTGGTATCAGTGTTGTAGTGCTCAGCACGTACGCCAGCACTGACTTGCCACTGCGCATTTAAGTCAATGGTATCCAGCAGATATAACGCGGCAGTACTGGTATTGCCGTCAGTTTTCGCGCCGGTGCGGACTGGTAATGCGAACACGTCTGCAGTCGAAGGGTTATACAGATTGGCATTGACCTGCGTGGTGCCGGTCGGTAAACCCAGCGTGTAGTTCAGCTGACTTTCGAAGCTGAATTCGATACCAGAGGCAATATTGTGGGTCAGACTGCCTTGCTGCAACGTGGCATTCAGGTTGGTCTGGTTAATCAGCAACTGGTTCTGCTGATCTTTGCCCTGACGGTTACGGTTCACAGTCCAGGTATTGAGATCATTTTTGGTCGCCGCCGGCACTGTGATGCCATTACCGGTATTGATGCCGGTCAACACATAGTCTTGTGACGACACGCCATAACGGCTGGTATTTTGCAGCTTCACGTTGTCAGCAAAATCATGTTCGACTTTCAGCGTCAGCATGTCCGCGACGACATGGTCAAAGTCGTTTTTGCTGCCATAGAAACTTTCGCGGTTCACTTTGCCAAAAGCCGGCGCTGTGTTGTTCGGGAACGCTGTGGCAATAGCGGCACTGTAGAAGCCTTCCAGGCCGATGGTCGGCACGCCGCCATCCGGGATATTGTCTTGCTGCACGTGCAGCAGATTCAGCGTGGTGCGGGTTTGGGTATTGATGCCAAACGCCAGCGAAGTGGCGATGCCGGTGATATTGTTTTCCACCACGTCACGGCCTGGCACCCCACTGTCCTGACGCAGTAAATTCACGCGAATAGCCGCATTGTCGATGGCCAAAGTCTGATTCACGTCGGCACTGACGCGTTTATGTGAACCTGTGCCCACTGTCGCGCTGCCGGTGATAAAACTATCCAGCGTCGCCGCTTTGCTGCTCATATTGATATAGCCGGAGGACGCGCCACGGCCGTTATCGACGCCGGCCGGGCCTTTGGCGATTTCGACTTGTTCAGTGTTAAAAGTATCGCGGCTGATAGTGCCTAAATCGCGGATGCCATCCACATAGATGCTGCTCTGTGTATCAAAACCGCGCATAAAAATTGAATCGCCGGTCGCGGTGTTGCCGTTTTCACCCATCAGCATGGTGATGCCCGGTGTATTGCGCAAAGTTTCGGATAAGGTGTTGGCTTGCTGTTGCTGGAACAGCTCTTTTTTCAGCACGACGATGGTTTGCGGCGTATCCACCAGCGGCTTGACCTGTTTGGCAGAACTGGCTTTTTCGGCGATGAGCTCAGTTGAAATCGCGCTGCCTTTCACTTCAACTTCGGCCAGTTTGCCGGTGTCCTGCGCATAAGCAGCCGGCATCGCCAGCATCAGCGCCGAGGCCAGAGCGGCCGGATAAGGTTGAGAATGTTTCTTTGATTTGATTAACGACATGGTCAGATCCCTTTTTACTGCCGGTACGGCTGCTTTATTTTTCGGGCGACATGGTATCGAGATCTATTCTCATTTGCAAATGGGAATTACTCCTATTCGTGTTTTATTGATATTCGACATGGGTTGATGCCAGGTTTGGTGCAGAAGTCGTCTGGTTGGTCAGCAGCGAACAGCTGGGTTGTTGGGGAGTTGGTTTAGCGGCTTTGAGTTAAGGGCGATTTGTCGAGGCAAAGCCAACACCGCCACCACTGCGTTCGCCCGTTCGCGCCTCCCGCGCTCACTCTTGATCGCTCACTCCGTGGCTGCCGCTGCCGGCTTTGTTGGAGTCTGGAGGTAACAGCTTTGAGCGGAAAGGACGGGGTGGGGTCAGGTTTTTGTGCATAAAAAAACCACCCGAAGGTGGTTTTTCAGTCAAATCAACAGCTTAGCTGCCGTGTTTGTCGCTGTGACGCATATGCGGGAACAGGATCACGTCGCGGATGCTTGGCGCGTCGGCCAGTAACATCACCAGACGGTCGATACCGATGCCCTGGCCTGCAGTTGGTGGTAAACCGTGTTCCAGTGCTGTGACGAAATCTTCGTCGTAGTACATGGCTTCGTCGTCACCGGCTTCTTTTTGCGCGACTTGCTCACGGAAACGTTCGGCCTGGTCTTCCGCATCGTTCAGCTCGCTGAAACCGTTACCCAATTCACGGCCGCCGATGAAGAATTCAAAGCGGTCGGTAATTTCCGGGTTGTGGTCGTTGCGACGCGCCAGTGGCGAAATCTCGGCCGGGTATTCAGTGATAAAAGTTGGCTGTTGCAGCTTGGTTTCGACCAGCTCGTCAAACACTTCCATCAGGATACGGCCATGACCGTAATTGGCTTTGACTTCAATGCCTAAGGATTTGGCCAGTGTGGCAACTGCTTCACGCGTGGTTAACTGTTCCAGCTTCACATCCGGGTTGTAGTGCAGGATGGATTCTGTCACTGACATGCGGGCAAATGGCTTGCCGAAATCAAAAATATGGCCCTGATATGGCACTTCTGTAGTGCCCAGCACCGACTGCGCCAAACCACGGAACAGCTCTTCGGTCAGGTCCATCAGGTCGTTGTAATCAGCATAAGCCCAGTAGAATTCCAGCATAGTGAATTCCGGGTTATGCCGCGTCGACACGCCTTCGTTACGGAAGTTACGGTTCAGTTCAAATACTTTTTCAAAACCACCGACCACTAAGCGTTTTAAGTACAGCTCTGGCGCGATACGCAGGAACATTTGCATATCCAGCGCATTGTGGTGGGTTTCAAACGGCCGGGCTGAAGCGCCACCCGGGATGCTTTGCAGCATTGGGGTTTCTACTTCTAAAAAGCCTTTGCTGTTAAAAAACTGGCGAATGTAGGCCACTGTTTTTGAACGGATTAAGAATGTCTTGCGTGACTGCTCGTTGACGATGAGGTCCAGATAACGCTGACGGTAACAGGCTTCCTGGTCAGTTAAACCGTGGAATTTGTCCGGCAGTGGGCGCAGCGCTTTGGTCAGTAAACGAATTTCATCGAGCCACACTGTCAGTTCACCGGTTTGGGTTTTAAACAGCGTGCCGCTGCCACCGACGATGTCGCCTAAGTCCCACTTTTTAAAGCCTTCGTTGTAGACGTTTTCCGCCAGACTGTCGCGG
>CAMLRA010000068.1 GCA_946482325.1 uncultured Chromatiaceae bacterium | reverse complement strand
GCTGGCCTGATTCAGTCCAGGCCTGGCCAAAGCCAGCCCCAGACGCTGAAAGTACTGCAGCCAGTGTTCCGCTAACTGGCTACTTTCGGCGGCATCCGGATACAGCGCTGCGCGTTGTTGTTGCAGCAATTGTTGTGACGGATCCATGCTGTGTTTCCCCCGGAGGGGGTGCCAAAGCGTACCACTGACTAAAAAACTGTTTTGCAGACTCTGACGCTGCAACATGTTTTCAAAAGCGCGGGCACACAACTCTTCCGGCAACGCGTAATACAAAGTCCCCCGACTGCTGTCGGCTGCCGCGCTACGCTGAAAATACGCCGAAGGCTGCTGGCCGCAAGGCGAAAGCAAACAATGCGCGTACCCTGCAGATAATAATTGATTCAGTGGATGTGGCTGTATGGCGGCACCATGTAACCAGCGACGGCTGGCAAAATCACCTGGTTTGGCATCAATACAAAGCCGGCTGGCGATATAGTGGTCAAAAGCATGAAACCACTCGTGCGCCAGCGAGCCGCCACCGGCGTTTTTTGCTAACGCCAACAGCCGGCCTTGTGGCTGATAAAAGGCGCAGCTGCCAGGCTCGCCGCCGGTGCCAAAACTGAGTGCCAGTGACCCATTCAGCGAAATCACCTGCGGTGGCACCTGCAGTAATAATTGCAGGTCCGACAGCGCATCAAAAAACAAATTGGCCGCCAGCTGGGTTTCTGCTGGGGTAACCCATCGGCCGATTTTTATCCGGCGAAAATCAAAGATTTTGACGATGTCAGCAAAGCTGACATCAGCACCGGCGCGATGCTGCGGCCCATTACGAAAATACGGCCGCTGAATACGCGGCAGCGGCGCATGCTGCTGCATCGAGATTAGGGTAACTTCAGATGCCGGCCGCCATCCAGCGCCAGCACGCGGCCAGTGATATAACGGCTTTGTAGCAAATACAAAATACTTTGCAGGACTTCCGCTGGCCCCGGCTCAATTTCCATCAGCGATTTTTTCAGTGTAAAAGCGCGGTACTCGGCGCTGTCGCCTTCATTAAACATCAGCAGTGCCGGCGCTATCGCATTGACTTTAACCTGTGGCGCCAACTGGCGCGCCAGTGACAGCACCAGATTTTCCAGCGCAGCTTTCGACGCGGCGTACGCCATATGATTGCAGCTGCCGGTATTCACGGCAAAATCGCTGATGGCGATGATGTCTGCCGGTTGCCCCTGCCCTGCGGTGAACAGTGGTGCCAGCGCGCGACTCAGTAAATAAGGTAATTTGGTGTGAATGCGGAACATGTCATCAAAGACTGCCGCGTCTGCTCTAAGCTGCGTCAGTAGGTCGCTACCGGAGCCAACTTCACCGGCCCAGCTGGAGGCGTTGTGGACCACGGCGCGTAGTGGCAGCTTATGTTGCTGACATAAATCCCTGACTGCGGCAACCAGCTCTGCCACCTGCAACGCTAAATCGCTGTCCGGTGTAATGTCCAGCGCCAGACAAATCACCCCGGCCTGGCGTAGCTGCTCCACGCCGGCTTTTGGCTGACGGTAAGTCGCAATCACCTGATAGCCGGCCTGTTGCAGCCCCAGTGCACAATGTAACCCTACCCGCTGCGCCGCACCGGTGATCAAAACCATTCCCGTCATAGAGACTCCAGAGCAGATGTTCACTGAATTATG
This sequence comes from uncultured Chromatiaceae bacterium, assembly GCA_946482325.1. The sequence goes on along the minus strand of CAMLRA010000068.1, from coordinate 18,215 downwards.
CCAGATGTCAGACAGTTCCGGCGAGGCGGAGTGCTTACAACAGCGCGGCTTTTACGCAGTTAAACTGCAGTTCGATCAGCAAAGCTGTTGCGTCTGGTTGTGTCTGCTTAGTTTTGCGGCAGAAAAAAAGCGCCACCGGCGCTTTTTTGTCAGGCTGAGACAGAGGGCGATTAAGCCGCTTTCATCCAGCCGGCACACCAGCCGCCTTTGGCAACCAACTTACCACTGAAAATAGCGCAACCACCGGTTTCGCCTTTGGCATCTTTGGCAAAATGCATGCAGTTGCCGCAGGTTTGGTCGGCAGTGGTTGATTTGGCGACATATTTCATTGCCACAGCCATCGGATCATCGGCTTTGACAGCTTCCTGCGCCACGGCATTGAGGCTGACGCCGCCCATAGTCACGCCAATTAATGTTGCTGAAGAGAGTTTTAAAAAGGAACGACGATCAAGTTGAGACATTGCTTGCTCCTGTTGCACGGTAGATATCAGGTTTTTGTTGTTTGCTGTCGAAAAATGTTTGGCAGAAACGGCTGTCGGGATTTGGTTTGCGCCCAAATCCATAACATGTACGCACCGAATTGCAGTATGGATGATTTTGCCAGCTCTGCCCGTCGCAAATATTGATCCGGCGCATTTTCTGACGAGAAAAGCGCGGAAGCAGATTTATCCCGCGCTGGTACAAGGCCTCAAGCTGTGGTTTTAAATAATGGGATTCAGGCCGGTTCGGTAAATTCCTGCTGATGCAACCAGGCCGCTTGTTTCGGCGCCCGTTTGGTTTGCGACCACTCCTCCAGCATCTGCCATTTTACCGCATCAAGCTGTTGCAGCATGGCCGCAGTCGCTGTGACACAGGTCAGCTCAATGCGATGGCCATTCGGGTCAAAGAAATAAATCGAGCGGATAATTTCATGGTTGGTCGGCCCGACGACGGCGATGCCACGGTGTTCCAGCTCAGTTTTAGCAGCCAGCAAAGCAGCCTCATCGTCGACCTGCAACGCTATATGCTGCACCCAGTCCGGCGTATGTGGGTCCTTACCCATCTTGGGTGAATTTGGCAGCTCAAAAAACGCCAGAATATTGCCTTGTCCGGCGTCTAAAAACAGGTGCATATAAGGGTCTGGCGCTTTGGTCGAAGGCACCTTATCTTCGGCGATGGCCAGCATAAAATTCATGCCAAGCACATCATGATAAAACTGCACTGTCTCTTTTGCATCGTGGCAGCGGTAAGCCACATGATGGATTTGCCGGACTTTAATGCTGCTGGCTGATGGTAGGGTCATAACAGCCCCCGCTTTTGCTGATCGCGTTCAATCGATTCAAACAGCGCCTGAAAATTGCCTTCACCAAACCCTAAGTTGTCGACGCGTTGAATAATCTCGACAAAAATCGGCCCAAACAAATTTTTGGTGAAAATTTGCAGCAAATACCCGTCATCGTCGCCATCCACCAGCACCTGATGTTGTTGGATCCGCTGTTTGTCTTCGCGCACCTGCGGCACCCGGGCAAAAGCGTTGGTGTAATAGTCGTCGTGGATATCCAGCGTATCAATCACCTGATGATCCAGCTTGTCGAGTGAATCCAGAATGTTGTCTGTCAGAAAAGCAATATGCTGCACACCGGGGCCGTTATATTCCCGCAGAAATTCGTCGATTTGATTGCGATCATCACCTTTGCCTTCGTTGATTGGAATACAGAAGCTGCCATCAGGCGAGCGCAGTGCATAAGACAACAACGCCGTTTGCTGGCCTTTGATGTCGAAATAACGCACTTCAGTGAAACCAAACACTTTTTTATAAAAATCCGCCCAATGCTGCATGGTGCCTTTCACCACGTTATTGGTCAGATGATCAATACAGCTGAAGCCTAAATCTTCAACCATGGCCGGTTCGTCATGGGGTTCAAAATCACGCTGATAAATCGAATCTGTGGCGTGAAAGCGATCAATAAAATAAATCAGGCTGTCGCCAATGCCGTAAATGGCCGGATATGGCAGGTCAGTCGCTGCCGGATCCGCGCCACGGGCACCACGCTCCAGCGCAATCCGCCTTGCGGCAACAGCGTCATCAACCCGCCAGCCCATCGCACAAATAGCTGGACCATGGGCGCGGCTGAAGTCGGCGGAAAAGCCGCTGCGCTCACGGTTTAATAAGATATGAATGTCGTTTTGCTGATAATAATCAATGGCTTTCCCCTTAAACTGCCGGGTCCTGGAAAAACCAAAAGCCTGAAAAACCTGATGTAAATAGTTGCTGTCAGCGGCGGCGAATTCGGTAAATTCGATACCCCGCAGGCCCAGTGGATTGTGCTGCATATCGGCCTCAAGAAGTAAATATATTGTAAAATCAATAACCACTTCACGATAAAGGCCACAGCGGGGGATTTTGTTGATGCAGATCAAAGTCGCAGCCAAAGCGGCAAAAATGACCACGCGGTTAGTGTCAGCATTCAGTGACAGCTAATGTCAGCGATAAAAAATAATTTATTTATATTCAATTAGTTGTAGACGTATTTACCTTGTTGGCCCGCACTTCTGGCATCGCTTCCACAAATAGCCGCGCCACAATGCGCTGATATTCGCCACTGCGCTTCATCTCATCCAGCGCTTGCTGTAAGGCGTCGACCTGTGCCGGCGGCACCGCCAGATTCAGCGCCAGATAGTTGTCGCCTTTGGTCTCCAGCTCAAGCACAGGCTCAACCAAATCGACACTGGCCTGATGCGCCGCCAGCCAGGCCGGCATTACCAGTTCAGAGCCGATGATTAAATCGACTTTCCCCTGTAAAAACAGTGCTATAGGTGCAGATTTTGACGGGAAGTCCAGCAAATTTTTGCCGCGGATAAAACCACTTTGCAGTAAAAATTCCTCATAAACATCGCCCCGCGCCACTGCGATACCAAATTGCTGTGCTTGTTGCAGATCGCTTGGATTCACCTGCGGGCGACTTTTCAAGCGGTATAAAAAGGCTCTGGAAGATGCCAACGGCCCGACCCACTGAAACTTAGTCTGACGCTCCGGCGTGCGCGATGTGGTAAAGAGGCCACCTTGCGGATTCTGCAATGTATACTCGTATGCGCGTAACCAGGGATAAAGCTGCATGCTGCATTCTGTATTGGTGATTTCACAGAGGCGATGAATAATTTCGGCATTGATGCCGGTGATGCGGTCGCCATCCTGATAGTTGTATGGCGGAAAATGTTCAGTCAGCAGCTGCAGCGTGGCAGCCGCATACAAAGGGCCTGCGATAAAAAACAGAACAGTGCAGAAAAAACGACGCATCGGCGAAAACCCTGACAACTGCGGAGCTGAGAAGCACTATGCCAGAGTTGCTGGACAAAAACTATGCAGACCAGAGCGTCAATGCGAAATGTCGCCTATTAAATATTACGCTTAAGTTTTGAGCTTGATCCGCAGCAGATATTGACTGGCGGTGATATAGAGATATTGCCGGTCCAGACTCAGCGCCACATTAGCCGCCGCCACGCCGGTTTTGATCAGTCCCAGCACTTGCCGGTCCTTGTTAATGACCCACACCCCACCAGGCCCGGTTGCCAGTAAAATGCCATTCGGCAGCACTTTTAAACCATCCGGTAAGCCTTCGGCTTTGGCCACTTCGTCGGTCACATCCAGCCAGACAACCCCATGCTGATACTGACCTTCGGCATTACGGGTAAAACGCCACCACTGCGCGGCATTGGGATCCGAGTTCGCCACATACAAAAACTGTTCATCCGGAGAAACCGCCAGCCCGTTTGGTCTGGTCAACGCACTGCTAACAAGGCTTACCACAGCATCGGACGCAAGCTGATACACCCCATTGTGTGCTTGTTGTTTGTCAGTGGCCTGGTCGCCGCCTTTTAAACCATAAGGTGGGTCGGTGAATAAATAGCGGCCATCTTTCAGTTCAATCAGATCGTTTGGACTGTTAAAAGCTTTGCCCTGATATTGCGAAGTCAGGCTCCGAAAAGTCGCTTGTTGTGCTTGCTGCGCGGTGCGCACTGCCAGGCGGCGATCACCGTGCTGCGCCAGCACCAGCTCGCCTTTTTTGTTAAAAATCAGGCCGTTGCTACCCTCTTTCAGCACAGATGGTTTAAAGCCGGTCGCACCGGACGGGCTTAGATACAACTTTGCACCTGTAGCTTCGGACCAACGCCAGATTTGATTTTTGGGTACATCAGAAAACAATACAGCGCCGCTGCCGGGTTCTGCCACTGGTCCTTCTGCCCATTGGTGACCGCTGGACAAAATTTCCAATTTTGCCTGGGCATCAATCACCCGTAACATCGCTGCGTCCCGCACTTCAACCGGCTGTTCTGGCAGCACGGTCGGCCAGGGGGTTACTGCCTGCACTGCAGCGAGTCCCGCGAATGGAAACAATAACAGGGCAAGCAGACTTGCATTAAACCGGCGGGACACAGTCATGGTTCAAGGCTCCTAACATGTTTTATTGTGCGCGAATGGCAGAGCCACGCACCACCAGTTCAGGTTCAAACACGTTATGAACTTGTGTCTGGTCGTCAGCATAGACATGGCGCAGCACCCACAACGCCGCCATCTTGCCCATCTCATGAATAGGGTTGTTGACGGTGGTGAGCTTTGGCGAGATGTACTTGGCAAAAGGAATATTGTCGTAACCAATCACCGACAGATCCCGTGGGACCACCAGACCGCGCTGCAGACAGACCGCGATAGCACCGGACGCCATCTGATCGTTGGCACAGACTAACGCTGAAAATGGTTTGCCGGTTTGCAGTAATGCCAGCATGCCCGCTTCACCGCCTTCTTCTTTATAATCGCCTTCGACATAAAGCGCCGGGTCATAGACCAGCCCCCCTTCAGCCAAGGCACGCTGATGACCGACCAAACGTTCCATCGCGTCGTGTTTGTTTTTTGGCCCCGAAATATAAGCAATGCTGCGATGGCCTAAATCCACCAGATGGCGGGTGGCGAGATAACCGCCTAATTCGTTATTGAGGTAAATACAGCGCGGCTCCATCGCCTGAATGTAGCGGTTAATCAGCACAATCGGTACTGAGCGCTGACTCAGCTGCACCAGATACTCATCCGATACCGCCTCGACATCCAGAATGAGCGCGTCACAACCGCGGCTCAGCAGAAACTCGACGCTATCCTGCTCCACTGCTGCATCGCTGTGACCCACTGCGATGATCACATGTTTGTTCTGTGCCCGCAGCGCCGCTTCAATTTCAGCCATCATCGGGCCGTAATACGGACCGTCCAGTTGCGATACCAGTACACCGACACTATTAGATACGTTAGACGCCAGCGACTGGGCAATGGTATTGGGCCGGTAATCCAGCTCTGCCATCGCGTCCAACACTTTCTGCCGGGTTTTTTCGCTGACATTACTGTTTTTATTTATGACCCGGGACACTGTCGCCAGCGACACGCCGGCGCGCAGTGAGACATCGTAAATCGTAGCCATCGGTCTGATGAGCCCCCAAGCTGTGCTGTGATAAACCCAATAGTATCAGCTTTTTAGCTGCGCCTCTTTGACAATTTAACCGGCGCTTCGCTTCAGTTCAGCCTGAATCGCCGTCACTTTGGCGGTATCCAGCAGATAATGCCGCATCACGATGGCAACAATGACTGAACCAATGGCCGGGAACAAGCTGAATGACAATAAAATGCCATGGCGGGCCGTCTCCGTTTGCTCCGTATCCGCCTGATAACCATAACCAGCCAACAGCCAGCCAGCTGCCGCACCACCAAGCGCCAATCCCATTTTGATAAAGAAAATAATCGACGAATACACCATGCCAGTGGTACGGATGCCGGTTTTCCATTCGCCATAATCGACCGTATCGGCCATCTTGGCCCACAACAACGGCGTGGCAGCATTAAAGCAGAAGTTCCAGGCGATAAAGACGGCAAAAGCCAGGCTGAGCTCGTCAGCAGCAATCCAGTAACTCAGGGCACAGAAAAACGCGGCAGCCAGCTGTAAACCAATATAAGCCTTCACTTTTTCGACCTTTTTCGCCAATGGATTGGCGACGATGCAACCGAGCATACTGCCAAACATACCCAAAGTAATGAATAAGGTGATGTCATCCGGCGCACCGAGGTAATATTTGACGTAATAAATCGCCATGGTATTTTTCAGCACATTGCCGGTCAGCAAAAACAGGGCGGCAACTGACAACACCCGCCACTGATCGTTTTGCCAGAGGGCTTTAAAATCCTGACGGAAATTGGTTTTGCGCTCGACCACGGTCTGCACCCGTTCTTTGGTGCCGGCAAAACAGAGTAAAAACATCGCCACACCCGCCACGCTCATCAGCAGAATCGTCAGCTGATAACCTTTTGCTTTATCACCGGCACCAAAATAATCGACCAGCGGCAGAGTCAAAGCTGACACCAGCAGACCACCGATAAAAGCACAGACAAACCGGTAAGACTGCACCGACACCCGCTCCTGCGGGTCGGCCGTTAACACGCCGCCCAGGGCGCAATACGGAATATTCACCGCGGTATACACCAGCATTAGCAGCGTGTAAGTGACAAAGGCATATATCATCTTGCCCTGGTCGGACAAATCCGGCGTGGTAAAAGCCAGCACACTCAAAATGCCAAAAGGAATAGCGCCCCACAGGATATAAGGCCTGAACTTCCCGTGTTTGCTGTGCGTGCGGTCGGCAATGGCACCCATGATCGGATCTGTGACGGCATCGATAATGCGCACGGCGAGGAACATAAAACCAATATAAGCCGGCGCCAGACCAAAAATATCGGTATAAAAATAAGTCAGAAACATCATGACCGTCTGGAACACAATATTACTGGCGGTATCACCAAGACCGTACGCGATCTTTTCCCGCTTGCTGAGCATAAGCCACCCTGTTGAAGTTGTTGATTTGTTATATTTTTATTGCAAACGGCGCATCGTTGGCGCCGTTTTTTTATTGTTTTAGCCTTTAGCCTTTGCGGCTTAAGCTCAGGTCGCGAAAGGCTAAACCGCTTTGTTTGATCACGCGCTGCTGTGTGGCGTAATCGACATACACAATGCCAAAGCGTTTCAGATAACCTTCAGCCCATTCGAAGTTGTCCATCAGGCTCCAGGCAAAATAGCCACGCACATCAACCCCTTGCCGGATTGCTGTGTCCAGCGCCAGCAAATGTTGCTGATAATAACCAAGCCGCATATCGTCCTGCACCTGCCCATCCACCAGCGCATCAGCACCAGCGGCGCCATTTTCCATGATGTACAGCGGCGGTAGCGGGTAACGGCGGTGCAAATCCACCAACAGGTCGGTAAATGCCTGCGGGTAAATCTCCCAGCCAATATCAGTTTTGGCAACGCCTACCTGGTCGACCACCACAAATCCCTGTTCTGCATCCGCTCGGTAGACATGGCGGGTGTAGAAGTTGATACCCAGATAATCCAGTGGCGCGGCGATAATGTCAAAGTCACCTGGCTGAATTTGCGGCTGTTCTTCGGCCGAAAGCTGGCTGAAACATGCCGGATAAGCTTTATCAAACAAAGGTTTGATATACCACTGATTAAAATACTGGTCAGCATAATCCGCTGCCGCCACATCAGCCGGTGCATCCGTTTCGGCATAACAAGGCGTGAAATTTAACACGATGCCATGTTGTGCCTGCGGCGCATTTTGCCGAAGTTTTGGCATGGCGAGGCCATGCGCCAGCAGTAAATGATGCGCACTTTGCCGGCCCCAGCCTTTGTTTTTTAAGCCCGGTGCGTGCACGCCTATTTCATAACCGAGGTATGAGCTGCAAAACGGCTCGTTCAAAGTAGCCCAGGCATCAACCAGATCTGCCAGTGCTTTGGAGATTTTGTCAGCATAATCGGCAAAAGCGTAGGCTGTGGCGCGATTCCGCCAACCGCCCTCGTCTTCCAGATATTGGGGCAAATCCCAGTGATACAGCGTGACAAAAGTGCGGATGCCCTGCGCTTTTAACGCGCCAAGCAGGTCACGATAAAACGCTACACCGGTTGGATTGAGTTCGCCATTTTGCTGCATCACCCGCGGCCAGGACAACGACAACCGATAGGCATCCACGCCAAGAGATTGAATCAACTGCACATCTTCACGCCACAGACGGACATGATCACAAGCTACAGCACCGTGACTGCCATCGCGAATAGCACCTGGAATTGCGCAAAAAGTATCCCAGATACAAGGTAAACGGCTGTCCAGGCCGCCCTCAATCTGAAACGAAGATGTGGCAACACCAAACACAAAATCGGTGTTTAAAATGCGGGAATCCGCCGGCAGTTGTAATGTCATGCTTGTCTCTTTGCTTTTGCTGCAAGGTCATCTTGTCAGATCTCAAAACCGGATTCGCCTGTCTTTGAGCCAGGTTTACACAGGTCCTAGATCTTATATTGTAAGCGCTTTCAATTGACTGTAACAACTGCTCAGCGAATGGTCAAGCAGACAAAGAGAGCAGATTGAAATTTCTTGATTTTTCTTCGGTTGCTGGTTCAGAAACCTTGCCTTGTTAGCGCTTTCAACGCAGCGCTGAATGTCTGTACAAAATCACGAAGAAGCTTTGGGCTGAAACTGCACAAACAAGTTGGCCGTCAGCCGGCCGCTCAGCGGGTCAGCAGACAAGTCTGTCGCCGGCTCCACCAGCGCGGAATGCAGTAAATGGCCGGGGTAAATCAATAAGCGGTTGGGTTTAAAGGCAAGCTGCTGATACAAGCTGAAAAACGGCGTCTCAGCAGAAGGAAAACCAGGCGCAGCCCCGCCTTGCGCTCTGAGTTGTTGCTGTAAACTGCTGAAATATTGCTGCTGCTGCGCGGGCACAATTTTTTCAAAACCTGTCGCTTCGTGACGAAAAAAACCGGTGCCGCCGTGCGGGCCTTCGGCCAGATAATGCAGAATCGCCAGATGCAGCGGTTCGGCTTTATCAAAATGTGGCAGGCACTGTAGCGGCTGCAACTGCACCGCCGGCGTGGTCAGCAATGACAGATACCACTGCTGCGGCATCAGCCGGTAGTCCGGCGGTGGCTGTACCAGCTGCAGCAACAGCGGATAGACGGCTTCGAGCACAGTGCGGGCATAAGCCTGCGGCAATTCGGCACGAATGCCGGGATAATATGACCCGGCATCCTGACGAAATTCTGCGACAGCGGCGTCGCGGCGGATCTGCGTAAGGTCTACCAGCGCATCGTCAATCAATAAAGCGCGCGTGCGACTTTGGCCCAGTTCCAGCCACTGCAGTTTTGCTTGTGGATTAAAAGCATACACTTCACATCATCCGGCTTTTACAGTAATGCTGGACAAAATCATAATGCGGTGGCCAGGCCTGTACCTGCCGCGCCACATTAGTTTTGATATTGCTGAGGAACTGCGCGAGCTCTGACTGAGGCATCAAATCAACAATTGGATGATGTTGTTTGGGGGTCAGCCCCTGCCCCAGCATCACCTGGATCCAGGAGCTTTCGCCAAACAGTTCCTGAGCAAATTTATACACTTTGCCAGCCTCACCAAACATCTCAATCCGGTGCGCCAGCGATGGCGGGATCTCCATCGCAGCACAATGCCGCCAGAAAGCACTGTCGCTGCGCTCCGTCACTTTGTAGTGCAGGATGATAAAATCGCGGATGTTTTCCATCTCGATTTTGGTCTGTTGGTTAAATTCATCGACATCAGCCTGCACCACATCACCAGCCGGCATCATCTGCAAAAGCCGGATAATACTGCGCTGGATCAGGTGAATACTGGTCGATTCCAGCGGCTCCAAAAATCCGCTTGATAAACCAATGGCAATACAGTTTTTATTCCAGTGTTTACGCCGCGTGCCGGTGCGGAATTTAATCAACCGCGGCTCGGTCAGCATCTCGCCCTGTATATTGGCTTTTAATAAGGCTTTAGCGTCCATATCAGACAGATATTTGCTGCAGTAGACCAGGCCATTACCGACGCGGCTTTGCAGCGGAATGCGCCATTGCCAGCCGGCCGGATGCGAAATCGAGCGGGTATACGGCACTGGCGTACCGGTCGACACGGTTTGCACGGCCACAGCACTGTCGCACGGCAGCCAATGCGTCCAGTCGTCATAACCGGTCATTAAGGTCTGTTCAATCAACAGGCCGCGGAAGCCGGTGCAATCGATAAATAAATCGCCCTCGAGCAGCTGGCCGGATTCCAGCAACAGTGCTTTGATAAAACCGTTTTGCGGATGCTGAGCTTCAAAAACATGTTGTTGTACTTGCGCAATTTTGCCTTCAATACGCTTGACGCCATGGGTTTCGGCGATGCCACGCAGAAATTTGGCGTACAGACTCGCATCAAAATGGTAAGCATGGTTTTGGTCCTGCCCGGCCAGTGCCGCAAAGCGCCCTTCGCGTGCCGCCAGATGCTCAGCGCAATAATCGCCAATCTCAGCAGCTAGGCCCATTTCACGGCCTTTGAGCCAAAAATGCTGGAAACCACAGGCCCAACAGTCTTTGCCGAGAAAACCAAAGGAGTGCAGATAGTCTTTGCCAACGTCACGCCAGTTTTCAAACATGATGCCGAGTTTAAAAGTGGCGTTGGTTGCGGCCATCATGTCGGCTTCGTTGATATTGAGCAGGCGATGGTACAGATGCAAAGTCGGGATAGTCGCCTCGCCGACTCCGACAGTGCCAATCTCGTCAGACTCGACCAGCGTCACATCCAGTTGTTTGCCCATCAGTTTGCCGAGCGCCGCAGCGGTCATCCAGCCTGCAGTGCCGCCACCCGCGATCACTACCCGTTGTTTTTTCATCATCTGCATCTGTGCAATCCTGTTGTTTTTATCTTTGTAATTTCTGAATAATCAGGCTTCGAAGCGCCCGTGCCGTGGCTTCATCCAGCGGCTGACGCAACAGGCCCTGCGCCGCCGGTGGCAGCTCAGCACCCCCACCCGGTTCGTCGGCAAAAATGTAATAGTCAAATAACGCCTGCCAGGCTTTGCGCTGCGCTTTGGGTAAATGGCGGATACTGAGCATGGCACTGAGCAACGCATTATTCGGCCGGCCCAGATAAGCCGGCGTGTCGCGCCACCAGTGCGTCAGCAGTAAATTGAGGTCATCCAGAGCTTCAACATGGTGCCACCACATCGACGGCATAAACAGCACATCGCCTGGCGCCAGGGTCACCTGAAAACCGGCCGCCAAAGCGTCGGCAAAACGCGGAAACCGCTCTAAATCCGGCGCAGCAAAATCCACCAGACTGACATCCTGCCCGCCCGGCGCAAACTCCATTGGCCCCGGATACAAATTCACCACTTGCTCAGGCGGGAACAAAGTAAAACGACGATGGCCCACCAGATTACAGGCCAGGTTATGCGGGAAATCATAATGCGCGGCAATGCGGCTTTTGCTGCCAAGCCAGATACTGACTAAAGCCTGCGCTGCGCCCGGCCCCCCATTAAGCAAGCCTTCGAGCGGCAACTGATGCTGTTCGCGGATGCCGGGGAAATATTGGCCAACTTCAGTCGACCCCATATAAATCGAGGCACCGTTGGCGGCAAGCGCCGGGTCCAGCAGGCGCTGGCACAAATCAGCAAAAGGCAGCGGGCCGCCCTGATAGTTAAAGCCAGAAAAATCCGCGTTATAAAACACCCGGCCCTGGGTTTCAGGCGGCAAATAACAGGCACTCACCGGTAAACCGGCACTGTAGCTTTGCAGTAATTCCAATGCCGCCGCCGGACTTTTTAAGCCGGCCTGTGTCAGCGGCCAGTCACGGCAGAGGCCACGCAACACCAGCGGCACTTCGGCGTTTTGCAGCTGCATCTGTAAAGCCTTCGCCAACGCTGCCGCATCAGGCGCTTTACCTTGCTCGTGATTAAGTTGCAGTTCCGCCACCGGCTGCATGTTTTATAACCCCAGCTGTTGGTTTTTCAGCGTCACCAGCTGCCGGATCTGCGCTTGTGAGGCGATCATCAGATAAATCGCTTGCAGGTAACCGTGCTGATGCAATTGCGCCAGTGCTGCGCCATCGAGATTGGCCAGCTGCTCTTCCGCAATGGTTAAAAAACCAACCAGCTGATGGCTGCTGCCATCTTTTAACGTGACATTGACCGTCACCGGTTCCAGCAACTGATATTGCTCCAGCAACGCGACGAAATTGTTTGCATCCTGCATACCCAAATGCAAAGTTTCCAGCATGCCGGCCATATCCTGTAAGAACGGCGTCTGGCCACCATAAGGTAAAAACAGCGGTTCGCCTGCGTTTTTACTGACACGTGGATGGTCCAGGGCGATATGCAAAACGCGTTGCTCGCGCACCATGCCATCTTCGCGCACTTGCTGGCGGCCAATTAAAAACGGCTGACGGCGCACCGACAGCGGCAGATATTGTTCCTGCCAGCCATCTTGTAAAAACAAATTCTCGCCATGACGAAAGCCAAACAGCGCGACCGGATAAGTTTGTTGGCTTTGGTTGTCTTTAAAGAAAAACAGCGGATAACAGGCGGCACAACTGCGAAACTCCAGCGGGAACGTGGTGGCGAACCATTGATTGTCGCCGTATTCAGCGCCACGCGCCGTGATCACCCGCAAATCGGCATGGTCGGCAGCATTTAATAAAACAGTGTTGGTCATGCGGCAATCCTTCTCTTCATTTTTTTAGTTTTGGTTTTTAGTTTCGGTTTTTCAGCGCCAGCTGTTGCAGCAATTGCCGGTTATCCGGCAGCAGTTGCTGCAACTTGGTTAAATCCTGATAGTTCTGCGCAAACAAAGCGCGGGCGCGCGCCTGTTGCGACGGTTTGGCCGGCAAGGTTTGCGTCAGCGCGCCCATGCCATACAACACATATTGATAGCTGGCGGCGGGAAACAGCAAATCCTGATAAGCAAAATCAAGCGGCTGCGGCACTTGCTGCTGCCAAAGCTGCAGCTGGTCCTTTAACGTGTGCGGAATAGAGGCGCTGTCGCGATGCGCCTGCCAATACGGCGTGTCACGTTTGGACAACACATAATGCAGTTTGAGGAATTCAATAATTTGTTGCCAGTGGCGCAGGAAAGTCCGGTTCATTTTGGCGCCAGCCAGACTGTACAAAGCCGGGTCCAGCGGTAAAGCAGCGGCCAATGTTTTCGCACTCCACTCGACTAACGCCAGGGCTGAGGCTTCCAACGGTTCAATAAAACCGGCCGCCATGCCTACGGCGACACAGTTATGCTGCCAGCAAGCGGTGCGATAACCCGGCTGAAATTGCAGTTGGCGTGGTTCTGCTGATGACGCCAGGTCGGCGCCTGCGGTTTGTTTTAAATAACTACGCAGACAGGCATCGGCTTCATCATCGCTGCAATAGTCGCTGGCATAAACAAAGCCGACACCACGCCGGGTCGGCAGGCCGATGTCCCAGACCCAGCCACTGTCTTGGGCCGTTGAAATGGTATTGCTGGCGATCGGCGTCTCTGCAGCAGGATATGGCACCTGCACCGCCAAAGCGCGGTCATTAAACAGGATATGTTTAACGCTGGTGAGCGGCGTCTGCAAGGCTTTACCGAGCAACAAGGATTGCATGCCGGTGCAATCGACATACAAATCAGCCTGATACACGCAGAGGTCAACACGGCCCGCCGGCATCGCCTGCAGCTTATCAATAGCACCGTCTGCGCGCAGCAATACCTCTTTTAAGTGCGCCGGCACATAACGGACACCGAGTTTGTCCTGACAATGGCGCTGCAATAACGCGGTGAATTTACCGGCGTTTAAGTGATAGCCGTAGTTGAGCACCGGCTGATAATCCGGCGCCTGCGGTAAACGAGGTGCAAAACCAGCGCGGCTTAACTGGTATTGCGTAGTGACGGCATCGGCAAAAGCGATGTCGCCGGCAAAAGGCAGCCAACAACTGGCCAGGTTAAATTCCGGCCAGCCCGCAGGCAAGGTGAACGGATGCAAATACTGGCTGCCTGGTTCATACCAGTCAACAAACAAGGAGCCTTGTTTGGCGCTGACGTCGCAGCAGCTGAAGAATTCAGTTTCAGACAGACCTATCAGCTTTAACGTCTGGCGCATCGAAGGCCAGGTGCCCTCACCGACACCGATTGTTGGTACATCGGGCGATTCCAGCACAGTCACCTGTACCCGCGGTTGCGCCGCCAGTACACCTTCATCAAGGTTGTGCGTTGCACTCAGTACCGCAGCCGTCAGCCAGCCCGCGGCACCACCACCAACAATCAGCACTTCAGTTTTTGCAGGAGGACAACTTGGCATAGGCCTGGCCTTATAGAACGATGCATGAGTAGAACATGGCAAATCCCATAGAATTCAGACGAAAAAAAAGCGCTCTGCAGCATGCAACAAACTACAGTTGCAAACAAGGGAGCGCTTACAATTCAGCAGGGCACATCCTGTACACCTGCTGTCTGTATTGACCTGCTACTACTTCAATCAGAAGCTGTAACGGGCACCGATGCTATAACGGGAACCGGCTTCGATCAGGCTCAATACCTGCTCTTTGGCCCGGCCATGCACGCGGATATACTCATCAGTGATGTTCAGCGCTTCCAGATACACAGTTAAGCCTTTGACTTGCGGCAAGTCGTAACTGACCGATGCGTCAATTTGTGAATATGCTTCGGTGTATTGTGGATTGGCACCTGTACCCTGGCCGCGTGAATTTAAGAACTCATCACGCCAGTTATAAGCAACCCGAGCCTGCAAACCATTGTTCTCATAGAACAGGATGGCGTTTGCAGTGTCACTTAAACCAACCAGCGCCGGCTGGTCTTTCAGGATGAAGTTGTCATATTCAACACCAGAATCCACCATGGTGTAGTTCAGAATAGTGCCAAAACCGGTCTCACCAAAGGCGTGCTGAATGGCAAATTCCCAACCGTCGATAGTCTCTTCTTCGTTACCATTTGATGGCGTGTCGATTTTAAAGATCATCGTATTGTCTTCACCGGTTTTACCGCTGATGACTTTGCCCGCCACGTTGACGCTCGGATCGTTTGGATAATTGGCGAAGATCCAGTTACGGATCGCCGCAGCATCGGCGCCAACAGCAGCTAAAGCTTCACGATACTTTTTACCATCTGCCGGGTTCGCCAGATTGTAAATGGTCGAGTCGACTTTGACGTTGGTAATAAAGTTGGTGACGTTTTTACGGAAATAACCGGCAGACAAGTAACTTGCCTCGGCATAGTACCATTCAGCCGAGAAGTCATAGTTCTGTGATTCCAGTGGTAACAGGCTTGGGTTACCTGACGAGCCGCTGCCGCCTGAGCGGTTGGCCAGCGTACCGACCACTGTCCCACCCTGAATGGACACGTAATCCGGACGGCCAATGGTTTCGCTGTATGCAGCACGCAACATCACATCTTCAACAATTTCGATATTGAAGTTGATGCTTGGCAACAGGTAATCGTAATCACCCTGCTGCGTCTGGAATTCACGCTTGCCACTGGCATGCAACGCGATTTCGGTATCGGCAATCCAGTCGGCGCGGTCATAGGCGGCAACCGCAGAAGTCGAAGTCACATCGGTCTGTTCATAACGTAAGCCAACATGTAAATCGTACGGTTTGCCTTTCCAGTCATTCCGATAGTTATACTGCACGTAAGCTGATTGTGATTCTTCTTCGGTGTAACGGTCCGTATCACTGGCGTAATCGGTCGATGGACAGAAATCATTGCCACAATCGCCTTTGCCTTTGTAACCGGCCGGGGTGTATAACTTCGCGGCCTGGGCACGGACTTTCTCAAAGTCCCACATAAAGATTTTGTTCAGTACGTCGAAATTTCGGCCGGTGAACGCTGAGAAATTGCCACCATTGGCAGTAAATTTGTCATGGATAGTTTCAGCCGGGAACCAGCTTGGCTCCAAGTCACCGGCTTTGCCTACACCACCCCAGTCGTTACGCTGCACGTTGACTGACTGTGAATGGTTATCCACTGTGGTCAGCGCAATACCAAAATCGATATTCGATTCGTCATTGAGCGTGTAATCACCGTCAAATTGCACTTGTTCAATTTCAGACTTGTTACGGGCATTACCAAACACAGAACCAGTCACACGCATGTCCTGCGGAGTCACCGCGTTACCGCCACCCACGGCCAGGACCGGTAAATCACCGCTAAAGTCGGTTGCCGCATATGTACGGACAAAACCAGCAGTACTTAAGGTGCTGTTGGAACCATTCGGGCTGTTCGGTTTGTTTTCGGCTTCTGATTTGTGTGCATCAAAGGACAGGCTCAGCTTGTCGTTGACTTCCCACTCCAGGTTAAAGCCTAAAGAACCGCTTTCGTTGCGCACGCCGTGATCACCGGCCCCCATCGACAAGTCTTGTTTCGCATCGTAGGTTTCAGAATAGACCAGTGGCGAAGACACCGGACCGTCGGTCCAGACGCTGGAAGAAGGCGCAAAGGTAAACCAGGCTGACACGTCGTTGTACTGAGTGTCGATATCGTTACGCATATAGGTGTAATCCAGCGTCGCTTTGATGTCATCGCGTGGGCTGTATTGCAGCACTAACTGGCCATTGGTGCGTTTACGCTGTTGTTCTTCAAATTTGTAAATCGTGGTTTGTGGCACTGAATAAACTTCATCAGCGCTTGGGCGATTGACCTGATTGGTCTGTGGCACACCACCCCATTCGGCGGTGCCGGCCCCCCAGTTGTCATCGACTTTGCCTAAAAAGCTGCGCCAGCCAGTGCCGACGTTCGCTTGTTGGTTGCCGCTTTCACGTTCCTGGTAAGAACCTGACAGCAAAATACCGAATTTGTTGTCGTTAAAAGTATTGGAATACAGCGCTGACACTTCTGGCGTCGTACTGCCTTTATCAGTGGAGCGGTCATCCACGGCAGCAACGCTGGCCGTTGCCTTCTGGCCTGGTGAATCCAGCGGACGCAGCGTCTGCACGTCGATAGTAGAACCGATACCACCGGTTGGGTTTGAAGCCAGCGCAGTTTTATGAACTTCAACACCGCTGATTGAATCAGATGAAATGTTGGCAAAGTCAAAAGAGCGCGAGCCGGTGGTCACTGGCATCTGACGACCGTTTAGCGTCACCAGGTTAAAGTCCGGACCAAAACCACGCACCGTCACCTTGCTGCCTTCACCGTTCACGCGGTCAATCGACACGCCGGTGATACGCTGCAGCGATTCCGCCAGGTTGGTGTCCGGGAATTTACCGATATCTTCGGCCGAGATCGCATCAAGAATGCCTTCAGATTCGCGTTTGGTGTCCATTGATTTAATCAGACTACCGCGAATACCAGTGACCGTGATCACCTCAATTTTATCTTCTTTGGCTGCTGCAGCATCGTCCGCCGCAGCATAGCCGGGCATCGCAACGCCGAGCACCAGTGCAATGCTGGTGGCCAGTCTGCTTTTGTGAAATGTAGTTGGATTCATTTAGTTTCCCTGTCGACTTTTTTATCTGGCTTCGTTTGCCTGCCTGAACTGCAGACATTGCGCCTTTTTCTTTGGTGTTGATACTGCCCTGACACACTTTTGAAAGCGCTTTCAGGACATTAGTTGATTTTTATTAACCCGTCAATATAAAAAACGTAAAGCATATTATCCATCTGTTTTATATGAATTTATATTTCAGTAACCGGTTACATTATCAGCAATTTCCGCCCAGCTTCTGACCATCACTGCCGCAACATGGATGGAAAAAGCGCTTTGACAGCGCAGCAATTGATGCTATATCTGTAAGCGCTTTCAAATCATCAAAATGGCCACGCGACTTGGGTATTACAGGTGTTGCAACACTGCGTCGGGCCAACTTTATTACGGGGACTTTATTTTATGTTGTCAGCATTGCCGGTTTTTACCCTGAGCTCTGTCACCCATCGCCTGGCGCCTTTAACTTTAGCAGTCACGCTGGCCCTGACGACCAGCACTGTCATCGCCGCAGCGGCAAGCCCGGCTGAAACAACGCTGCGGGACATTCAGCGCTGGCCAGTCCTGACTTCTGCCGTGCCGGTAGATGCAAAACTGGAACAACGATTGGAAAAAATTCTCGCCGCCATGACGCCAGAGCAAAAAATTGCTCAGATGATCCAACCGGAGATCCGCGACATCACTGTCGATGACATGCGTAAATACGGCTTTGGCTCATATCTCAATGGCGGTGGCTCATTCCCGGCTAATAACAAACACGCCACACCGGCCGACTGGATTAAACTCGCCGAAGCCATGTATCAGGCGTCCATTGATGCCGCTCAGGACGGTAGCAGTATTCCGACCATGTGGGGCACAGATGCCGTGCATGGCCACAATAACGTCATCGGCGCGACTATTTTCCCGCA
>CAMLRA010000067.1 GCA_946482325.1 uncultured Chromatiaceae bacterium | reverse complement strand
GCTTCAAGTTCCGCAATCGGTTGCTCAAACTCTAAATAATTCAGCATCATCGACTGTCACTACCTACCTAATTAAATTCAAGTTGTATTGTTGCTAATTGTTTTAACTGATGCAACAAAGCGTCTGTGGGTGTGATCCACCAATCGGTGCCCAGTGCCAGTGTCACTGCGCCTTCCGTGCGCTGGTAACGTAATTTAACCGGCACTGTCCCGGCTTTAAATTCGTTCAGCACCTGCCGCAACTGCTGCAGCCGGTCCTGATTGAGTTTGTCAGCATCAATACTGACAAACAAATATTTCAGGCATTTTTCCCTGGCCTGAGTGATCTCAACCACCTCGCGGCCGGTCATTGTAAGGCCGCCACTGAAATCATCAAAGCTGACCTGTCCAGATACCACCAAAACTTTGTCTTTTTGCAGCAGATGCTCGAAGTTCTCGAATTGTTCGGGGAAAAAACGTACATCCAGGCGCGCCGATTTATCGTCCAGCTGCACTAATGCCCAACGCCGGCCTTTTTTATTGACCAATACCCGCACATTGACAACCAGTCCACAGGCATGCACCGTCTGATCCCGCCGGGTTGGCGTAAAATCAACTAACCGTGCCGTGGCATAATGGTGGATCTCAGCCAGGTAACGGTTGATCGGGTGCCCGGTTAAGTACAGGCCCAGCGTTTCGCGCTCACCTTCCAACCAGACTTCATCCGGCCAGGGCGGCACCACTTTAAAGGCTTTGGCGGAATTTTCCGGTTCAGGCGCTAAAGAACCAAACAAATCATCCTGCCCCATCGCCTGCGCTTTGGCTTGTTGCTCCGACGCTTTCATCGCTTCTTCAAGGCTGGCCATCATCGCCGCGCGGTGCGGCCCGAGTTTATCCATAGCGCCAGCCAGAATCAGCTTTTCAATGACACGTTTATTCAATCGTTTGATGTCGACGCGATGGCAGAAATCAAATAAATCATGGAAAGGCCCACCGGCTTCACGTGCTTCAATAATGGCTTCGATTGGACCTTCACCGACACCTTTAATAGCGCCAATGCCGTAAACAATATGGCCATCGGTGTTGACGGTAAACTTGTGCTGACCGGAATTGACATCCGGCGGCAGCAGCTTCAGTTTCATATTTTCACATTCGTCGACCAGCGTGACGATTTTGTCGGTGTTGTCCATATCCGCCGACATCACCGCCGCCATAAATTCGGCCGGATAATGCGCTTTCATCCACAAGGTCTGATAAGACACTAAGGCATAAGCGGCTGAGTGCGATTTGTTAAAACCGTAACCGGCGAATTTTTCCACGAGATCGAAGATCTTCATCGCCAGTTCCGGATCTATGCCATTCGCCGCAGCACCGTTTTGGAAGGTATCACGCTGCTTTGCCATCTCTTCGGGTTTCTTTTTACCCATAGCGCGGCGTAATAAGTCAGCTCCACCAAGCGAATACCCCGACAGCACCTGAGCGATTTGCATCACTTGCTCTTGATAAAGAATGATGCCGTAAGTCGGTTCCAGAATGGGTTTCAGTGACTCGTGCTGCCAGGTCGCATCCGGATAAGATATTTCTTCACGGCCGCGTTTACGGTCGATGAAGTTATCCACCATGCCCGATTGCAGCGGACCAGGCCGGAACAGCGCCACCAATGCGATCATGTCTTCGAAGCAGTCTGGCTGCAAGCGGCGGATCAAATCCTTCATGCCACGCGATTCAAGCTGGAATACTGCGGTAGTTTCCGCTTTCATCAGCATGTCGTAGCTTTTGCGGTCATCGAGCGGAATATGATTGATATCCACCAGCGGCTTGTTGGTCTTTTTATGGCGCGCGTTCACCATATTGACCGCCCACTGCAGGATGGTCAGCGTGCGCAGACCAAGGAAGTCGAATTTGACTAAACCGGCATATTCCACATCGTTTTTATCAAACTGGGTGACAGGGTTATTGCCCTCAGCGTCACAATAGACCGGCGCAAAATCGGTGATTTTAGTCGGCGCTATGACCACACCACCGGCGTGCTTACCGGCGTTACGGGTCACCCCTTCCAGCCGGCGCGCCATGTCGATGAGGTCTTTCACTTCCTGATCCGACGCATACAACTCCGGCAGGCGCGGCTCTTCAATAAAAGCCTGTTCCAGCGTCATGCCCGGTGTCGGCGGGATTAGTTTTGAGATGCGGTCAACAAAACCATAAGGATGTCCCAGCACCCGGCCAACGTCGCGAATGACCGCCTTGGCCGCCATAGTACCGAAAGTAATGATTTGCGACACCGCTTCGCGACCATACATGTCGGAAACGTGCTCAATCACTTCGTCGCGTCTGTCCATACAGAAGTCGACGTCGAAGTCAGGCATCGATACCCGTTCCGGGTTTAAGAAACGTTCAAACAGCAGGTCAAATTCGAGTGGGTCCAGATCGGTGATTTTCAGTGCATAAGCCACCAAAGAACCTGCACCTGAGCCCCGCCCTGGGCCTACCGGAATATCGTTATCCTTCGACCACTGGATAAACTCCATCACGACCAGGAAGTAACCGGGAAAACCCATCTGGTTAATCACGTCGAGTTCAATCTGCAGACGCTCGTCGTAAGGAATGCGTTTTTCCGCCCGCTCCGCTTCGTCCGGAAACAGAATTTTCATTCGTTCTTCCAGACCTTCGCGTGATTTCAGCACCAGGAAGTCGGCATCGGTCATACCGCCGGTCGGAAAGGCTGGTAAGAAATATTCGCCAAGCCGGATAGTTACATTACAGCGTTTGGCGATCTCGACTGAGTTGGCGAGCGCCTCAGGAATGTCATGAAACAGCGCAGCCATTTCTTCTGCCGAGCGTAAATACTGCGCTTCACTGTAATTTTTAGGCCGGCGTTTATCTTCCAGCGTATAGCCATCGTGAATGGCGACACGAATTTCGTGGGCAGAAAAATCATCCGGTGTTAAAAACACCACTTCATTGGTCGCCACCACCGGCAAACCGGTGTTTTCTGCCAGCGTGACAGCATGCTGAATGTATACCTCTTCGTCCGGCCGGCCGGTGCGAATCAGTTCAAGGAAAAAACTATCGGGGAAATACTGCTGGTAAAACTGCACCAGCACATCAGTACTGGCCTGATTACCTTTAATTAAAGCTTTGCCAAGCGGGCCGTCTTTGCCGCCGGAAATGACAATCAGGCCTTGGTGATGTTCGGCCAGCCAGTCGTGATCAATTTGCGGTTTGTTGTCGACATGCCCACGTAAGTAGGCTTTAGACAACAACATCGTCAGGTTCTGGTAGCCGTCGTTATCGGCGGCCAGCACTAATAACCGGCAGGCTTCGCCAGGAAATAACGGATGCTGCGCCCATAAATCAGCGCCAACAATCGGCTTGATACCGGCGTCGTGTGCCGTCGAATAAAACCGCACCAAACCACACATGTTCATCTGGTCGGTCAGCGCCAATGCAGGCATCGCCTGTTTTTTCGCGGCGCTGACAATAGGTTTGATTTTCGACAAGCCGTCGATCATCGAAAAATCGCTGTGCACCCGCAGGTGGACAAAAATCGGTTCCATCAATGCTCCGCCACGCACCAGAGGCCGTGGTTATAACAGCTCACGCACCGGCCGGAAACTGCGGCGATGCTCCGCTAAAATGCCATATTGCCGAATAGCCGATAGATGTTCGGCCGTCGGATAACCTTTGTGCCCGGCAAAATTATACTGCGGATGCAGCTGATGCAAGGCTGTCATCTCGGCATCGCGCGCCACTTTCGCCAGAATCGAAGCGGCACTGATCTCCGGCACCAGACTATCGCCTTTCACCACCGCAGTGGCCCGGCCTTTCAGTCCATCCGGGATACGATTGCCGTCGATCAACACCCATTCCGGCTGGATATGAAGACCCGCTACCGCCCGCTCCATCGCCAACATAGTGGCGTGCAAAATATTCAGTGCGTCAATTTCATCCACTTCGGCACGGCCAAGGCTCCAGCTTAATGCTTTGGTTTTAATTTCATCAACTAATAATAAGCGTTTCTTTTCACTCAGCTTTTTTGAATCATTTAAGCCAGTGATTGGCTTCGCCGGATCGAGGATAACCGCAGCAGTGACCACTGCGCCGACCAAAGGACCGCGCCCGACTTCGTCCACGCCGGCAATAAGACTAAATGGTGGGCGGCTAAATTCTAGAGTCATACGACATCTCCGGAAGCGGTGCGGTTTAACAATAAAGCGACTTCATGGGCCGCAGTCGCGCTGGCATCACAGCGGATCTGCTGATGAATCGCGACAAAATCCTTATAGGTTTCCTGCCCTTTTTTGCCAAGTAGCGGTTGCATCTGCTTGACTAAGGCATCTACGGTAACCGCATCCTGCAACAATTCAGGCACCAGCGCTTTATCGGCCAATAAATTCGGCAAGCTGAAGTGCTGGAGTTTTACCATGCGTCTGGCTATTTGGTAGGTCAGCCAGTTGGTTTTATAGGCCACCACCATTGGCGTTTTAGCCAGCATAGCTTCAAGCGTCGCAGTGCCGGACGCGATATAAACCGCATCGGCGGCGGTCAGCACCTCACGCGCCTGACCGACCAGTAGCGTCACCTTTAAATCCGGCGCAACCTGGTCCTTAATCTGCTGATATAAATCAGCTTTTTGCGTCGTCACCATATTACAGACCAGCTGTAAACCCGGCATCTGTTGCTGTAAAGCTGCTGCGGCACGGAAAAAGTCCGGCGCCAGTAATTTAATTTCGTTGGTGCGGCTACCGGGCATCAGCGCCAGCAACGGTTGCTCTGCGCGAAAGCCTAAAGCTGTTTTGACGGCCAATTTATCGGGTTCAACCGGCATCTGATCCGCCAGCGTATGACCGACAAAAGCGCAAGGCACAGCAAATTTGTCGTAAAAGGCTTTTTCAAACGGCAACAACGCCAGCACTAAATTGGTGGCCTTTTCGATTTTAAAAATACGTTTTTGTCGCCAGGCCCAGACCGATGGGCTGACATATTGAATTGTCTTGATACCGGCTTGCTTCAGTTTCAGCTCGACCGGCAAGTTAAAATCTGGCGCATCGATACCAATAAACACATCGGGCTTATGCTGCTGAAAATGCGCCAGGATCTCACGACGCACTTGCAGTAGACGTGGCAAGCGGCCCAGCACTTCGACAATGCCCATCACCGCTAGCTCTTCCATATCAAACACGGCGGTAAACCCCTGTGCACGCATGCGCTCGCCACCGATGCCATAAAATTCAGCGTCTGGAAAACGTTGTTTTAACGCGCGGATAAGGTCGGCACCGAGGATATCACCGGAATGTTCACCGGCAATCAGGCCAATTCGAAGCGGAGAGTTTTGCAAGGGATCCGTCCTGAAACAAGCAGCAGGTGAATGCCGGAACTGCCTTGGGCAGCCCGGCGCCACTATAAGCGCAAGATGCAGCTAGCGAACTATTCAGTTATCGAACTATGCCGCGTGATGCGTTTGCAATAAAGTCAGTAAAAGCTTTCAGCTGAGGCAGTTCAGCGGCTTTGCTCTGCAATTCGGCTAAGGCTTCCGGCACTGTCAGGCCTTGACGGTACAACACTTTATAAGCGCGGCGAATTTCCAGAATCACGTCGGATGTAAAACCACGGCGTTTTAAACCTTCGCTGTTAATGCCGTGTGGCACTGCATGCGAGCCGTGCGCCATGACATAAGGCGGCACGTCTTTGACCACAATAGAACCGCCGCCAATAAAGGCATGGGCACCAATATGGCAGAACTGGTGGATACCGCTCATGCCGCCGAGAATAGCCCAGTCGCCAATATGCACATGGCCGGCAGCCTGAGCGCCACTGGCAAAAATGACATCGTCGCCAATCACGCAATCGTGCGCCACATGGCTGCTGTTCATATACAAGCCGCGGCTACCAATTTGCGTGATGCCTTTATCCTGAATAGTGCCACGGTGCACAGTGCAGTTTTCGCGGAACACGTTGTCGTTGCCGATAATCAGTTGGGTTGGTTCGTTACGGTATTTTTTATCCTGACAGGCTTCACCGATACTGCAGAACTGGAAAAAATGGTTGCCCGTGCCAATCCGGCTTGGGCCTTTGATCACCACGTGGGATTCCAGAATACAGTTGTCACCGAGCTCAACATTGGCGCCGATATAACAAAAAGGTCCGATCCGGACATTTGCGCCAATTTTGGCGCCGGCTTCAATCACCGCACTTGGATGGATCATATTAAAGCTCTCTTCTGGCACACATAATCTGGGCGGCACAAACTACCTGCCCATCGACTTTGGCTTCGGCTGAAAACTTCCAGATATTGCGTTTTTCTACCAGGAACTTCACTTCGAGAATTAACTGATCACCTGGCACTACAGGTTTTTTAAAACGAGCCTCATCAATACCTGCAAACAAATACAGTTCGTTTTCTTTACGTTCGCTGACCGTTTTGAAACCCAATAAACCTGTGGCCTGCGCCATGGCTTCCAGGATCAACACACCAGGGAAAATCGGCAGATTCGGGAAATGGCCGGTGAAAATCGGTTCGTTAATCGTGACATTTTTCACCGCCGTCAGACTTTCACCGGGGACGTAGTCCAGCACTCGGTCAATCAGCAGAAACGGATAACGGTGTGGCAATAATGCCATGATTTCCTGAACTTCCAGTGTGTTTAATGCAGTAGCCAAAATGATTCCTCTATCTGAAAAGAAGCGTTGCCGCCCGGTGCTTATTCAGCGGCCGGGCCGGCGGCAGGTGTCAGGGCAGCGACTTGCTGCTCCAGTTCACGCAAACGCTGATACATCTGATCCAGCTGGCGGTAACGCGCACTGTTTTTGCGCCATTCCAGGTTGGTCGCAGCTGGCATCCCCGACGAGTAAATCCCTTTTTCGGTGATGGATTTTATGATCATCGACATGCCGGTGATCTGCACGCCGTCGCAGATCTCCATATGGCCATTGATGGCACAAGCGCCACCGATGATGCAATATTTGCCAATCTTAGTACTGCCCGCTACC
The DNA here is from genome assembly GCA_946482325.1 of uncultured Chromatiaceae bacterium. The sequence continues at coordinate 13,346 of CAMLRA010000067.1, read as the reverse complement.
ACAGTACAGCCGGCAATGGCAGTATGGTCGCCGATTTGTACGTTGTGGGCGATTTGCACCTGATTGTCGATGATGCAATTAGTCCCAATGACGGTATCTTCTAATGCACCGCGATCGATCGTGGTGCTGGCACCAATTTCACAGCGGTCACCAATGACAACAGTGCCCACCTGTGGGATCTTCAGCCAGTTACCGCGCTGGTTGGCAAAGCCAAAACCGTCAGCGCCCAGCACTGCACCGCTATGCACAATACAATCCGCGCCTAAGCGCACCCGATGATAAATACTGACATTCGCCCAGATTTTACAGCCGGCACCTATCACTGCGCCTTCGCCGATAAAACAGCCCGGGCCAATCTGGACATTGTCGCCAATCACAGCACCAGCGCTAATCACCACATGATGACCGATGGCTACATTGTGTCCAAGTTCAACATCGGCGGCAATTTGCGCTGTTGGGGCTATTCCGGTCGCGGCACGCGGCGTGTTATCCAGCAGCTGCGCCACTTTGGCAAAAGCCACATAAGGATCTGGTACCACTAATGCTGCCACCGGGCAAAATTCGACATCAGCCGCTGTCAGTAAAACCACAGACGCTTTAGTCTGCTGCAGATATTTGCGATATTTACTGTTAGACAGAAAAGTGATCTGCCCCGAAGCAGCATTTTCTAAAGTAGCAACGGCGCTGATGATTTCAGCGCCGTCTCCGTGCAGCTCAGCTGATAACAGCTGAGCCAATTCGAGCAGGGTATAAGCTGGCATTATTTCGCTTTGCTAACCTGAGCAACCACAGCTGAAGAGATGTTGTACTCTGGCTTGGCATACACTGCAGCTTCAGCGTTCAGAACAACGTCATACTGTTCTTTTGCGGCGATTTGGTCGATGGCTGATTTGATCAGCGCCTGCAGTTTATTGCGCTCTTCCGTTTCACGGGCACGGATTTGTTCAGACAGCGGACGAGCCAGTTGCTCATACTGCTGTTGCTGTTTACCGATATCTTCCTGCAGTTTTTTCTTCTGGTCTTCGCTCATCGTTGAACCATCGCGTTTGAATTTTTCAACGTTGAAAGCGATGTCTTTTTCCAGTTTTTGTACTTCAGCAATTTTACCGCCAAATTCGGCTTTCATGGTTTCCTGCAGTTTTGCTGCTTGTGGCAGTTGCGAAAACACTTCACGGACATCGACAAAACCGACTTTCATTTCTTTGGCAGAGACGGCACCCGCCATCATCACACCGGCCACTAACAATGCTGTTTTAGAAAAAGCTGACTTGAACATGTTTCCTATTACCTCGAATAATATTTTTTAGAATGTAGTACCGATGTTGAAGCTAAAGTTCTCTTGCTCATCACCTTCATATTTGCGGATGATCTTCGCGAGACTAAAGGTTAATGGGCCCATCGGAGAGATCCATTGCACTGTTAAACCGGCCGAAACGCGCATCATACCTGCATCTGAATAATCCAGCAAACCCGGCTGGTAGTACGAAGAATCCAGTGCCTGCGTCAAGCCGTCGTAGCGGCTGATGTCAAATTCTGTATCCCAGACGTTACCGGCATCAACGAACAAACTGGTCCGTACTGAGTTGGCATAATCTTCTTTCAGGAATGGGGTTGGTGTGATGAGTTCAAGCGTACCGATCGCCATCGCATTACCACCGAAGGAGCGGCGCGAGACCTGATAGGTATCATACTTTGACGAATTTGGCAGGCCGCCACCAGATGCACCATTAAACGGATCCGGTAAACCCGGAATAGCACTGACGTAGCGATACACGGCGCGCGGACCTATGACACGGTTTTCAAAACCACGGAAGTTCTGACCACCGGCGTAGAAACTGTCGTTAAATGGCAGCGTGTGATCATAACCATTCTCATCGCCATAACCGTTCCCGTAACCCAACTCCAGCTTACTGAGGAACGACCAGGCGTGGTCACTGCTCAGAGGGATATAGTGCCGCGCTTCAAAGTTAGTTTTGAAGTAGGTTAAGTCCGAATTTGGTGTCGTGACTTTAATGTTCGCACCAAGGTAAGTGCCGTCCGTAGGGAAAGTACCGCGGTTTAAGGTACTCATCACCCAACCAGCCAGCAGTTCATAGTTAGTGAACTTGTAGGCGGCATCAGGATTGGCTGCGTCAATCAATACACCACGGAAGTGACGGATTTGGTCAAATTCCTGAATGGAATTGATGTCGTTCCACACCACGTTGGCGCCAAAATTCAACCGGTTAAAGTCGTTCAGCGGATAACCGAAGTTCACCCCTGTGCCGTAACTCTTCTGGTTATACGCTTCAAGGCCTGCGCGACTGCCGTCGAAGTCGGAGTAAAACACTGAGCCACCGAGACTCACGCCATCCAATGTGAAATACGGGTCTGTAAAAGACAAATTGACGGATTTCTGGTACTTGTTGGTATTAAAACTAATACCAGCCGAGTTACCGCTGCCGAGGAAACTTTGTTGTTCAACGCCGAACTGGAACGCCAGCCCCTGGTAGCTACCAAAAGACACACCAGCGTTGAAACTGCCTGACGGCCGTTCTTTAATTTTAAAAGTCACATCGACTTTATCATCCACGCCCGGCACGTCTTTGGTTTCAAACTCAACTTTTTCGATGTATGGCAGGCGCTGAATAAAGAGTTTGGACATTTCCAGCCGGTCATTCGATAACCAGGAACCTTCCATCTGGCGCATTTCACGGCGGATAACTTCGTCTTTAGTCGAGGCATTACCTGTCACCGAAATACGGTTGACGTAAACACGTTTGCCCGGAGCGACATTAATCGACAACGCCACTTCTTTGGTGTCGTCATTAATATTGGTGCTGGTGCGGACTTTAGAGTTGGCATAACCGAAGCTTGCCAGGAATTTGGCAATACTTTCTTCGGTATAAGTCACCAAGGCGCCATTGTAGAGCTGGCCGTCTTTTAACGGCAACATGGCTTTGATCAGTTCATCCTGACCAATCAGGTCACCAACAAATTCGATACCTTTAATCGTGTATTGCACGCCTTCTGTGACTTGCAGCGTGACATACACAGAGTTTTTGTCCGGGCTGACTGCTACAGTGTTGGCTTCAATATCAAAACGCAGATAACCGCGGTCCAGATAGAAACTACGAATTTTTTCCAGGTCGCCCTTCAGCGTATCTTTCTGATAGCGGTCAGAAGACATAAAACGCCACCAAGGCAAATCGACCATCGACTCGATGTCTTTCATGATCTCTTCATCGCTGAACAGCTCATTACCAACGATATTGATTTGACGGACCGAGGCGGCATCGCCTTCTTTAAATTCCAGCTTCAGATTGACGCGGTTCCGCGGCAGATACGTCAGTTTGATCTCAACTTTGGCGTTATATTTACCAACGCCGTGAAAGAATTCGGTCAGACCATTTTCCAGTTCACGGATAATGGTTTTATCCAGCTGTTCACCAACGATAATTTTTTGGTTGGTCAGACTTTCCTGTAACTGCTCTTCTTTGATGTCTTTGTTGCCGTCAAATTCTACGGCATTGATGGTCGGACGTTCTTTGACCCGGTAAATGATGGCATTGCCATCGCGCAGCACTGTGATTTCATCAAAATGGCCGGCTGCATATAAGGTCTTGATACTTTTAGATAAGGTGTATTCTGTAACTGTGTCACCGATGTTAAACGGCAAATTATTCAGGGCTGCACCTAAAGCGACGCGTTGTAAGCCTTCCACCTGAATGTCTTGTACAGTAAAAGATTGTTCAGCGAGCACCGACGCGCTGGCAGAGGCCAGCCACATCGCAGCTACTAATCGTTTAATTGTCATTGTTTTGGACTACTTATGATTAGTTATTACAAACGAGAAATATCGTTGAGCAGCGCAATTCCCATTAACATCAGCAGAACGAAGGCTCCGATTTTAAAACCTGTCTCCTGCGCTTTCTCAGAGACCGGCCTGCCGCGTATTAGTTCCACGACAAGATACATTAAATGGCCGCCGTCCAAAATAGGCAGCGGCAGTAAATTTACCACGCCAAGATTGACGCTGATTAAAGCCAGAAAGGACAAAAACGCAATCAAACCAAGGTCTGCACTGCTACCGGCGCCCTGGGCAATCGAAATAGGCCCGCTTAAATGTTTGACCGACACATCACCAAAAATCAGTTTGCCAACCATCGAAAAGCTTAAGCGCACCAGTTGCCAGGTTTTTTGTATGCCCTGCCAGACTGCTTCCAGCGGGCCGTATTGCAGGTTACGTATATACTGCGGGTCAACCGGTTGTACCTTTGGCGACACGCCAAGGAAGCCCTGGTGGAAACCGTCGGCGGTTTGCTGCGACGCTGGCGTCACGCTCAACGTCATTGGCTGACCAGAACGTTCAATTAGCAGCGTAAGCGTTTTGCCCGGACTGTTCTGAATGACTTTGACCATACTGGCCCAGTCGGTCAGTGCCACACCTTCAAGCACCCGCAACTTGTCGTCTAATTGCAACCCTGCTGCGGCAGCAGGGCTGTTTGGCTGGACCAGACCAACTTCGAGCAAAGGTTTCGCCTGCACCGGCACTATGCCCAGACTACCAAACACCGAATCATGTTCCGGATCAAACTTCCAGCCGGTTAAATCCAGCTGAACTTCAGCTCCGGGGCTGTCAACATCATCCGCCATTGTCAGCGTGACGCTGTCACGGCCAATTTGTTCGAGCAATAACAGCTGGACACCTTGCCAGTCTTGTACTGTTTCGCCATTGACCGCAACAATCTGCTGATTTGGGACATAAGCTCTGGCGGCAATTGAATCCGGAGTGACCTCTGCCACCACAGGGCGCAAACTCGGCACACCAATCAGATACATCAGCATCAGGGCAAAAATGGCAAACAGGAAATTGGCGACCGGGCCGGCGGCAATCACCGCCATGCGCTGTGGCACTGTTTTACTGTCGAAGGCTAAGTCGGCGAACTGCGGTAAGACCGGGTCGACACGGCCATCCAGCATCCGGACATAACCGCCAAGTGGAATAGCAGCGATAACAAACTCCGTGCCTTGTTTATCGCGCCAGCTGAACAGAGTTTTACCAAAGCCAATCGAAAAACGTTTGACCAGGATGCCGTTTTTACGTGCCACCCAAAAATGACCAAATTCGTGCACCGTCACCAGCAAACCCAGTGCTACCACAAAACTCAGCAAATTCCACAGAAAATCAGGCATCAGATGAAATCCTTCAACAACAACTGCGAATAACTACGGGCCTGAGCATCCAGCGCTAAAATCTCTTCCAATTCAGCCACTTTACTGGCGGCGAAATGCGCCAGTACTCGCTCGTTAAGTGCTGCGATTTGCGGAAAACGGATTTGCCGGTTTAAAAAAGCCTCAACCGCAATTTCGTTCGCCGCATTTAACGCCGTAGTAGCGCCCTGCCCGGCGGCACAGGCCTGCTGCGCCAGCAATAAACAAGGGTAACGGCTATAGTCCGGCGCTTCGAAAGTAAAAGCCGGTACATCAAAAAAGTTCAGCGGTTTGACATTGGACGCGATGCGCTCGGGGAACGCCAGTGCATGGGCAATAGGAGTACGCATATCCGGATTACCAAGCTGTGCCAGCACAGTTCCGTCGGTATATTGCACCATTGAATGGATAATACTTTGTGGATGAATCACCACCTGAATGTCGCTGACCGCACAGTTAAACAACCAGCGTGCTTCGATAAATTCGAGGCCCTTATTCATCATAGTGGCACTGTCGACCGAAATCTTTTTGCCCATACTCCAGTTCGGGTGGGCGACCGCCTGCTCTGGCGTGATCTGGTCAAATTCAGCAAGCGGTTTTTGCCGGAACGGCCCCCCGCTGCCGGTCAGCAGGATTTTGGCTATACCCGCTATCGCCAATTCGCTTTGATAACAGTGCTGTTGTAAAGGCGCCGGCAGGCACTGGAAAATAGCATTGTGTTCGCTGTCGATCGGCAGCAAGGTAGCATGATGCTGCTGTACGGCGCGGATAAACAGCTCGCCGCTCATCACCAGTGCTTCTTTGTTTGCCAGCAACACTGTCTTACCGGCTTTTACCGCCGCAAGGGTTGGTAGCAAACCTGCAGCGCCGACAATAGCCGCCATCACAATATCGGCGTCCGGATGCGCTGCGAGGTCCGCCAGCGCCTGCGCACCGCTGAGCACCTCGGTGGACACCCCGGCTTGTTGCAGTTGCCGGCGTAACTCTGCAGCATCGGCGGCATCTGTTAAGGCTGCATAGCGCGGTCTGAACCGGATACATTGCTGCAGCAGCACATCAACGCGTTTTCCACCGGTCAGTGCCAGTACCTGATACAAATCCGGATGCTGCGCTATTACATCAAGCGTGCTGCAACCAATGGAACCGGTCGCGCCTAAAATCACCACCTGTTTAGGCATCAGAAGCCACCAAACAGCGCGACAAAAATGGCAAATAACGGTGCTGTTGCCGTCAGGCTGTCAATCCGGTCCAACATCCCGCCGTGGCCCGGGAAAATACTGCCGCTGTCTTTTAAACCTGCAACACGCTTAAACATACTTTCTGACAAATCGCCGAACACCGACAAAATAGTCAGGATCACTGCAGCTCCAAACCATAATGCGGTTTGCTCCGGCCATTGCTGGCTGACCGCTACAGCAGTGACTAACAGCAAGACAAACAACAAGCCACCGGCAAATCCTTCCAGCGTCTTCCCGGGGCTGACGTCCGGCATCAGTTTATGCTTGCCAAAGGGTTTACCAATGACATAACCACCGATATCAGCTGCCCAGACCAGCCCCAGCATCAGGCAAATCAGCCAGGCGCCGGTAAAACTGGATTGCTCATAATTGACTTGCCGTACCAGCCAAATAGCCGTGAAGCTTGGCACCAAAGTCAGAATCCCCATTAAAATTTTGATAGCGCGAGATTCTGCCCAAAATTGTTGTGACGTGCGAAAACTCAGGACCAGCAAGACGGCGACTAACCACCAAATCACGCCAAGCCACAGCAAAGCCTCAACGGTGTAATTACTTTGAACCGGCCAGTGCAAAGCGGCCGGTGTCGCAAGGTATACCGCACCATACAACACTGCAATTAGTGTGGTGAAAGCGGTTTTACTGCTCAGGGTATGCCAGCCACAAAAACCGGCCCACTCCCAGGCTGCCACTGAAAAAGCAGTTGCGAGAAAAATAGCAAAGCCGACTGGCGGTAAATAAAACACCGCACCAAGCGCCAGCGGTGCCAGCACTAAAGCTGTGATCACCCGTTGTTTAAACAAAATCGTTATCCTTGTACAGTTGCTGCGGCCAGCTCGCGAATTTGCGCACCGGTGCAGCCAAAACGACGTTCGCGGCTGACAAAACTGGCAATAGCGTCAGCAAACACCTGATCGTCAAAATCTGGCCATAAGGTATCAATAAAAAGCAGTTCCGCATAGGCAGCCTGCCACAGCAAAAAGTTACTGATGCGGATATCACCACCGGTGCGGATCATCAGGTCCAGTTCCGGCTGGTCGTGCATTTGGATATGGCTGGCGAGTAATTTTTCGTCGATATCATCGGCACGCAAAGTCCCGGCGGCAACCTGATGGGCCAGTTGTTGCGCGGCCTGAGCAATATCCCAGCGGCCACCGTAGTTCGCCGCGACATTGAGAGTCAGGCCAGTATTACCGGCAGTCAAAGCTTCTGCTTCAGCGATTTTGGTTTGTAACTTACTGCTGAAACGCGATAAATCACCGATGATTTTTAACCGGACCTGATTTTTATGCAGCAGTTTGATTTCTTTTTGCAGCACAAACATAAAGAGTTCCATCAGGCTGCTGACTTCATCTTCCGGCCGACGCCAGTTTTCACTGCTAAAAGCAAACAGAGTTAACGAAGGAATATTCAGCCGGCGGCAAAAACTGACGGCACGACGCACTGCGTCCACACCTTTTTTGTGGCCCCAAACCCTTGGTTTGCCTTGCCGTTCCGCCCAGCGACCGTTGCCATCCATAATGATGCCAACATGTCGGGGCAGCGCCTGATCCATCGTCGTGCTTGAAATTGTCATCCGTCGAGAGTTCCGCATGAAATGCTGTTTTTATCAACAAAAAAGCGCCGCGAAGGGGTCTGCACGGCGCTTTCCATCAGCCATGGACAGTCATCAGACTTCCATGAGTTCCTTTTCTTTGGCTGCCAGAACTTCATCAATTTTCTTGATGAATAAGTCTGTCAGCTTTTGCGCTTCATCCACTGCGCGGCGTTCATCGTCTTCACTGATTTCTTTGTCTTTTTGTAACGCTTTAAAGTCAGCGTTGGCATCACGACGGATGTTGCGTACCGCAACCCGAGCACCCTCAGCTTCACCACGCACCACTTTGACCAGGTCACGACGACGCTCTTCAGTCAGCGCTGGTAATGGCACACGGATACTGGTACCAGCACCAATCGGGTTTAATCCTAAGTCAGATTGCATAATGGCTTTTTCCACCGCCTGAATCATTGAACGATCAAAGACCGTGATCATCAGGGTGCGGGAGTCTTCCGCAGATACATTCGCGCATTGACGCAGTGGCGTATCTACACCGTAATAAGAAACCTGAATACCATCAAGCAGGCTCGGGTGAGCACGGCCGGTGCGGATTTTCGACAGTTGGCTTTTTAGCGCTTCAACGCTTTTTTCCATCCGGGTTTTGCTGTCTTGCAGAATATCGTTGATCACTTGGTTGTTCCTTCGCGTACTTTCGGCTCGAAAAAAGTGCCGGTAGTTTACTGTAAATTTTCAGCGTGGTCGATCACTGTACCTTCAGCTTCGCCCATCGTCACGCGCTTCAGTGCACCTGGTTTGTTCATGTTAAACACACGGATCTGCAGGTTGTGGTCACGCGCCAGAGTAAATGCTGCTAAGTCCATGACTTTTAACTCTTTTGATAAAACTTCATCATAAGTCAGGCTGCTATATAGTGTGGCAGTCGGGTCTTTCACCGGATCGGCAGAATACACGCCGTCAACCTTTGTCGCTTTTAACACTGCATCGGCTTCAATTTCGATGCCGCGTAAACAGGCTGCAGAATCTGTAGTAAAAAACGGGTTACCGGTGCCGGCAGAGAAGATCACCACGCGGCCTGATTTCAATAAACTGATGGCTTCGGCCCAGCTGTAATTATCACAAACGCCGTTGAGTGGGAATGCACTCATCAGACGGGCGTTGACAAATGCACGGTGCAGCGCGTCGCGCATCGCCAGGCCGTTCATCACGGTCGCCAGCATCCCCATATGGTCGCCGACCACACGGTTCATACCGGCTTTGGCTAAGCCTTCACCGCGGAAAATGTTGCCACCGCCAATCACGATACCCACCTGAATGCCCAGTTCAACCAGCTCTTTGATTTCGGCGGCCATCCGGTCCAGCACTTTGGGATCAATACCAAAGCCTTCATCGCCCATCAGGGCCTCACCACTGAGTTTTAACAGGATTCTTCTGTAGGTAGGTTTTGGATTGATGCTCATAGGATCCCCATTGTGCTGGTCAGTTAAATTCATAGAATGCAGTGAAACAGCTGTGATGCGACTTGCGGATGACCCGAAGTTTGCACAGGTTTCACTTAAAAAAAACCGCGGCTGGCAAGCCAGTCGCGGTTAGTGTAGTCGGTTTCAGCAGCATGCTGAAGCGCGATTATTTCTTCGCTGCAGCGATTTGAGCAGCAACTTCAGCTGCGAAGTCAGTTTCCTGCTTCTCGATGCCTTCGCCTACTTCCAGACGGATGAAGCTAACAGCTTTCGCGCCGTGTTGCTTCAGGAAGTCACCGGTAGTGATGGCTGGGTCTTTCACGAATGGCTGACCAGTCAGAGAAACTTCGCCAGTGAACTTCGTCATCCGGCCTGCAACCATCTTCTCAGCGATTTCTTTTGGCTTGCCGCTGTTAATAGCGATTTCGATCTGGATTTCCTGTTCTTTTGCTACAACTTCAGCCGGAACTGAATCTGGAGTCAGGAATGAAGGGTTGTTCGCAGCAACGTGCATTGCAACGTCTTTTGCCACTTCTTCGTTACCACCTTCCAGTACCACCAACACGCCGATACGGCCTGAGTGCGTGTACTGACCGATCACATCGCCCTGAGCTACAGAGATACGACGGATAGCGATGTTTTCACCGATTTTAGCAACCAGTGTCGCGCGGGCTTCTTCAACAGTCGCGTCGCCCAGAGCAGCAGCACTTAAGGCTTCTACAGTGAACAGCTTGTTGGCGTGTGCCAGATCAGCAGCGGCATTGGCGAATGCCAGGAAGTTAGCGTCACGGCCAACGAAATCTGTTTCACAGTTAAATTCAATTGCAACTGCATAACCGTTACCAACGCGAGTCAGTACAGTACCTTCAGCAGCGATCCGGCCTGCTTTCTTGGCAGCTTTGGCCTGACCGTTTTTACGCATTAATTCGATTGCGCCTTCGATATCACCGTTGGTCTCTTCTAAGGCTTTTTTGCAGTCCATCATGCCAGCGCCAGTGCGCTCGCGTAATTCTTTTACCAGTCCGGCTGTTACGGCCATGGGGAATTCCTCGTTTCAATCGGGTTAGACAAACAGGGGCTAAGCCCCTGTCAGATTAAAAGGTGAATGGGGTCAATCAGATGACAGACCCCATGCAGCTGTATTACTCAGCTGCAACGAAGTTGTCGGCTTCAGCCTGAACTTCGATGTTTTTATCACGGCCTTCTGCGATAGCAGCGTTAACGGCGCTCAGGTACAGCTGGATAGCGCGGATCGCGTCATCGTTACCTGGGATAACAAAATCAACACCTTTTGGATCAGAGTTGGTATCAACGATAGAAACTACTGGAATACCCAGGTTGTTAGCTTCTTTGATCGCGATGTGTTCATGGTCAGCATCGATAACGAACAGAGCGTCTGGCAGACCGCCCATGTCTTTGATACCGCCTAAGCTCTTCTCCAGTTTGTCCATTTCACGGGTACGGTCCAGAGCTTCTTTTTTGGTCAGCTTGTCGAAAGTACCGTCCTGGCTCTGAGCTTCCAGGTCTTTTAAACGTTTGATGGACTGACGCACAGTTTTCCAGTTAGTCAGCATACCGCCTAACCAGCGGTGGTTGACGTAGTACTGATCAGCTTGTTTTGCAGCGTCTTTGATTGCTTCAGAAGCAGCGCGTTTGGTACCTACGAACAGGATTTTGCCTTTCTTCGCAGCCACTGACTGGATGAAAGCCAGCGCGTCGTTCATCATTGGAACTGTTTTTTCCAGGTTGATGATGTGAACGCGGTTACGGGCGCCGAAAATGAAAGGCTTCATTTTTGGGTTCCAGTAACGGGTTTGGTGACCGAAATGTACGCCCGCCTGGAGCATATCGCGCATTGAAACTTTAGCCATTTGAGTAATTCCTTAATAAGGGGTTAGGCCTCCATACACCCCATAAATCCGACTGAAGCATGCTTCAGCACCCCGGTTTATGTGACGATGTATGTGTGTTGTTTAACTTAAGTTTGGTTGTGCAATCTTGGCGCTGACTGATCTTTGCAGAATTTCGTCGGCTTTATTTGCCAAATTGCGGCGCGCTTTATACCATAGGCGCCCCGCAAACACAATGAATTGTGTAGTTTTACAGCAGAGAGAACCTGATGGCCGCCACGATCAAAACCCCGGAACAAATCGAAAAAATGCGCATTGCAGGCCGTCTGGCCGCAGAAGTGCTGGAAATGATCGAGCCTTATGTCAAACCGGGCGTGACGACTGGCGAGCTGGACCGCATTTGCCACGATTATATGGTCAATGTACAAAAAACGATCCCGGCGCCGCTGAATTACCACGGTTTCCCCAAATCAATTTGTACCTCAGTTAACCATGTGATTTGTCACGGCATTCCGGCGGATGACAAAGTGCTCAAAGACGGCGATATCGTCAATATCGACATTACGGTCATTAAAGACGGCTTTCATGGCGACACCTCCAAAATGTTTGTCGTTGGCAAGCCAAGTATTCTGGCAGACCGGCTGATCCGGGTCACACAAGAGTGTCTGTATCTGGGCCTGAAAAAAGTCAAAAATGGCGCACGTCTGGGCGACATCGGCCATGTGATTCAGGTACATGCTGAAAAGCACAACTATTCAATCGTGCGGGAATATTGCGGTCATGGCATCGGCGAAATTTTCCACGAAGACCCGCAAGTGCTGCACTACGGCCGGCCAAACACCGGTGAGGTGTTGAAAACCGGCATGTGCCTGACGGTGGAACCTATGGTCAACGCTGGTGAGCGTCATAGTAAATTACTGAAAGACGGCTGGACGGTTGTAACGAAAGATCGTAGTTTATCTGCGCAGTTCGAACACACTATTGTGGTGACGGACACGGGTTGTGAAATTCTGACGTTGCGATCAGATGACACTATTGAGCGGATCCTGACAGCGGACGCCTGAGCGCAGTCCCTGTCAGCACAGGGTAACAGCGCATGACAACGGCTATGGTCTTTGAAAAAACAGTCCCGGGCCAGTTTACCCTCGACGGTTATAAAAAACATTTCAGTGACTTTCTCGACTGGCTGAAAGTCGCATCTGCCACGCAAAGTGTGGCAACATTGGTGCGGGCCCGCGCCCGTTTTATCGACGAGGTGCTGCAGCAACTGTGGCGCCATTATCAGCTGCATCAGCACAAAGGGCTGACGTTAATCGCTGTGGGCGGTTATGGCCGCGGTGAACTCCACCCCTACTCCGACATTGATTTATTGATCCTGACCGAATCGCGCTTAAGCCGCGAGCAGCAGGAACAAATTGGCCAGTTTGTCACTATTCTGTGGGATTTACGCCTCGAAGTTGGCCACAGCGTCCGCAGCATCAAAGAAACCCTGACACTTGGCCGTGACGACATTACGATCGCCACCAACCTGATGGAAATGCGTTTCCTAACCGGCAATCAGCCACTGTTTGAACAACTGGCGCTGGAAGTCAGTAAAGACAGCTTTTGGCCAAGTAAAGACTTTTTCCAGGCTAAACGCCACGAGCAACAAGGTCGGCATGCACAGTACCATGGTACCGCCTACAATCTGGAACCGAATTTAAAAGCCAATCCGGGCGGGCTGCGTGACATTCAGACCGTCGGCTGGGTGGCGAAAAAACATTTCCGCACCCGCACCATGCGCGAACTGGTCGCGCATCACTACCTGACCGAAGATGAATATCAGGAGCTGATGGAATGTGAGGCGTACCTGTGGCAGATGCGCTTTGCGCTGCATCTGGAAGCCGGTCGCAATGAAAACCGTATTTTGTTTGATTATCAGCCCGCAGTCGCCCGTTGGCTCGGTTTTGGCGATGACGGCAAAGCCTCAGTTGAACGGATGATGAAACGGTTTTTCCGTACTGTGCAGCGCGTCAGCGAACTGAACGAAATGCTGTTACAGCACTTTGAAGGC